>CALZKB010000072.1 GCA_945787575.1 Thermoanaerobaculia bacterium | reverse complement strand
GATCCTCGACGCCATGAACGTGCTGGAGCAGGCGATCTTGGTGGGCATCTACCCCACCGACCGTAGGTTCGACTACACCCGGCCGGGCTACGAGAGCTACGGCCGGATTCTTGTCGAGGAGCTGAAGCCGACGATCGACGCCGGCTTCCGAACCCTCGCCGCGCCCGAGAGGACCGCCGTGATGGGCTCCTCGTTGGGCGGGGTGGTCTCCTTCTATCTCGCCTGGCAGTACCCGGAGGTGTTCGGCATGGCGGCCTGCATGTCCAGCACCTTCGGCTGGCAGGACAACCTCCTCGACCGCGTCGCCGGCGAGGCGAAACCCGACATCCGCCTATACCTGGATAGCGGCTGGCCCAGGGACAATTTTGAAGTCACCCGCAACATGCGGGCACGTCTCGTCCGCGCCGGCTTTCGCGAAGGGACCGACCTCTTCTATCTCGCGTTTCCGGAGGCGCTCCACAGTGAGAGGTCCTGGGCGATGCGAGCGCACGTCCCGTTTCAGTACTTCTTTGGGCGGCGACCTGTCAGCCCGTCGGCCCAGGACAACCTGGCGCAAACCGAAACCTAGAAACAACGGAGGCAGAACCATGGAAATCACCATCGAGGGACGAGGCGACGAGGACTTCGAGCGCCTCGCGGAGCTCGAATGGCTGGAGACCAACGGCCTCGGCGGTTGGGCGAGTTCCACCGTCTCCGGAGCGCACAGCCGCCGCTATCACGGCCTTCTGGTCGCCGCCACCGAGCCCCCGGTGGGCCGGACGGTTCTCCTTTCGAAGCTGGACGAGATCGTGCACGTCGAGGGCGCGGCCTGGGACCTCGGCTGCAACCGCTATCCGGGTGCCGTCCATCCCCACGGCTATCGTCACCTGACGCGCTTTCGACGCGGTCTCTTTCCCGTCTTCGAGTACCAGGCCGGCGGCGCGCATCTGCGCAAAACGGTGGCGGCGGTTGCCGGCGAAAACACCACGCTCGTGGTCTACGAGCTCGTCGAGAGCTCCGGACCGGTCGAGCTCGAACTGCTGCCGCTCCTCACCTGGCGCAATTTCCACTCGCTCGGGCCGGCAACGGTCCTCTCCGAGCAGACCGACTTCGAGGACGGCCTGTTCATCAGCCGCCCGACTGCCGACGGCCCCACCGTTCACCTCCAGGTGCCCGGTGCCGACTTCGATTCCGGTCCCGATTGGTACCGCGGCTTCGAGTTCGAGGTCGAGCGCCGGCGAGGCCTCGACTTTCGGGAGGACCTATGGACGCCGGGAACCCTGCGACGCAGGCTCGATCCTGGCGAGCGCCTCGGTATCGTAATCTCGACCGAGGATCCGCGCGGCCGGGACGCCGTGGCGCTCCTCGACGAGGAGCGCGAGCGCCGCCAGCGCCTGCTCGCCGACCTTTCTACGGAGGACCCCGCGACCCGCCTGCTCAGCCTCGCCGCGGATCAGTTCGTCGTCCACCGTGGCGCCGACCTGCGGACCCTCATCGCCGGCTACCACTGGTTCGCCGACTGGGGGCGAGACACCATGATCGCACTGCCGGGGATCTGCCTCGCCACCGGCCGTCTCGAGGATGCCAAGCGAATCCTGGCCGCCTTCGCCGCCAGCGTCGACAAAGGGATGCTCCCCAACCGCTTTCCCGACGCCGGCGAGACTCCCGAATACAACACCGTCGACGCTACTCTTTGGTTCTTCGTCGCCATCCATCAATACCTGGAGCAGTCGAATGACGCCGAGTTCGTACGCGGCGAGCTGTTGCCGGTGCTGCGGGAGATCCTCTCCTGGCACGACGCCGGTACGCGATATGGCATCCACACAGACGAAGATGGCCTGCTGCTGGCCGGCGAACCCGGCGTTCAGCTCACCTGGATGGACGCCAAGGTCGACGACTGGGTGGTCACTCCCCGCCAGGGCAAAGCGGTCGAAATCAACGCCCTCTGGTACAACGCCCTGCGGATCCTGGGCGAGCTGGAGGTGAGACTCGGCGACGAGGAGTCTGGCTGCGAGCTCGGCAAGCGCGCAGAGCGGGTACGGCGCCGCTTCAACCGGCTCTTTTGGAACGAGGAGCTCGGCTGCCTGTACGACGTCGTCGAGGACGGCCGCGCCGACCCGTCGATTCGACCCAACCAGTTGTTCGCGCTGACCCTCCCCTATCCCCTGCTCGCCAAAACCAAGGCACTGAAGGTGCTACGAGTCGTGCAAGACAAGCTCCTCACACCGGTCGGACTGCGCAGTCTATCGCCGGACCATCCGGACTACCGACCAATCTATGTCGGCGGTCCCTTGGAGAGAGACGGCTCCTACCACCAGGGGACGGTCTGGAGCTGGCTGCTGGGACCCTACGTGGATGCGCTCTTGCGCTACCGCGGAGAAGCGGGCAGGAAGGAGGCTCGTGGGCTCCTCGACGAAGCCTGCGGACACCTCTCCGAGGCCGGAGTTGGTACGGTTTCGGAGATCTTCGACGCTGAGCCGCCCCATACCCCTCGTGGCGCTGTTGCCCAAGCCTGGAGCGTCGGCGAGTTGCTGCGCGCACGGATCGCCGTTGCAGTTCCGGCGCGCATCGCGAACCCTGCGCCTCGGTCGGCGCATCCGAAGAAAGCACGAGCGACCGGAGATCCATGAGCTGGCCTCGGACTGAGAACTTTTCCCCGAGTTTCACCGAGGCACGCGTCTCGGCACGAACACAGCCGACACCGACGAAGCCGAGATCAACAAGCTGGCGCTGCCTGGAAGGGAGGACTCCCTGCGCGGCACCCTGATCGGCGTCTCCCAGCTCAGCACTACTATTCTGAGCGCCCAGGTAAACCGGCAAGTGAGCCGAGACCATGCATGAAACCCTGGGAGAGGCCAAGTCGTTGATCGAGCCTCTTATCCCCGGGCTCGAGGCGGTAGCCAGCGTGATCGACCTGATCGGGATCGCGATTGTGCTCTGGGGCTTCGCGCGCGCCCTGTTCGGATTCCTGGGCTACGAAGTCAAACGCTTCCGCGACCGTGCGGGTGCAAGCTCCATGCACCGGGTGCGGATCGAGCTCGGCACCTACATTCTCGTCGGCATCGAGTTCATGATCGCCTCCGACATCATCCAAACCGTCGTCAAGCGCCAGCTGGCGGACCTGGCCTTCGTGTCAGCCCTCGTGGTCATCCGCACGGCGATCAGCTACTTCCTGGGCCGGGAAATCACCGAGGTCCGCCACGAAGACAGCCAGATGGCGTCGTCCTAGGGAACTCCCCCGGGAGGTTCTTCATCGTGCTTTCACACAATCACCGTCGGCCCCTCCAGTCGCAAGTTGATCAGCGAGCGATGGGCCAGCCTCGAGCCCGGCAATGAGCTGGATCGAGCAAGCGAGGCTCATTCTTGGCTTTCCCCTCTTCGAGATGGGGGGGAATCCTGTCACTCCAGTTCACCTTCTTGTGGTCGCCCTGATTCTCATCGTCAACCGGTATCTGGTGCGATGGATCGGGCGCTTGTGCCAGGTCCGCTTCCTGCGGCACATCGAAGGGGGCGCTCGATACACGCTGGTCCGCCTGATCCAGTACGGCATCTGGGTGGTGGGGATCCTGATCGGACTGAGAGTGCTCAACGTAGACCTCACCGGACTCGCCGTGATCGCGGGAGTGCTCGGCGTCGGCATCGGCTTCGGCCTACAGAGTCTGGTCGCCAACTTCGTGGCCGGGCTCGTTCTGCTCTTCGAGCGCCCCGTTGGGGTCAACGACTTCGTGACGGCCGGAGAGGTCGAGGGAAGAGTCCTGGAAATAGGCGTCCGCTCAACGACGATTGTGACCAACGACAATATCTCCATCATCGTTCCGAACTCCCAACTGACCAGCAGCACGGTGACCAATTGGTCGCATGGCGACTCTCAGGTTCGAATCCATGCGCCCGTCGGCGTGGCTTACGGCTCTGACGTCAAGCTAGTGGAGCGCACTCTTCTCGAGATCGCTGCCGGGACGGAAGGCGTGCTAGGAAAGCCGGCCTCGAGAGTCTGGTTCGAGGGATTTGGCGATTCCTCTCTCAACTTCGAGCTCCGTGTCTGGACCGATGAACCGATCCGTCACCAGCGGCTGCTCAGTCGTCTCAATTACGCGATTGAGGCAGCCTTTCGAGAGAAGCGCATTCAGATCCCCTTCCCGCAGCGTGACCTCCACGTCAAGTCTGCAATGGGAAGCGTCGGCGACAAGACCGCGAATCGGCTGATCGACATGACCAGGAGTGCTTCCGGAGAAATGTAGGTCCGGGGGAAGCTCTTTTCGCCGAGCGTAGCGGTCGTCACCCCGAGCGCCTGCTCGACGCCTAGCGCGGTCGTCGAGCCAGAATCTCCGTGCGGCTCCGCTCGACCGAGTCGCCCCGGCGGTGCCACGAAACGGATCACTTCCGCAAAGCGCCCCGGAGTGTCCAAGCCAGAGGCAACGAAACCGATGAGGTCTATGCGCATCCAAGGAACGAGGCACAAACACCAACGACAACAACCAAGAAAAGGAGATCACAGATGAAGAACAAAAGACGGACACAACGCTGGACGCTCGGACTGGGGCTGGTGCTCGCGGCAGCAGTAACCACCTTCCCGCTCTCGGCCCAAACCAGTCACACCACCGGCGTCTTCTCCGGTGCCAAGGTCAACAAGGGCACGGTGACTCACACCAAACAGGGTCAGCGCAACAAGCTCACCCTCTCGGACGACTTCGAGGTACCGGGCACCCCCGATCCCCACTGGCAAGTGGTGGACTCGCACGGCAAGGTTCACCTTCTCGACCGGATCGAGCTCAAGGACGACAAGGTCAACACGACGATCACGGTTCCCGACTACGTGCCGAACGTCGCGAAGGTGCAGATCTGGTGCGCCTGGGCGGAGGCTCTTCTCGGCGAAGCCAGTTTTAGCAAGCCGGTGGGGTAGGGCCACGAACCGGACGCGCCGGTTGATCGGTGATCTACGAAACCGACCGATCAACCGGCGCCGATCTGCAAGGGAAGAACAAAGGAGAACGTCAAATGAGATCTCGAGTAGCAATCGGTGCAGTCCTGGTCGTCGCGGTTGCGACCGCCGCGGCAGCGCAGACCGAAGACACCAAGACATTGAACCTGGAAGGTGCTCAGAGGGTGCTCGCCGCCGCGATCGCCGAGGCACAGAGGCTGAGGGCCCCTGGTGGAGCGATCGCGATCGTGGATCGAGGCGGCGACCTACTGACTCTCGCGAGACTCGACGGCACCTTCGCCGCCGCTGAGAGAGTAGCGCGAGGCAAGGCCTACACGGCCGCCCAGTTCCAGCGGCCGACCAAGCTCTTCGAGGACCTCATCGTAGAGCGCGGCCGGACCTCGATGGTGGCCCTCGACGATTTCACGCCGCTTCAGGGCGGGGTGCCGATCGTCAAGGACGGCCAGGTCCTCGGCGCAATCGGCGTTAGCGGAGCGGCCAGCGCCGCACAAGACCAGGAAATCGCGGCGGCGGCCGCCGCCTCGGTCGAAGGCTGGGGAAACAGCGAGGGAGTGTCCCACGTCTCGGCTGCAGAGGTCTCCGCCGCCTTCGCCGCCGGCAAGCCGATCCTCGAGGTCGACACGTTCAAGATTCACGCAAGCCGGAGAGACCTCCCGGGCCGCTCCGAGGTCCACGCCCTCGACACCGATATCTTTTACATACTTGACGGCTCGGCCACATTCGTCACGGACGGCGAGCTGGTGGATGAAGAGACCACCGCGCCGCACGAGACCCGCGGCAGCGGTATCCGTGGCGGAGTGGAGCGGAAGCTCGAAGAAGGCGATCTGATCGTCATCCCGCGCGGCACGCCTCACTGGTTCCGGGAGGTCTCTCCGCCCTTCCTCTATTACACCGTCAAGGTCACGGCCCTGGGGTCGGCAGGCTGATGATCCAACGCACCGCATGCCACCGGACGATCTGCGCCCTGGTCACCCTCCTGGCCCTCGCCGCAGCTCCGCTTGCGGCCGACGAGACACCCGGCCCAGTGCTCGCCACCATCGATCTGGCCACGGCAGAGGGAGTGGCTCGGGTGGGCGGTGAGTGGCGTTACAGAGACGCCCGCGTCGTCGAGACCGCGTTCCGTGCAGCTGGCCCCGACGGACAACCGACCGGCGGCCCGGTATCCACCTACGACATTCTCCCCAAAGCCGGGTGGAGGGACTTCGACGATTCTGCCTGGGAAGTCCTCGATCCCACCACGCTCGACGTTCGCCGCTCGACCGGCCGGGTGTGCTTCAACTGGTACCGCATCGAGATCACAATCCCCGAGAGCATCGACGGCTTCGACACCACCGGAGCAACTGTGGTCTTCGAGACCGCCGTCGACGACTATGCCGAGGTCTGGGTCGATGGCGAGCTGCCGCGACAGCTGGGCCAGAGCGGCGGCTCCGTCGTGGGAGGCTGGAACGCGCCCAACCGGCTCATCGTCGGTCGCGCGGTACGACCCGGTCAACAGATCCAGCTGGCGGTGTTCGGCATCAACGGCCCAATCTCGGGCTCGCCCACCAACTTCATCTGGATACGAAAGGCAATCCTCCAATTCCATCAGGTTGGCACCCAACCGGTCGCCGTCCCGCCACAGGAAGTAAACGTGGACGTTGTTCGTCTCCATCCGGACCTCGACTCCATCGTGCCGGCGAACCCGAAGCTCTTCAAGCTGGCCGAGGGATTCGAGTTCATCGAAGGACCGATCTGGCTCCCCGAGGGCTACCTCCTCTTCAGCGACCCCAACGCCAATCGCATCTACCGCTACTCCGACGCAGACGGCCTCTCGATCTTCCGCGAGCACAGCGGCTACACAGGCGCCGACGTCGCCGAGTACAAGCAGCCCGGCTCGAACGGCCTGACGCTGGACGCCCAGGGACGACTCACGATCGCTGAGCATGGCAACCACCGGATCTCGCGGCTGGAGGCGAACGGCGAGTTGACCGTGTTGGCGGACTCTTACCGCGGCAGCCGGCTCAACAGTCCAAACGACTTGGTGTACCGGTCCGACGGCAGTCTCTACTTCAGCGATCCGCCGTTCGGACTGCCGCAGTTCGCCGACGATCCCCGCAAGGAGCTCGACTACAGCGGCGTCTTTCGATGGGCGGATCGCGGGCTCGAGCTGCTCGACACCTACCTCGCGGGTCCCAATGGGCTCGCCTTCTCGGCCGACGAGAGATACCTCTACGTCGCCAACTGGGACACCGAAAAGAAGGTCGTGATTCGTTACCAGCTTCGCACCGACGGCACTCTGGACCGGGGCGAGCTCTTTTTCGACATGACCGGAGCCCCTGGCGAGGAAGCTCTCGACGGCCTCAAGGTCGACCGCCTAGGCAACGTGTACGTCTCGGGCCCCGGCGGTCTCTGGATCCTGTCCGCTCAGGGCGTTCACCTAGGTACCGTGAGGGCGCCGCGCTTGGCGTCCAATTTCGCCTGGGGTGGCGAGGACGGCAAGACCCTCTACATGACGGCCCGCGGCACCCTTTACCGCATGCCATTGCTGGTCCCGGGCGTCCGCCCGCGGGGACGGCGATGAAGACCTGTGGCCCCTGGGTACTTGCCGCCCTGATCCTCGGCCTTTGTTTCCTACCGGGCTGCGGCACAACCGACGCAGCCGACGGCATCGTCCGGCTCGACCCGGAGATCGACCGCCTGCTGCCGCCTGGCGTCGCTCTCGAGCACCTAGCCGACGGCTTCGCCTGGGTCGAAGGGCCGGTCTGGGACCACTTGGCCGAAGCTCTCCTCTTCTCGGACATCCCCGCCAACTCCGTCTTCCGCTGGACCCGGGAGCGCGGCACCGAGTTGTTCATGAAGCCGAGCGGCTACAGCGGCTTGCTTCCGTTCGCCGGGCGCGAACCGGGCTCGAACGGCCTGACCTTCGACCACGAAGGTCGGCTGGTCCTCTGCGAGCACGGCGACCGCCGGATCGCGCGCCTCGAGCCCAACGGCAGCAAGACGACGCTCGTGGAACGCTTTGAGGGCAAGCGCCTGAACAGCCCCAACGACGCAGTCTTCCGGTCGAACGGCGACCTCTACTTCACCGATCCGCCTTTCGGGCTCCCCGGCGCCTTCGAAGATCCGGAAAAGGAGCTCGATCTGAGCGGCGTCTACCGCTTGTCAACAACCGGCGAACTGGCCCTTCTGCTCGACGAGCTCAAGGCGCCCAACGGGATCGCCTTCTCTCCGGACGAGGAGACGCTCTATGTCACCGATGTCGATCCTGGCTATCCCGCTTGGCTCTCCTGGGACGTGTTGGAAAACGGAACTCTGGGAGACGGCCGCGTCTTCTTCGATGCGCTGCCCTTCACCGCGGAACAGCCCGGCGGTCCCGACGGCATGGCGGTGGACCAAGGCGGTCACGTTTTTGGCGCCGGTCCGGGCGGCGTCTACGTGTTCGCTCCCGACGGGAGGCACCTGGGCACGATCCAGACTGGAGTGGCAACGTCCAACTGCGCCTGGGGCGACGACGGCTCCGTCCTCTACATCACGGCCTCGGACGCGCTCCTTCGAATCCAGACCTCCACCATGGGGTCGGGCTGGGAGCGCTCATCGCTCGACTAGGCTTGGGGCTCCCGAGACCGCACCCGGGAGTGCCGCCGGCGGCTGCCGCTAGACAAATCCACCGATAGGGAGATCAAATGCAACAGCTCACCAGAAAGCAAGAAATCCTCGGCTGGGTCGCACAGCTGGTCGTCGCCGCGGTCCTCCTCCAGACCCTGTTCTTCAAGTTCACCGGCGCTGAGGAGTCGATCTACATCTTCACTACGCTGGGCCTCGAGCCCTGGGGCCGAATCGGCTCCGGCGTCGCGGAGCTCGTCGCCAGCGTCCTGCTGCTGGCTCCGCGGACTGCCGCCCTGGGAGCCCTCCTCGCGCTCGGGGTCATCAGCCCGGCCATCCTCAGTCACCTGACGGTCCTCGGCATCGAGGTCCAGGGCGACGGCGGGCTGCTGTTTGCCCTCGCGTGCTTCGTGTTTCTCGGGAGCGCACTGGTGTTGTGGTTGAGACGCCGTTCGCTGCCCATCGTGGGAGATCGGTTCAGGGCATCCTAGGCGGACCGACTGCTAGACTCATTCAGCTACCGATCAGGCGACCTCTGGTTATGGAGAGCCTAAGGTCAGTTGGGCTAAGGGTACTCCCTGGCCCACCTAACCGCAGCGCAGGCGAAAGAGACCCATGAACATCCCGGGCTACGACGTCGGAGAAGAGATCGCCACCAGCCTCGGCTGCACGATGTACCGAGGTCGGCGCCAGCGTGATGGGTCTTCGATTCTCGTCAAGGCGGCGGACGATGAGGCCGATGTGATTGCCGTGAGTGAACGCCTGGAGTGGGAATACGAGATCACTCGTAATCTACCGACGAAGGGTATCTTGCCAGTCCACGAGCTGGTGCCCCTCACGCGCGGGAGCGCTCTCATTCTCGAAGACACCGGAGCATCTCCGCTCCGAGTGGTGCACGGCGAGGGTCGGCTCGACCGCGACACGGCCCTTGCAGTCGGCCTCCAGCTCGCCACTATCCTCGCCGCAGTCCATAGACATGGAGTGGTGCACAAGGCCCTTCACCCCAGCCACGTCTTCGTGGGTCCTGAGAACGGCGCGGTGATGCTGACCGGGTTCGAGGCGGCCTCGCGGCTCACAAACCAGAAGCTTCGATCCGACCAGCTCAGGCTATCGCTCGAGCTTCTCGCATACATGGCTCCAGAGCAGACCGGCCGCATGAACCGGCGCGTCGCTCGCCAGACCGACCTCTACTGCCTCGGCATCCTGCTCTACGAAATGCTGACGGGTAGTGTGCCGTTCCAGGCGGACGATCCGCTGGAACTGATCCATGCGCACATCGCACGCGAGCCGGTACCGCCCAAGGCGATACAGCCGGACGTGGGCGATGTCCTCTCGGAGATCGTTGTCAAGCTGCTGGCCAAGGCTGCAGAGGACCGGTACCAGAGCGCCCTCGGTCTACGTGCCGATCTCGAGGCCTGCATTAATGACAGGGTAGGCGCCGGCTGGATAGCCGGTCTCAAGGACGTTTCGGACCGGATCGAGATCCCGGAGAAGCTCTACGGCCGTGCGCGGGAGCTCGATGTGTTGATGAGGACCTTCGATCGGGTTGCCGGCGGCGCCACGGAACTGCTACTGGTCTCCGGCTACTCGGGAGTCGGCAAGTCCGCCCTGGTGAACGAAACCCACCAGCCGATCGTGCGCCGAAGGGGCTATTTCATCTCCGGCAAGTTCGACCAGTTTCAACGGAATATCCCTCATAGCGCGGTGATCAGCGCTTTCCAGGAGCTGACTCGGCAACTCCTCACTGAAAGCGAGAGCCAAATCGCCACTTGGAGATCTCGGCTGCAGAGCGCACTCGGGCAGAACGGCCAAGTTGTCACCAACGTCATTCCCGAGATCGAACTCGTCATCGGGCCGCAGCCGCCAATGCCGGAGCTGCCGCCCGCCGAGACCAAGAACCGGTTCAACCTGGTGTTCGAACGCTTCATCAAGGTGTTCGCACAGAAAGAGCATCCCCTGGTGCTGTTTCTGGACGACCTGCAGTGGGCCGACTCAGCCACCCTGACCTTGCTCCAAGGGCTGGTCACCGATCGGACGCTCCGCCACCTCCTCATCATCGGCGCCTACCGCGACAACGAGGTAGCGACCGGACATCCCCTCACTCACACCCTCAAGGAGCTCGAAGCGGCGAGTGCGACCCTCAATCAGATCCGCCTAACTCCCCTTCGTCTCGAACATCTACTTCCGTTCGTCGCTGACACGCTGAGATGCTCGACCGACAAGGCCTTGCACTTTGCGGAGTTGATGCACGAGAAGACCCATGGCAACCCCTTCTTTGTCATTCAGTTCATCAAGATTCTGCATAGCGAGGGGCTGCTCGCCTTCGACTATTCGCAGGGCGGCTGGGCCTATGACCTCGCGGGTATCCGCGCAATGGGGATCACGGACAACGTCGTCGATCTAATGGTGCGGAAGATCGGGCAGTTGCAGGAGAGTACCCAGAACATAGTCAAGCTGGCGGCCTGCATAGGCAACAGATTCGACTTGGCCACCTTGGCCATCGTCCGCCAGATCCCACTGGAGCAAGCGGTTGCCGAGCTCCGTGAGGCGGTGCACAGTGGCTTGATACTGGCGGGATCAGCGGAAAGCGTTCGACTCGCCGAGTTTCGCGGACCTTCCAGAATCACCGACCCCGAATCAGCCACCTATCGCTTCCTTCACGACAGGGTTCAGCAGGCCGCCTATGCCCTGATCCCCGACGACAGCAAGCAGATCGTGCACCTGCAAGTCGGTAAGCTCAGGTGGAAGCACAGCGACGAGGCAACTCTGGATGAGCACCTTTTCGAGATCGTCGGTCATCTGAACATCGGTGCCTCGCTCATCGAGGAGAAGGAAGAAAGGACCCTCCTCGCCCAGCTCAATCTCAGGGCCGGACGCAAGGCCAAGAACTCCACTGCGTATAAGCCCGCCTTGTCCTACTTCGAGGAGGGAATCGAGCAGCTGTCCGAAGACGCGTGGGCGGAGGACTATGACCTGGCCTTCGCGCTGAACCTCGAACGCGCCGAGGCGGCCTACCTCTGCGGCCATTTCGAGCGGGCGGAGCGGGAGCTCGAGCGCCTTCTGGAAAGGGCTCTTTCGCCACTGGACAAAGCCGAGATCTACCGAATTCGCATCGTCCAATACGAGAACACGTCGCGATTCCCCGAGGCCCGTGACTGGGGCAAAGCCGGCCTGGCGCTGTTTGACATCGTCTTCCCGGAAGACGAGGACGAGCGCCGGAAGACGCTCGACGCCGAGATGCGGGCCATCAACGTTCTCATCGGCGAACGTGATATCGCGGAACTTGTGCGCCTGCCGGTGATGGCGGACAAGGCGATGCGGATCAGCATGAAGCTCCTGATGACGATGTGGGCACCCGCCTATATCTCCGGCGACATGACGCTGACCGCCCTGATCGCCGCCAAGATGGTCCACGTGTCGCTGCGCTACGGAAACGTGGAGGAATCGGCCTACGGATACGTCACCTACGGCGCCACGGTCGGTCTGAGGAGGGAAGACTACGCCTCGAGCTACGCCTTCGGGCGGCTCGCCCTGGAGGTCAACGAGCGCTTCGACGACCTCAGCGCACGAGCGAAAGTAAACCATATGTTCAGCTGTTACATCGGCTTTTGGCGCGAGCCGATCGCGACCTGCTTTCCATATTCACGTGAAGCGCATCAAGCGGGTCTCTCCTCCGGAGACTTCATCTATTCCGCCTACGGCATCTACCACGAGAGCTGGCACGCTCTCTTCCGCGGTCAGCAGCTGAGCGAGTACTACGACCACTACGGCCCCTACCTGGACTTCATGACCCGGACCAAGAACCAGACCTTCTTTGACGCCCACCAGCAGGTCCTGCAACTGAGCCAGGCGCTGCAGGGCCGCACCGAGCGGCCTTGCTCACTTACCGGCGCCGGCTTCGATGAGGTGGCCTTTCTCAAGAACTACGGAGCGCTGGGCTTTTTCCGCAGCATCTACTGCGTCACGAAGCTACAGCTTCTCTATCTTCTCGGCGACTACGACGGGGCGGCCGACATGGCGGACGAAGCGGTGCACTTGGCCGACAAGACGGAAGGCATGATCTGGGATGCTTGGCGGTGCTTCTACCGAGCCTTGACTCTGTCGGCTCGTTACACCTCGCTCGACGTAGACGCCAGAGAAGCAGCGCAACAGGAACTCGATGCTCTCTGTTCGCAGCTAGGGACTTGGGCAGAGAACAGCCCCGCGAACTTCAGCCATCGCCACCACCTCGTCTTCGCCGAAGCGGCGAGCATTAGGGGAGAGTCGACGGCGGCTATGGAGGCCTACGAACGGGCGATCACTGACGCAGAACAGTACGGTTTCATCCAGATTGAGGCTGTGGCCAACGAATGCTACGCGCGGTTCTGGCTGAGACGAGGCAACGAGGGCATCGCTGGACTCTACCTGCGCGCCGCCCAACGTTGCTACGAGCAGTGGGGAGCGAGCGCCAAGGTCGAGGACCTCCAAACTAGTTTCCCCCACCTCCTGGCGGAACCGTCCCGGGGCGCCTCCGGCTCGCATCCACTTGACACCCTCGATCTGACGACCGTGATCCGCGCGGCGCAGGTGATCTCGGGCGAGGTAGAGCAGCGCCGTCTGCTCGACCGGCTGCTACGGATCGTGATGGAGAACGCCGGCGCGCAAAGGGGCTGTCTGCTGCTCGAGCGAGAGGGCGAGATCAAGATCGAGGCCGAAGCGACCGGTAGCGAGGACGAAGGCACCGTGGAGAAGGCGAGACCACCCAAATCGGGCCGCGGGGTGGCGCCCTCGATCGTCCACTACGTGACACGTGTCGGGGAGAGCGTGGTGCTGGCAGATGCCACACGAGACGATCGCTTCTCGAACGACAACTACATCCAGGAGCAAAAGCCGCTGTCGGTGCTATGTGCGCCAATCCTTCACAAGGGCAAGCCCATCGGCATGCTCTACCTCGAAAACAACCTCGTGCGCGGCGCCTTCACACCAGACCGAATCGAGGTTGTCGGAATCCTGGCAACACAGGCCGCGATCTCACTTGAGAACGCTCGCCTCTATGAAGGGATGAAGCTGGAGGTCGCGGAGCGCAAGAACGCCGAGAAGGATCTGCGACAAGCCCACGACAACCTCGAGCTGCGCGTGGAAGAACGCACCGAGGAGCTCTCCCGCGCTAACACCCATCTGCAGCGGGAGATCGGTGAGCGCAGGAAGGTCGAGATGGAGTTGTTTGAGGCCAAGGAGGCTGCCGAGGCAGCAAACCACGCCAAAAGTGAATTCCTGGCCAGCATGAGCCACGAGCTGCGCACGCCCTTGAACGCGATCCTCGGCTACGCCCAGATCCTGCGGCGCGACGAAGCTCTAGCGGAATCTCAGCGAAGCGGCGTCGGCATCATCGAACGCAGCGGCGAGCACTTGCTCACGTTGATTAACGACATCCTATCGCTGTCCAAGATCGAGGCAGGCAAGCGCGAGGTGCATGCGACCGACTTCTACCTACAGGCATTCCTCGACGACGTCGTGGACATCGCACGTGTACGCGCTGAGCAGAAGGGTCTCTCGTTCGTCTATAAGCCGTTGTCGGCTCTACCTCAGGCGGTACACGCCGACGAGCGCCTGCTTCGCCAGGTTCTGCTCAACCTGCTCAGCAATGCCGCCAAGTTCACCGATCGAGGTAGGGTCGTATTTCGAGTCGAATACGCCGATGCTCCCCCAGCCGAGTCTCGGCTCCGATTCGAGGTCGAAGACACCGGCATCGGCATTCCCCCTGACAGGTTGGAGGAGATATTCGAGCCTTTCAGGCAGGTAGAGACCGTGGACCGACTCGAGGAGGGCACCGGTCTGGGTCTAGCCATCAGCGGCAAGCTAATGCAGCTGATGGGCGGTACGATCGAGGTTCGCAGCACGCCGGGCGAAGGCAGCATCTTCGCGGTCGAGTTGACCCTTCCCGAACAACCAGTCGTCGACCTCATCCCGGAAGATCGCCGCATCACCGGGTACAAAGGCGAAGTCATAAGGATCCTCGTCGTCGACGACAAGGCCGAAAACCGCGCGGTCATAGTTGGCTTGCTTGCTCCGCTCGGCTTCGAGTTGGACGAGGCGGTAGACGGGAAGGAGGCACTCGAGAAGGCCTCGGCCTCGCCACCTAACCTCGTCTTGATGGACCTCGTCATGCCGGTGATGGACGGCTTCGAGGCCACCCGCCGCATCAGACGATCGCCGCCCCTGAGGGATGTCGTGGTGCTAGCGCTGTCGGCAAGCGTCTTCGAGCACAACCGCCAGCAGAGCATCGACGCCGGGTGCCACGACTTCATCGCCAAACCGGTGAAAGTCCCGCTCCTGCTCGACAAGCTGCAGAAACATCTGGGGCTCAAATGGACCTACGGAGATGAGCGAACAGCCCAGACCGAGAGTGGTACCACCGCCGCCATTGACCGCAAGCAGGACGCCCCGATATCACCGCCTCCGAGTACTGCGCTAGAGGCCCTGCATCAGCTCGCCTTGATCGGCGACATTCAGGGAATGTTGACGTACCTGGACGAGATCGACGTGGAGAGTGGTTCCTTGCTTCCTTTCGTCTCCGAGATGCGGCGCCTCGCCGGCGAGTACGACATGCAACAGATCTCCGAGTTCATAAGCCCCTACTTGGACGAATCGGATGAGCACCCAGCCGGTTAACCGAGGGACCATCCTCATCGTCGACGATACGCCTGCAAATCTGCGCGTGCTCGTCGACTATCTTCCTCAGCAGGGGTTTAAGGTTCTGGTAGCACGTAGCGGCGAGCAGGCCCTCGAACAGGTCCGACACGCCCATCCCGACCTCATCCTCCTCGACGTGGTCATGCCGGGTCTGGACGGCTTCGAGACCTGCCGCCGGCTCAAGGCCGACCCGCGGACACGAGAGATCCCGATCATCTTCATGACCGCTCTCTCCGACACGAGCGACAAGATCCGTGGCTTTGAGGCCGGTGCCGTCGACTATGTCCTCAAGCCGTTCAAGCACGAGGAGATTCTGGCGCGTGTCACCACTCATCTGACGCTTCGTCAGCTGCAGGCGACACTGCGCGAGACGAACGATCACTTGGAGCAGCGAGTCATCGAGCGAACCGCTGAGCTCGAGAGAGTTCTCGAAGAGGTCGAGGATCTCAAGAATCGACTCCAGGCCGAGAATGTCTACCTCCAGGAGGAGATCCGTCTTGAGCACCACAACTTCCGCGAAATAGTCGGCAGTAGCCCGGCGCTGCTCAAAGTCCTGGAGCAGGTGGAAACGGTGGCTCGGTCCAACTCCACTGTATTGGTCTTGGGCGAGACCGGAACCGGCAAGGAGCTCATCGCGCGCGCGATCCATGACCGCAGCCGACGCAGGGACCGGCCGCTGGTCAAGGTGAATTGCACCGCGATTGCCGGCGGACTGGTGGAAAGTGAGCTCTTTGGCCACGTCAAAGGAGCGTTCACAGGCGCTGTGAACCGTCGCGTGGGCCGATTCGAGCTGGCCGACGGTGGAACCATCTTTCTCGACGAGATCGGAGAGCTCCCACCGGAGGCCCAGGTCAAGCTGCTGAGAGTGCTACAAGAAAGGGAGTTCGAGCCGGTCGGCAGCAGCAAGACTTATCAGGTCGACGTCCGCGTGGTAGCAGCCACCAACCGTGATCTCGATGCCGAAGTGCGCGAAGGCCGCTTCCGGTCCGACCTCTACTACCGACTGAACGTGCTCCCTCTCGAACTACCTCCGCTACGAGAGCGTTTGCAGGACATCGCGGCGCTTGTGAACTTCTTTCTTCAGCGATTCTCCAGAGATCTGGGCAAGGAGATTCGGGGAGTTGGCCGCGGCACAATGGACCGCCTCCTTTCCTATCACTGGCCGGGGAACATCCGCGAGCTCAAGAACCTCGTCGAGCGAGCGGCGGTTCTCGCCACCGGGCCGATACTGGTCTTCGGTGATGGCGCTCCGCTATCGCCCGCAACAACCGCGAAGCGCACTGAAGAGGCCGAGGGCCGTCTCATCGAGGCCTCGTTAGAGCGCTCCGCGGGCGTGATCGAAGGACCGCACGGCGCGGCGAAAATGCTAGGCCTCAATCCCAACACACTGCGTAGCCGGATGAAGAGGCTCGGAGTCAAAAGGACCGGCCGAGACCCTGCCACGAAATAGAGTGGCTCCCACGAGATCTCACGGGACAACCCTAGACATGTCGTGGTCAGATCTCCCGCTTACCCCGAGGACACTCCACTAAGCCGCTCTTTCTCAGCACCTTAGAGGAAGAGGCCCGAGCACTTCAAGAACCGGCATCCTTGTTGCTCTAGCTAACGGAACAATGTTCCGAAGCTCGGCAAGCGAAGCTCCCCGCGGAGCATCTCAATACCGCCACGAGGGTCGTACCGACCGCCCGCGGACCGTGCTGCGCGAACAAGAAAAGGGAGGACTACCGTGTTGATGGAGAGCGTCCGTTTTGAGACTTCTTTGCCGATCCCGACGCTGCCAAGGCCCCAGGAGAAATCTCCGTGGGAGGACGAGGAGGCGCTGGTCGCGGGCCTGCAGGCCAACGACGAAGAAAGCTACGAGCTGCTGGTACGACACCACGGCGGGCGCATGCTGGCGGTGGCCCAACGGCTTTGCCGCAACGCGGACGAGGCGCGAGATGTCGTTCAGGAGGCTTTCCTGAGTGCGTTTCGTAGCATCCACAGCTTCCGGCGCGGAGCGCGACTGGGCACCTGGCTGCACCGCATCACCGTCAACGCGGCTCTGATGCAAATCCGCCGCGCAGCAAGCCGTCCGGAGGTCCAGATCGACGAGCTGCTGCCATTCTTCGACGCCGCTGGTTGCCATGTGCGACCCCTTCCCGCACGGCCTCCGAAGGCCGAGCGCCGTGTTCTGCAGCATGAGACACGCCGGATCGTGCGTGCTTGTATCGATCGACTACCTGAAACCTACCGCGTTGTAATCCTACTGAGGGACATCGAGGAGCTCAACACGCGCGAGGTCGCCGAGCTGCTCGAGGTGACACCCAACGCCGTCAAGATCCGCCTCCACAGAGCCCGGCTGGCCCTGGCCCGGCTTCTCTCCGAGGAACTGTAGGAAACCATGTCGACGTCCCGCACATCCAAGATCCACATGAACGATAGCGAGCTCGAGATCACAGGCGCCGCACACAGCCGCTCCGATCATCGCTGGGCGATCGTCCTGGCAGCCGGAGACGGAACTCGTCTCCAGGCCCTGACCACGCTGCGCAGGGGCGTCGCGGTACCGAAGCAGTTCTGTTCGCTGAACGGTGGACCCTCACTGCTGAGGCAGGCGGTCGCTCGTGCTTCAAAGGTCGTTCCCGACGACCGGGTTCTGGTGGTAGTCGCGGAAAGCCACCGTCGTTGGTGGGAAGTAGAACTCTCGGACCTGCCCCCCGAGAACATCGTCGTCCAGCCCAGTAATCGAGGGACCGCCGCGGGGATCCTGCTACCCCTGCTTGCGCTCCTCCACCGGGATCCAGAGGCGCGGCTGCTGGTCGTACCCTCAGATCACTTCGTGACCGACGAGACGATCCTGGCACACGCCGCGGACCGAGCCCTCGAGCGAGCGGGAGAGCAAGACAGGATCGTCATGTTGGGGATCTCGCCCGATACTGCCGAGCCCGGATTCGGCTGGATCGTTCCCGGGCGCCGGAGCCGGCGGGGCTTTTCGGATGTCTCGGAGTTCATCGAGAAGCCGGAGTCGAAGCGAGCGACCCGGCTGATGCACCGCGGCGCCGTGTGGAACAGCTTCCTGTTCGCGGCTGGAGCCGCTCACCTCTTTTGCTGCTACCGGCGCGTCCTGCCAGACCTCGCCACCGCGCTGGAACGCGACGTTGGCGCGCAGGCCAGTGCTCCCTCGCCCCGCCTGCGACAGACCTATGCCCTCCTACCCGTGTTTGATTTCTCCCGTGACCTTCTCGAGCGCTCGGTCGACACCCTTGAGGTGTTGGCCGTGCCCGGCTG
>CALZKB010000071.1 GCA_945787575.1 Thermoanaerobaculia bacterium | reverse complement strand
CCATCGCCACCGGCGGCTCGTTGGTCGCCGCCTCGATCTCGGCGGTCGTCGTCGCCGGGGCGCTCGGGGCGCCGTCGTCGTCGGTCACGATCAGAGTTACCGTGAAGGTGCCCGGCGAGGCGTAGGTGTAGGTCGGACTGACCCCGGTCCCGGTTCCCCCGTCGCCGAAGTCCCAATCGTAGGCCTGGATCGTTCCGTCGACGTCGAACGATCCCGAGCCGTCGAAGGTCACGGGGCTTCCCACCGTGCCGGCGTAGGGACCGTTGGGATCGGCGACCGGCGGATCGTTGACGTCGTTGACCGTCAGCGTCACCGTCGCCAGGTTCGACTGGTCGGCGCCGTCGAAGGCTCTGTAGGTAAAGGAGTCCGGGCCGTTGTAGTCCGGGTTCGGATCGTAGGTGAACGAGCCGTCCGGGTTGAGGTTCACGACGCCGTTCGCCGCTCCCCCCATCAGCATCGCAGTCAACGGATCCGGTCCGCCGTCCGGGTCGTCGTCGTTCTGACGACCAGCTGCATGTCCTCGTCGGTGCTGTAGGCGTCGTCCATCGCCACCGGCGGCTCGTTGGTCGCCGCCTCGATCTCGGCGGTCGTCGTCGCCGCGCCGCTTGGGTCGCCGTCGTCGTCGGTCACCGTCAGCGTCACCGTAAACGTCCCTGGATCGGCATAGGTGTGGGTTGGAGCGACCCCGGTCCCGGTGTTGCCGTCGCCGAAGTCCCAGGCGTAGCTCTGCACCGTCCCATCGACGTCGAACGAGCCCGAGCCGTCGAAGGTCACCGGACTTCCCACGACGCCGCTGTACGGGCCGTTGGGATCGGCGACCGGCGGATCGTTGACGTCGTTGACCGTCAGCGACACCGTCGCCACGTTGGAGCTGTCGATGCCGTCATCGGCCATGTAGGTGAAGGAGTCGGGGCCGTTGTAGTCGGGATCTGGATTGTAGGTGAACGAGCCGTCCGCTCCGAGCGCCACCGAGCCGTTGCTGGGGTCGCTGACCAGGATGGCGGTCAGCGTATCCATGTCGTCATCGGTGTCGTTGTCGAGCACCCCTGGCGCGGGGACGACCAACGGGGTGTCCTCATCGGTGCTGTACGCATCGTCCTGCGCGACCGGAGGAGTATTGCCACCACAGTTTGGATCGTCCTGATCGAATAGATCGTCGCCGTCGTTGTCGAGTCCTTCGATGCTCGCGGCGTAGATCCCCTCCGGATAATCAGGCGGTGGATTGCATGGATCCGTCGGTTTGGTCGGATGTGACGGGTCCGGAAGGAAATAGTAGGGCGGGTCGATCTGCTCGCGGGCGGGGGTGTAGTTGGCCGGATTGGAATCGGGATGGCAGCCCACGCAGTTGGTAATTCCCGCATTCCAATGGTGCTGGCGCAGGCCTGCGCCGTAGCCCGCGAGCGGGTCCGCGTCGTCCTCGGCGCGGCCGTGGCAGCCAACGCAAGAGATCGGTTCGAAGCCGACTCCCCCAGCCGACTGCTTGAGGAATGGCGTGGTGTAGTTGGGGTTCGGCGCGAGATGGCAGGCGAGGCAATCGCCGCTGAGCATGTCGAAGCGATGGGTATTATGCAGCGAGGAGTCCCAGGTCTGGCCGTCGGTGCGGTCGACGTACCCGCTGGCGCGAAAATCGCCGTGACAGGTGACGCAGTCTTGCCCGGGGGCAACCCGGTATAGCGGATAAGCGTCGGCGTTGGGCGTCCACGAGCCGATGATCGCTCCCAGAGCCGCGCCGATAAGCAGTAGCCGAGATGCTCGCATTCGCACTCCTTCGCTAGCGTCTTCGCCAGACGTCTCGCCGTCCCCGCAGACACCGGCAGACGGCCCACAGCGGTTTGGCGAATTGTGACGGGAGGCCAACCGGCGGTCAACCAGTCGCCGGGCAGGCGGGCTTGCCGCCCGTCCGGGTGGGTGGTGGGGCACGCCTCAGACGCCCGTCGCGCTAGCCGAGCGTCGCGTCGAGGCCGGCGATCAGCTGATCGACCTCGTCATCGGTGGTGTAGTGAAGAAAAGACAGACGGACGACGCCGCGGCCGGGGTCGATGGCCATACCGGCGAGAGGTCGCACGCCGTAGAAGTGGCCGAATCCGGTCATCAGACGGCGTTCGGTGAGGGCCGTATGGACCTCGGCGGGCTCCTTGGTGAGCGGAACGATCGAGACGGTTGGCGCCCGGAGGTCGGCGTCCGCCGGCCCGACGATCCGGAGGTCCTCGCGCTCGCGCAGCCAGTCGAGGAGACGGGCGAGAAGGCGGCGTTCGTGTCGCTGGAACAGCTCGGCGACGCGATGGCCGCGCCGGGCGGCGTCGACCCGCTCTTCGAAATGACGATCGTCGACGGCGTCGAGGTAGTCGACAACCCCGGCGGCTGCCGCGATCTGAGCGTGGTCCGGACCGGCCGGGAGCAGCTTGTAGCGCGGCTCGTCGGCATTGAAGAAGTGGCTCTGGTTGGCGGCCCTGTCGAGAAGATCTCGCCGAATCACCATGAGCCCGAGGTGAGGTCCCCAGGTCTTGTACAGGGAGAAGAGGTAGATGTCGGCTCCGAGTGCGGCGACGTCGGGCAGACCGTGTGGTGCCCATGCCACACCGTCGACGACGACCAGCGCGCCGGCATCGTGAGCCTTGGCGGCGATCTCCACGACCGGGTTGATCGCGGCGACGACATTCGAGCAATGAGGGAAGGCGACGAGCCGAGTCCGATCGCTCAAAAGTCGGTCGAGGGCTCCCGGGTCGAGGTAGCCGGTCTCCGAATCGATCCGCCACTCCTTGACCACGATGCCGGTTTCCGCCAGCCGGCGCCAGGCGCCGGCGTTGGCCTCGTGATCCTGATTGGAGACGACGATCTCGTCACCGTCCTGCCAGAGCGGACGCAAGGCCCGCTCGAGCATGTAGGTGTTCTGAGAGGTCGACGGACCGAAGTGCACTTCGTCGACGCCGACGTCGAGGTAGCCGGCGAATCGCTCGTAGGATTCGTCCATCGCCGCCCCCGCCTGCTCGGAGGCGGGGTAGGAGAAGTAGGGCTGAACCTTGGTTCGAGTGTAGAAGTGGGTGAGCCGCTCGATCACCTGCCGGCAGGTGTACGAACCGCCAGCGCTCTCGAAGAAAGCCCACCCCTGGAGCGAAGGTTCGTCAAAGGCCGGGAACTGGCTGCGGACGAAAGGGAGGTCGAGCTCGGCCATCGGTCTAGACGCCGGGGGGACGAGGAAGTCCCGCGAGAATGTCCTCCGCGAGACCTTGGCCGCGCAGCAACTCCTCGGCAGTGGCACCGACCCGGAACATGGAGAGGAGCGCGGCAATCACCGTGAAGCGTCGTTGACCCTTCGCGTCCCGATCGCGCCGCAATCTCCGCGACCGATCGGCGCAGGCCTCTCGGACGTCGGCGGGAAGGTCGTCGAGCCAGGAGAGCAGATAGGCCACCATCGCCGGGTCGCCGCTCGAGACGGCCGCGTAGAGGGGATGCAGCGTCGCTGCCGTTCCGCGGTCGATGGTGGCACCCGCTTCGAGGAGTAGCCCGGCGACCTCGAGGTGCCCCCTGCGTGCGGCTCCGGCGAGCGGCGTCCGGCCGCGGCCCGACGTCGAGTCGACGTCGGCTCCGAACGCGATCAGGGTGCGAATGAGGTCGCCGTTGCCGGCGTCGGCAGCGTAATGGAGAGCGCTCTCGCCGTTGCGGTTCAGGCTGTTCGGGTCGGCCCCGGCGGAGAGCAGTGCGCGGGCGATCGCCGAGTGTTCCTCCCTGATGGCCACGACGAGGGCCGGAGCGTCATTGCGGTCGGCGGCATTGGCTTCGGCGCCCGCGGCGAGGAGGAGATCGACGACTTCTCGATGACCGTTGCGGGAGGCCCAGACGATCGGCTGAACGTTGTGGCGATCGGGCCAGCCGGCTGGCGCGCCGGACTCGAGCAGCTGGGCGACCCGTTCCGTCTGCCCGTACTTCGCCGCCTCGGCGAGTAGCTTGGCGCTCTCCATCGGCTCTGCCTGTACCAGGTCGAGCGCGTCACCCACACCGCTCGGCGGGAGGCCGAAGAGTCCGGCGGTCAGAAACAGGGCGGCCACTGGCAGACCTGCCGCGATCAACAAGCTCACCCACAGACGTTGTGGGCGAAAGGCCCCGGCGGCTGTGGTGGCGAGGAGTGCCGCCGCGTAAGCGGCGATGCCGCTTCGCCAGGAGCCGCCAGGGAGCAACAGACCGAGGCCGAAAGCGGCCAGACCGACGACGCAAAGGCGGAACCAGGGTGATGTCTGCCCCCACCAGTCGGCGAGGAGGCTCCGGGGCGATGACTCTGTGGCGGACATCGGACCGCCACTCTAGCGCAGCCGTGGAGGTGGATCGCAGCGGAGAGGGCCGTCCGGTTCGCCTGTGCTAGCTTTCGCGAGGAGAAGCGCATGGTGATGGCGAGAAGCTGGAGGACTCCTCGCAGGCGCGGCTCTCGACGCCGGCCTGCGGCCGCGACCCGAAGCTGGTTCGGGCCCCTCGCGCTGCTGATCGCTTGCGCGCAGGGGCCGGCGACCGAGAAGCCCGCCGAGTCGATCTCCGAGTCGACCCTGGTGCAGAACCGGGGAGAGGGGAAGGACGATTGGTGGGACGCGCTCCCTCGCGCGGCGTGGGCGGCCTTTCCGAGAGTGGAAGTGAGTCGAGATTGGTTCGAGGTCTACGAGATCCGACCCGGAGTGTTGGCGATCTACGAGCCCGGCCAGTTCGAGGAGGTGATCTCGTACCTGATCGTCGGCTCCCACCGGGCCCTGCTCTTCGACACCGGGCTCGGGATCGGCGACATCCGGACGGTGGTGGCGGCGCTCACCGATCGGCCGGTGGTCGTCCTCAACTCGCACACCCACTACGATCACGTCGGCGGCAATCACCGCTTCGAGCGGATCTACGGCAGGGATCTCGACTACACCCGCGCCAACGCGCGCGGAAGGGCTCACGAGGAGGTCGCGGAGTTCGTCGGCAAAGGGTGGATCTGGAAGCCGACTCCACCCGGCTTCAGGGTGGAGAGCTACTCGTCACCCCCCTTCGAGATCACCGACTTCGTCGCCGACGGGCAGAGACTGTCGCTCGGTGACGTCGAGCTCGAGGTGCTGCACACGCCGGGGCACGCGCCGGACGCGCTCTGCCTGCTCGATCGCGAGCGCGGTCTGCTCTTCACCGGCGACACGCTCTATCCGGCGACGCTCTACGCCCATCTGCCGGGATCGAGCTTCGAGGAGTACGAAGCGAGCGCCGGCCGGCTCGCCGCTCTCGCCGAGACGGTGCGGCTGGTGCTGCCGGCTCACAACGAGCCGATCATGCCGCCTGCAGACCTCGTCAACCTGAGCCGGGCCTTCGGCCGCGTCCGTGAAGCGGATGCCGAGTACGTCCGTACCGACGGCAACCGCGAGTATCACTTCGGACGCTTCTCGATTCTGGTGTCCGACCCGCCGCCCTGGCTCCGGCAGTGATCGGTGGCGGATCGACGGCCCGGCTGGGCGCTCGTATCGTGTAGCCTTTGGGGCATGAAACGGACGCTTCCCTTGCTGCTGACGTTGGCCGCGTCGCTCTCACCGCTGTCGGGGGCGGACTGGCCTCAGTGGCGCGGTCCCCAACGCGACGGCGTCGCCGCGGCCGCCGAGCTACCCCCGGTGCTGCCCGAAGAGCTCATCGAGCTGTGGAGCGCGGATGTGGGGGAGGGACACGCCTCGCCGGTGGTTGCCGGCGAGACGGTGTACGTCCGCGCGCGAGTCGGAGAAGAGGAGGTCGTGAGGGCGTTGGCCCTGGCGGATGGCGCGGAGATCTGGCGGTGGTCGGTGACGACCCCCTACACGCGCAATCCCGCCGCGTTCTCGCACGGCCGGGGACCGCGATCGACCCCGGTGGTGGCGGGGCGGTCGGTCTGCTCCCTCGGCGTCACCGGGCTTTTGAGCTGTCTCGACCGAGAGACCGGCCAGCTGCGATGGGAACGCGATTTCGCGAGTCGTTTCGACCGCACCTGGCCGGAGTTCGGAACCGCCACCTCTCCAGCGGTCGTCGGCGACCGGCTGGTGGCCCACGTCGGCGGGAAGAAGAGCGGAGCGCTGATCGCGTTCGACCTCGAGACCGGTGCCGAGCAGTGGAGCTGGAGCGGCGATGCTCCGGCGTATGCGTCGCCGGTTCTCGCTACCCTCGACGGAGTGACCCAAGTCGTCACCCAGAGCCGCGAGCACGTCGTGGCGGTCGACGCGGATTCCGGGGCGCTGCTCTGGAAGATGCCCTTCGAGACGGCTTGGCAGCAGAACAGCGTCACTCCGCTGGTGGCCGGCGACCGGATCGTGATCTCCGGGCTCGACCGAGGGGTCACCGCGCTCGACCCACGGCGAGACGTCCGAGGGAACTGGGTGTTGACCATCGCCTGGCGCAACGACGAAGTGCCGATGTACATGAGCTCGCCGGTCACCCGTGACGGACTCTTGTTCGGCATGACCGACAAGCGCAAGGGGCAGCTCTTCTGCCTCGACCTAGCGACCGGAAAGCTGCGTTGGACGAGCGAAGGGCGAGAGGGCGAGAACGCGGCGTTGATCCTCGCCGGCAACCGCCTCTTCGTGCAGACGACAGAGGCCGAGCTGCTCGTCGGCGCTGCCGGCGCCGACGGCTGGCGCCCGGAGGCCCGCTACACGATCGCCGGCAGCCCGACCTGGGCTCACCCGGCGCTCGTCGGCGGGCGGGTGGTCGTCAAGGACAAGACCCGGGTCAGGGTGCTCGGTTTCCGAGCGGGCGAGAGCTCCACTCGCTGACGCGGCCACCGCCTCTCTCACTCGCAGCCCATCGCTTCGCGCTGCCGGGGCACCGGGGACGGCGCTCGCGAAACCCCGAGGGCTGCGCCTCCGTAGGCTGGTGAGACTCTTCCAGTCGAACGATGATCTTCAACACGCCCCTGTTCTTCTTGTTCTTCGTGCTGTTCGTGGCGGTCTACGGACTCGTCCTGCGACGCCACGCTCCGCGAATCGTGGCTCGACGACGACAAGCTGAACCGAACCTACTGCTGCGACATCGAGGGGCTCCATTTCGAGCCGCTTCTCGTGGAGGCCTACGTTCGTGTCGCCGAGACCTTCAAGGAGTTCTCGAACCGCGTCGAGATCATCATGCTGCCGCGCAACGCGAAGCCGAGACCGGGCCCCCGCCGCCCGAGCCGGCCGTTGCGGGCCCCGAGATCGAAGAATGGCCTCTTCCGCGGCAGCGCTACCCGGCGGCGCGGGTATCTCAGGCGGTCGAGAACTCGGCGGCGGCGATCGCCTCCAGCTCCTCCCCGTCGAGCTCGAGATCGGCCGCCGCTCGACTGTCCGCCACGTGCTCGACCCGGCGAGCGGCCGGGATCACGACGACACTCGCGCCCTGCGCGAGAACCCAGGCGAGCGCGACGGCGTGGGGCGAGGCTTCGTGGCGCTCGGCGATCTCCGCGAGAACCGGCACGTCGGGCAGCTTCTTGTTGAGCCGTCCGCCGCCGACCGGGCTGTAGGCGAGAAAGCCGAGCCCCTCGCGATCGCAGTACGCGACGACTCGGGTGGCGATCGCTTCGCGGAAGAACGGGTTGAGGCGGTTCTGCACGCTGGCGATCTCGACGATCGAGCGCGCCTCCTCGATCTCCTCGACCGAGACGTTCGAGAGTCCCAGGTGCCGGACCTTGCCGGCCGCCCGGAGCTCGGCGAGCAGGCCGACACTCTCCGCGAGAGGAACGTCGGGATCGGGCCCGTGAAGTTGGTAGAGGTCGATCCGGTCGACCCCGAGTGCGCGCAGCGAGCGGTCGCACGCCCGACGCAGATGCTCGGGGCGAGCGTTGTGCTGCCACTGCCCGTCGGGGCGCACGAAGCCGCCCTTGGTGGCGACGACGATCTCGTCGCGGGGTCCGGACCAGGTGGCGAGTGCCTTCTGGATCAATCTCTCGTTGTGGCCGGCCTCGCCCTGATGGAGGCAGTACGCGTCTGCCGTGTCGATCAAGGTCACGCCGCCGTCGAGGGCGGCGTGGATCGCCTGAGTGGACTCCGCCTCGGTGGGACGCGGCGAGCTGTCCGAGAGCGGCCAGGCGCCATAGCCGACGATGCCGACCTGGGGGGCGCCGGGGCCGAGCGATCGAGTTCTCATCCCGCGAGGATAGCGGACTCGTCCGTCAGAAAAGCTCGCGCGAGCGCACGGTCAGGCTGGCGATCAGCAGACCGGTCTACCAGCGAGAAGGCGATCAACACCATTGTGAAGCCTGCCTCGATTCCAGAGACGACGTCGGGTTCTCCACGGTTGGCTCCGTCGCCCGTCAGTGTCCGACCGCTCGGGCGTCGAAGCTGCGGGAGTCCGCCGCCCCGAAATAGAGGCCCGACTCGGGGTCCACGTAGATGGCGTTGGCGGCCCCCTGCCTCTCCCTCGACCGTAGGCGATGACCGCGCATCTCGAGGAGCCGGAGAGTGTCGGGCGAGATGGCCCACTCCTCCCAGCGGATCTGGTCCGGGAACCACTGATGGTGGATCCGCCCGGCCTCGACTGCTTGGCCGACGTTCATGCCGTGGTCGAGAACGTTCAAGACGACCTGCAGGGTGGTATTGATGATCGTGCGACCACCGGGGCTGCCGACGACGAGGATCGGCTTGCCGTTACGCGCGACGATGGTGGGGGACATGCTCGAGAGCATCCGTTTCTCTGGCGCGATCCGGTTCGGCGGCGTACCGATCAGACCGTTTTCGGCCGTGCGACCGGGGATCGGGTTGAAGTCGCCCATCTCGTTGTTGAGCAGGAAGCCGGTGCCTTCGGCCACGATCCGCGAGCCGTAGCTCTCCTCGAGGGTGTAGGTGACGGCGACGGCGCTGCCGTCGCGATCGACTACCGAGAAATGGGTCGTCTCTTCGCTCTCGTGCTCGAGTGCGAGGTCGGAGAGCCTCGTCAGGTCGCTCGGCGAAGCCTTGAAGAGGTCGATGGCGCTCGCCTCCTTCGCGGCGTGCGCCTTCGAAGTGAGCTCTGCGATCGGCATGTCGGGATTCCACTCCGGATCCCCGAGGTGCTCCGCCCGGTCCGCGAAGGCGCGGCGCATCGTCTCCGCGAGGATGTGCAGGTAGGCAGCCGAGTTGTGACCCAGCGCCCGCAGTTCGAATCCCTCCAGGATGTTGAGCATCTCGACGATCGCCACCCCTCCGGAGCTCGGCGGCGGCATTCCATAGATTTGGTAACCGCGGTAAGTGCCTTGGATCGGCGGGCGCTCGCGCGCCTCGTAGCGCGCGAGGTCTTCTTCGGTGATCAGCCCGCCGTTCGCCCGCATGAAGTCCGCCACCAGCCGCGCCGTTTCGCCCTGATAGAAGCCGTCCCGTCCCTCCCGCTGGATCCGCCGGAGGGTCGCCGCCAGATCGGGCTGGCGCCAGGTCTCGCCCGGCCCGTAGAGCTCGAGGCCCGGCTTGAGGAAGGCCTTGGCGGTCGACGGGTGCAGCTCGGCATCCTCGCGCACGGTGTGAAGGAAGTCCTGCATCGCCCAGGTCGAAGGCACGCCGTTCTCGGCCAGGTCGACGGCGGTCGCCACGAGGTCGGCCCAGGGCAAGCTGCCCAGCCGTTGGTGGGCGAGCCACAGGCCGGCAACTGTTCCGGGAACGCCGACCGACAGCAGCCCTTCGTGGTTCGAGTTGTCGCGGATCTCCCCATCGGCGTCGAGATACATGGTCTCGCTCGCCGCGAGCGGAGCCTTTTCCCGGAAGTCGAACGTCGTCACCACTCCGCCGGAGCCGTGAAAGACGAGAAAGCCCCCGCCCCCTAGATTCCCGGCCGACGGCAAGACAACGGCGAGAGCGAAGGCGGTCGCGATCGCGGCGTCGACCGCGTTTCCGCCGCGCTCCAGAATCGAATTGCCGACCTCGGAGCCCAGGTAGTGACTGCTCACCACCATCCCGTGGCGGGCGGGAGCGGGGGAGCGCCCGCTCTGCGCCTCGGCCGGCGGCAGAACGGTGAGGACGGTCAGGGTCAGGGAGAAGACGAGGCGTCGCATTGAATTCCTCCGGCTGTGAGCGGCGCGCAAGCATAGCCGATGGGTGATGCTCGCTCGGGCTGTCTTTGGCGGCGAGTTATCGCAAGAGGCGTTTCGATAGAGTCCGGCGACGTTCTCTGGAGACACTGCCGATGACCCTCGATGACTATCCCCGCCATCCGTTGACTTTCGGCCCCTCGCCGGTCAAGAGGAGGAGCTGGGCGTCTCTTCTCCCATCTCGGAGGCCAGCCGGCCCTGTCCGCGTACTCCGGCGTCCTCTGAGGGAAGAGGACGTCCAGCTGCCGGCGGAGTCGACGGCAGACGGTCATCAATCGCTTGTGCTACGCTCCCCCAATTAATCAGAAGGTCGTGAGCGCAGCACCCGGGTCACCCGGGTGCAGCCCCCGGCTACCCACCGGACCCTGAATTGCGGTCCTGCAAGGAACTATCGAGGGGGAAGCAAGAATGATCGAGAAAAGACTCAGAGGCACCGGGCTGATCTTCGGTTTGATCCTGGCTCTCGTCATCGGTTATTCGCCCCAGGTCTTCGCGCAAGACCCGGAGCCGATGGAAGAAGCCGAAGAAGCGGTCGAAGAGGGCCAGGAGATGGCCGACGCCGCCGATGACATGGAGGTCGAAGAGGAGGCCGCCTTCGCCGACGTCATCGTCGTCACCGGAAGCCGCGCGCAGCCGCGTTCGGCGACCGAGTCGATGGTACCCGTCGACGTGATCTCGGCGGAAGACTTTGTCAACCAAGGCGACAGCGACGTCAGCAACCTGCTGCGTACGCTGGCGCCCTCGTACAACGTCAACACTCAGCCGATCAGTGACGCGGCGACCGTCGTCCGACCGGCCAACCTGAGGAATCTGGCACCGGACCACACCCTCGTGCTGCTCAACGGCAAGCGGCGCCATCGCGCGGCGGTGATCTACTGGCTCGGCAACGGCGTGGCGGACGGCGCGCAGGGACCGGACATCTCCGCGATCCCTGCCATCGCTCTGCGTCAGGTCGAGGTGCTTCGCGACGGCGCCTCGGCGCAGTACGGCTCGGACGCCATCGCCGGGGTCATGAACTTCATGCTCAAGGACGCGAGCGACGGCGGCAGCATCGAGGTGCGCAGCGGCGGCTACAGTGCGGGTGACGGCGATGCCTTCTCGGTGGCCGGCAACATCGGCCTACCGCTTGGCGAGAACGGCTTTCTCAACCTGAGCGCCGAGCTCGGAGAGAGCGATCCGACCGATCGCAGCGTGCAGCGCGACGACGCCGCGGCTCTCGTCGCCGCGGGCAACACCGCGGTGCGTGATCCGGCTCAGATCTGGGGCTCGCCGCACATCGAAGACGATGTCAAGATCTGGGCGAACTTCGGCCACCTGATGAGCAGCGGTAACCAGTTCTACGGCCATGCCAACCACGTCACCAAGAAGGTCACGGGCGGGTTCTACTTCCGTAATCCCAACACTCGAGGCGCCGTGTTCAGCCCCTCCGGTCAAGACATCCTCCTGGTCGGTGACCTGCTGGACGCGCAGGACGGGGTGCTCGACGGCTCGGCCGGTTGCCCGACGGTGAGGACGGGCGGCGACCAGAATGAGATCATCTTGGATCCGGGCGCTCTGGCTCAGGTTCTTGCCGATCCCAACTGCTTTTCCTTCCAAGAGCTGTTTCCCGGTGGTTTCACCCCCAACTTCGGTGGGGACGTCACCGATCAGTCGATCGTCGCCGGTCTGCGTGGCCAGACGGGGAATGGAATCGCCTGGGACGCGAGCATCAGCAGCGGATCGAACGAGGTCGACTTCTTCATCTTCAACACCGTCAACGCCTCGCTCGGCCCGGACACACCGACTTCGTTCGACCCGGGCCTCTACCAGCAGGATGAGCTGAGCGCCAACTTCGACCTCTCCTATGCTCTCAGCGACTCGGTCAACGTAGCCGGCGGCGTCGAGTGGCGCGAAGAGGAGTTCACGATCGGCATCGGACAAGTCGAGTCCTACGACATCGGCCCCCTGGCCGAGCAGGGCTTCAGCGCCGCGTCGAACGGCTTCCCCGGCTTCGGACCGATCGCCGCCGGCAGCTGGACGCGGAGCAACTTTGCCGTCTACGGTGATGTGGAGTTCACCAGCGGGGACGATCGCTGGACGATCGGCACCGCGCTGCGTTTCGAGGACTTCGAAGATTTCGGTACGACCACCAACGGCAAGCTGTCGGGACGCTACAAGTTCAACGACAAGTTCCAGCTGCGAGGCAGCGCCAGCACCGGTTTCCGCGCCCCGACGCCGGGTCAGTCGAACGCCTTCAACGTGTCGACCGAGTTCGATCTGGTCCTGATGGACCTCGTCAACAACGGCACCATCCCGGCGACCTCGCGCGTCGCCGAGCTGCGTGGGGGTAAGCCGCTCGTTCCCGAGGAGTCGGTCAACATCGCCGTCGGCGCGGTCATCGAGAACGGTCCGTTCAGCCTGACCGTCGACTTCTTCAGCATCGAGCTCTCCGACCGCCTGGCGGTGACCCAGCTCTTCTCGCTCACCGAGGAGGAGGTCGACGACCTCATCGCCGAGGGGGTGACGAGCGCCGGCAACCTCCAGAACTTCCGCTTCTTCACGAACGACTTCGAGACCGAGACGGAGGGGTTCGACATCGTGGCGACCTACGCTCCGCCGGGCATGGGCGGCCGGACGAACTTCAGCTTCCTGTTCAACAACACCGACACCAAGGTGACGAAGTTCAATCCGGACACCCTCGACGCGACTCGCATCCGCGAGCTACAGGAGGGTCTACCCCAGACCCGCTACACCCTGACCGGCAATCATCGAGTCGGCCGACTGGGTCTCCTGGGTCGAATCAGCTACTACGATGATTGGTTCGACTCCGAGGATGGCGAGTCTTACTCCGGCGAGCACCTCGTCGACGTCGAGGCTTCGTTCGACCTGACCGACGGCGTGACCTTCGTGCTGGGCGGCCAGAACGTCTTCGACACCACCCCGCAGGACAACCCGGGGGCGCGATCGGGCGTCGGCAACCGGTACAGCCAGTTCTCGCCTTTCGGGTTCAACGGCGCCTACTACTACGCTCGTTTGAGGTACGCGTTCGACACCTCGTGGGGTAACTAGGGCAGCGGGCGCCGAGCTGCTTTACGCGAGCCATCGGCCCCCTGGGCATTCTGGCCCAGGGGGCCGTTTCTCGTCGCCGGGATCCGGATTCCCGCAATCGACTGCCGGCGCGGGCTGCTAGCATCGAGGCATGGCTGCAAGCCCAGATCGCCCGCCGATGCGGCGAAGCGCAGGAAGCCTGCCAGCGAGAATTCTGGCGACGGCGGTCCTGCTGGGCATCTTCCAACCCTCGCTCGCCGCCCTCGACCTAGACGCGGGTGCCGGCAGCTCAATCGCTACGTTGGCCGATCCCCTCGAGCTGACGCCCGAGATGAAGGCGTTCGTCGATTCGCGAGTGCGGCGAGATCAGCCGCGACAGGTCCGCCTCCTCGCCCTCCAGGACGCGATCTTCAACTCCAAGCACGGCCTCGGTGTGGAGTACGGCTCGTCGGTCACCCATTCGGCGGCGGCGACGTTCGACGGCGCGAGCGGCAACTGCCTCTCCTTCACCCTGCTCTTCGTCGCTCTCGCCCGACATCTCGATCTCGATGTGTACTTCGTGGAGGTCGACGAGGTGACGGGATGGAGCCAGCGGGGCAATCTCGGCTTCAGTCACTGGCACATGTACGCGGAGGTTGAGCTCGACAACGGCGTCGTGGCCGTCGACTTCCTGCCCTGGGCCGATCGTCGATACCGGTCGCGGCGGAGGATCAGCGAGCCGCGAGCTCGCGCCCACTACTTCAGCAACGTCGGCGCGGAGGCGTTGAGCGCAGGGGACCCACGGGCAGCGATCGAGCACCTCCGACACGCGATCGAGCTCGATCCCGAGTTCCGACCGGCGAAGGTCAACCTGGCCGTGGTCTACCGTCGTGCGGGAAGGGTGGAGGAGGCGGAGGCGCTTCTGCTCGACGTGCTGGCCGTCGAGCCCGACAATACCGTGGCGGCCGCGAATCTCGCGAGTCTCTACATCCTCGAGGGCCGTCGCGACGAGGCGCAGCAGTGGTTGTCCAGACGCGACGCCTTCTTGCGAGCGAACCCCTTCTATCACTTCCGCCTGGGGATGCACGCCTTGCAGTCAGGCCAGCCGGCGGAGGCTCGTGAGCACTTCAAGCGGGCGATCGGACGCCACCCGGACGAGGCGGTCTTCTTCGAGCAGCTCGCCACCGCTCAGTTCCAGCTGGGCAGCACTCGCAAGGCGCGAGCCTCGCTCAAGCGAGCGCTGAGGATGACCGACGACCCGGAGCAGCGTCGGCTCATCGAGCATCGTCTAGCGGACCCTGAAGGGGCCGGCCCCCCTCCGACTGAATCGTCGGGCTAGCATCCCTCGTGACACTCCGGCTACGGCTGCGGACCGGCCCCGCCGCTTCGCTCGAAGCCATTTGAGAAGGGCAGACTGGCCAGTGCGATCAGCTGCTACCATCCCGCCGATGCGGATCTCGCGATCCAAGCCCGGCGCTCGAGTGGCTCACGGCAGAGGCGCTGCCGCCGCCGGCATGCGCCTGGCGGGAGCGCTCCTGCTGTCGCTCGCGGTCGGTTGCGGCCGGGACTCGGCCGAGCCGCCGCGCGGCAAGGAGATCCGAGAGGCGCAAGGCGCCGCGGTGGAGTCGGGAGGCCAGCTCCTCATCGATGCCACGCTCGAATGGGGTGTCGACTTCAGGCACGATTCCGGCGCCCGCGGCGAACAGCTCTTCCCCGAGATGATGGGCGGCGGGGTCGGGGTGCTGGACGCCGATCGCGACGGAGATCTCGACCTGTACTTCCTCTCCGGAGCGCCTGGCTTGGGACGCTCGGCGGGGGCCGGCGTAGCGGTGAACCGGCTGTTCCTCCAGACCGAGGACGGTCGTTTCGTCGACGCGACCGCCGGTTCGGGCCTGGACGATCCGGGCTACGGCACCGGAGTCGCGATCGGTGACTTCGACAACGACGGGATCGAGGACGTGTTCGTCGCGAACTTCGGACCGGACCGGCTGTTCCGGGGGCGCGGTGACGGGACCTTCGAGGACGTGACGGAGGCGACCGGGATCACCGCCAGCGGCGCTGAGCCGGACGACTGGTCGACGTCGGCGGCCTTCTGCGACTTCGACCGCGACGGCTGGCTCGATCTCTACGTCGTCCGCTACGTGATCTTCGAGCCCGGCGTCGAGTGCACCGACTCGGCGGGTCGCCGCGAGTACTGCGGCCCGGACAGTTTCGAGGACCGCGTCGACGTTCTCCTTCGCAACCAGGGAGACGGACGCTTTCGCGACGTCACCTCGGAGGCGGGGATCGACGTGGCCACGGGAGCCGGGCTCGGCGTCGTATGCGAGGACTTCGACGACGATGGCTGGATCGACATCTACGTGGCGAACGACGGGGATCCGAACCAGCTTTGGATCAATCAGCACGACGGCACCTTTCTCGACGACGCCCTCATCATGGGGGCGAGCGTCAACGCCGCCGGTGTCCACGAGGCGGGAATGGGGGTCGTCGCCGCCGACTTCGACAACGATACCGACTTCGATCTCTTCGTGACCCACCTGCGCGACGAGACCAATACGTTCTATCGGAACCTCGGAACGGGAGCCGGCTTCCAGGACGACACCGCCAAGGCCGGCCTCGGCTCCTCGAGCACGCCGTATACCGGCTTCGGCACCGTACCGATGGATCTCGACCTCGACGGCGATCTCGACCTCGTCATCTCCAACGGGCGAGTCAGACGAGGGGAGCGGCTGACCGAGGCGCTCGGCGAGCCGTGGAACCTCTACGCCGAGCCCAACCTCGTCTACTTCAACGACGACGGAGGCTCGTTCCGTCTCGCCGAGGTCGAGGCTTCGGATTACGCGACTCCGATCGAGATCGGGCGCGGTTTGGCGATCGGGGACCTCGATAGGGATGGAGACCTCGATCTGGTCCTCAACAACATGGAGAGTACGGCGAGGCTCTATCGAGGCGAGCCACCGTCCGGCCACTGGCTCGTGGTCGACGCCTTCGACCCTCGGCTCGGTCGTCGGGCAGTCGGTGCCCGGGTGACCCTGATCACCGGGAGCAGCCGGCAGCGGCGCACCGTCCAGGGTGCGATGAGCTATCTCTCGAGCAGCGATCCGCGGGCGCACTTCGGGCTGGGCGCGGCCGCCGAGGCGGTCACCCTCGTCGTGCGCTGGCCCGACGGTCTGGAGGAGACCTTCGAGGACGTGCAGGTCGATCGGGCGATCACCGTCAGGCGCGGTGAAGGAGTCGAATCGTGAGGCGGGCGACTTCGACGGCCGTCCTGCTCGGCCTGGTGACGGCCGTTCTAGCCTGTTCTTCCGGCTCCTCTCAATCGCCGGAAGAGGCGGTCACCGTACCCGAGCCGGACACGACGAAGATGGAGCCGCAGGTCGAGAAACGACTTGCGGAGACTCGGGGAGCCGTCCTCGCGAATCCGCGCTCGGCCGAGGCGTGGGGACGCTTCGGCATGGTCGCCCACGCTCACGAGTTGTGGCAAGAGGCGGCGACGGCCTACGCGGAGGCGCGGACTCTCGATCCCGACGATCCCCGTTGGCCCTACTATCTCGGCGACGTTCTGAGCGTCCTGGGAACCGACCTCGACGCTTCGGCGCGGTCCTTCCGCCGGGTCGAGGAGCTCAAGCCCGACTACGCGCCGACCCACATGCGCCTGGGCAACGTTCTCGTGGCGCTGTCTCGGCAGGACGAGGCCGCTCTCGAGTTCGAGCGGGCGCTCGAGCTCGCACCCGATCTGCAACCCGCTCGGGTGGCGCTCGCCCAGGCCCGGCTGGCGGCGGACGACCTGGAATCCGCCGAGCAGCTGCTCTCCGAGGTGCTGGCCGAGGCTCCACGGCACGGTCAGGCGCTGTCGACCCTGGCGCAGGTCTACATGCGCCAAGGTCGTCGGGAGGAGGCGAGAGAGATCGCCGACCGGGCGCGGGACGCGGCGAGCTACAACCTCTACTCGGACCCGCTGATGGCTCAGGTCGTCGCCGAGGGGGTCAGCACCGTCGCCCTGTGGGAGCGAGCCAAGAGCTTCCTCGAGAACGACAATTGGGAACAGGCCTCCCGCGGCCTGCGTCAGGTCGTGTCGCTCCAACCCGACAACGCCGATGCCCATCAGCAGCTGGCGCTGGCCTACGCCAACCTCGGTGACCTCGAAGCCGCGAGGCGGCATCTGA
>CALZKB010000070.1 GCA_945787575.1 Thermoanaerobaculia bacterium | reverse complement strand
AAGAAGGCGGCCAAGAAACGGGCTACCAAGAAGACAAGGGCGAAGAGAGCGCGGAAGAAGGCAGTCAGGAAGACCGCTCGCAAGTCGCCCGCCCACAAGAGGGCTGGCAAGAAGGCGACCAAGAAGCGCGCGGCTCGGAAGAAGACAGCGAAGAAGCGGGCGGCCGCGGCGGGCTCGACTCGGAAGCTCTATACGTTGACCGAGATCGGACGGCTTGCAAATGTCTCGATGCCGACGCTGCAGAAGTACAAGCGCAACCATCAAGACCGCATTCCTTCCGTCGGAGAAGGCCGCACCCAGCGCTATCCGCGCAAGGCGGTCGCGGTCCTGAAGCAGCTCAAGCAGGAGAACCTCGCAAGACGAGGACGCCCGCCGAAGGGAGGCCGACGGAAAGCGAGCGCTGCGGACACGGCGCAGCCGAAGGACGAGCTGCTGACCCTGACCGAGATCGGTCGGATCACGAAGATCTCGTACCCGACCCTTTCGCGATACGTGAAGCTCTTCATCGACCGGATTCCCCACGTCGGCTCCGGTCGCAAGCGGAGGTTTCCGCGAGAGGCCGTCGCCGTCTTCAGGCAGCTGCGCAGCGAGAGCCGACCGGGGCGACCGCCGGCGGCCAAGAAGGCGCCGCGCCGCGCGGCGAGGGGCGACGAGGATCTCGGGGCGAGGATCGTCAGACTCGAGAAGGCGGTCGCCGATTTGGTGAAGAGCCTGAAGAAACCGCTCCAGGTGACGATCAGAGGGCGGTGAGGTGATCCCAACCGGCCGGCTCCAACGGCCGGAGCGCGCTCTCGTACTCGAGTCGGATTCCCGCATTCTCGGTGACCCGGCCGATGCGGATCGCGCCGAACTCGGCGGGCACCCGCACCCGAGGCGGCAGCGTGAACAGCAGGACGTAGTCTTCGCCGCCGCCGAGAGCGAGATGGAGCGCCTGCTGTCCGAGTGAGGGCGCCAGCTCGAACACCTCCGGCGCGATCGGCAACGCCTCGGCGTCGATGACCGCGCCAACACGGCTCTCTCGCATCAGACGCGCCAGGTCGAGGGCCAGTCCGTCCGACAGGTCGATCGCCGCGGCGCGGCGTCGCCGGGCGAGCCAGCCGCCGAGGGCGAGCTGCGGATTAGGAGCGAGATGCCGGCGGACGGCGTGGCGAACCGCCGTCTGCTGCATCGGTGGGAGCGTCGGTTCGGGCGGCAGCGTCACGCGGTTGGCGGACAGGCGGGCGCCGCGCGCGACCCAGCGCTGTCCGACCGCCGAGAGGCCCAGCGTTCCGCCGACCCAGAGGGCGTCGCCCGAGGCGGCGGCGGATCGATCGACCCAGCGACCGCGGCGCTGCCGCCGACCGACGAGGGTCATGGTCGTCACCATCGTGGGGGAGCTCGCGAGATCGCCGCCAACGAGCGGTATACCCGCCTTCCGGCAGGCGGCGACCGCGGCACCCAGGAAGCGACGAACGGGATAGCCGTCCGGGACGGCGAGGGTGAGCAGCGCCGCTTCCGGCGCGGCTCCCATCGCGGCCAAATCCGAGAGATTGACTGCGAGCAGCCGCCGAGCCCAAACCGTCGGGTCGAGGTCGGCCGGCACGTGCACCCCCGCGATCTGCTGATCGGCGGTCAGAGCGCGGGCCGACGCCCCGCTCCCGAGCACCGCGGCATCGTCTCCGGGAAGCCCGAGGCCGCCGCCGGACTGTCGTCGGCGAAGCCACGCGATCACCGAGTCTTCGCGATTCACGAGCGGAGGGCGACTTCGAGCGCCTCGCTCATGTGCTCGACGAAATGAAACTCGAGCCCCGCCTTGAGATCGTCCGCAATCTCGACGAGGTCCCGTCGGTTGAGCTTGGGAAGCACGATGCTACGGATGCCGGCGGCCTTGGCGGCGAGGACTTTCTCCTTCAGCCCTCCGATCGGCAGGATGTCTCCTCGCAGGGTGATCTCGCCGGTCATCGCCACCCGCCGATGCACCGGTCGACCCTTGAGGACCGACACGATGGCCGCGGCGATTGTGATGCCGGCCGACGGTCCGTCCTTGGGCACCGAGCCGGCCGGCACGTGGACGTGGAGATCGTGCTTCGCGAAGAAATCCTCGGGCAGGCCGTTCTTTGCGCAGTGAACGCGAGCGAAGCTCAGAGCCGCCTGCGCCGACTCCTTCATGACCTCTCCCAGCTGCCCGGTTAGGTGGAGCTTGCCGGTCCCGGGCACCGGAAGTACCTCGATGAAGAGCAGGTCGCCGCCCACCGCGGTCCACGCGAGGCCGGTCGCGACGCCGAGCTGATCGTGGTCGAGGAGCTCTTCGCTGTAGTGGCGACGTGGTCCGAGGAGATCGGCGATCGAGTCGACCGAGACGGACTTCGTCTTGGATCTGCCCTCCGCCACCTCGACCGCGACCTTGCGGCAGACCTTGGCGATCTCTCTTTCGAGGTTCCTCAGCCCCGCTTCCTTGGTGTAGTGGTCGACGACTCGTCGGACGGCCGCCGGCGTGAATCTGAGATCTCGGCTCCGGAGTCCGTGCTCGGCCAGCTGACGCGGGATCAGGTGGCGGCGGGCGATCTCGACCTTCTCCTCGATCGTATAGCCGGACAGCCGAATGACCTCCATGCGATCGAGAAACGCCGGCTGGATCGGGTCGAGCATGTTCGCTGTCGTGATGAACAGCACTCGCGACAGATCGTAGGAGACTCCGAGGTAGTGGTCGCTGAAGGAGACGTTTTGCTCCGGGTCCAGCACTTCGAGCAGCGCCGAGGAGGGATCTCCCCGGAAGTCGGCGCCGATCTTGTCGATCTCGTCCAGCATGAAGACCGGGTTGCTGGTGCGGGCGCGGGCGACTCCCTGCAGAATGCGGCCGGGCATCGCCCCGACGTAGGTTCGCCGGTGTCCCCGGATCTCGGCCTCGTCGCGAACCCCGCCGAGGGAGAGTCGGACGAACTTCCGCCCGAGCGCTCTCGCGATCGATCTTCCCAGGGAGGTCTTGCCGACTCCCGGCGGACCGACGAAGCAGAGGATCGGCCCCTTCTTGTCGGGATTCAGACGCCGCACCGCCAGGTACTCGATGATCCTCTCCTTGATCTTCTCGAGGTCGTAGTGGTCCTCGTCGAGGATCTCCCGGGCTCGCGTGAGATCGAGGTTGTCGGCGCTCGTCCGGGACCACGGGAGGCCGGTCAGCGTCTCGAGATAGCTGCGGATCACCGAGGTCTCGGCGCTTTCGGGGTGGGAGCGCTCGAGACGTTGGATCTGCCGGTCGAGCTCCTCGAGCGCTTCGGCGCTGAGCTCGTTGGTCTCGGCCGCCTCGCGATAGCCGGCGATCTCTTCAGCGAGCTCGCCTCCGTCGCCGAGCTCCTCCTGGATCGCCTTGAGCTGCTGCCGCAAGTAGTACTCGCGCTGACTCCGGTCCATCTCGTCGCGCGCCTGGAGTGAGATCTCCTGTTGCATCGTCAGCAGCTCGACCTCGAGGTCCGCCAAACGGCCCGGGTCGTCGAGGTTGGCGGCGAGGATCATCACCTCCGGGGAGATCTGCTTGCCGAGGTTCACGACTCGCTCGAGGTTTTCCTTGACGGTGCGTACCATCGCTTCGAGCTCGAGGGCGCCGGGGGCCGAGGCACGCTCCACGATCGGCTCGATCTTCGCTTGGAGAAAGGGGGAGGTCTGACTGAAATGCTCGACGCGGGCCCGCGCGAGACCTTGAACCAGGATCCGGATCCGGCCGTCGGGGAGCTTGAGCATCCGCATGATGAGAGCCGCGGTGCCGAGTGAGTGAAGCTGGTCCGGCGTCGGCTGGTCGATCAGCGGGTCGCGCTGGGCGACGAGAAGTATCAGCCGATCCTCGGTGAGCGCTCGATCGACGGCCTGAAGGCTCGTCTCGCGACCGACGGACAGGGGGAGGATGATGTAGGGAAAGATGACCGTGTTCTTGAGCGGAAGCACGGGAAGGACGTCCGGAAGCCGAACGGCTTCTGCGGATTGGGGCGGAAGCTGCGTCATCGAGCGGTTCTTCAGGATCGTTGGGTGACGAGGTTGCGGACCTCGTCCATGAACGCCTCGATGTCCTCGAACTGACGGTAGACGGAGGCGAAGCGTACGTAGGCTACCTGGTCGAGGTCCTTGAGCCCGCTCATGACGAAGGCGCCGATATCGGTCGTCGAGATCTCGCGATCTTCGCTCTCGCTCAAGCGGCGCTCCACCTCGTCCACCATCGTCTCGAGGTCGCGAGGAGAGACCGGCCGCTTCTCACACGCCTTGCGCAGCCCGGCGAGCAGCTTGGAGCGGTCGAACTCGGCGCGGCTCCCGTCGCGCTTGACGACCATATAGGGGATGTCTTCCAAGCGCTCGTACGAGGTGAAGCGCCGTTGGCAGCTAAGGCACTCCCGTCGGCGACGGATAGCCAGTCCGTCCCGGTTCTCACGCGAGTCGACGACACGATCGTCGTTCGCTGAGCAGTAGGGACACTTCATCGAGCGGTGACGGCGCTGGCTCGTCGAAGGCTACGCGTCCTCGCGCTCGAGCTCGATCTTGAGGTTGAGGAGGACGTCCTGCAGCTTCTCGATGTCCGCGAGGTTCCACTGGATGTCACGGACTTGGTGAAGCACCCGATTCCGCTCGTCTCGCACCTGAAGATCGACCGACACCTGTTGAGCGCGGGCCAGCTCGTCTCCGGTAAGGGCGACGCTCAGCTGCTGATCGATGTGTCGGCGGCCGTTGGTCGCTGCGAGCGCTGCGACGTCCTCTTCGCTCTCGATCGCCTCTTCCGGCTCGGTCTCGACGACGGCCTCGGTCGCCTCTTGCTCCGCGGCGGCCTCGGCCTCCGCGTCTTCTTCTTCTGCTGCCTCGGCCTCCGCGTCTTCTGCTGCTGCGGCCTCGGTCTCCGCGTCTTCCTCTGCGGCGGCCTCGATGTCCTGCACCGTCGGGGAGGGGGAATCGTCCGCGCTTACCTCGACCTCGATATCTTCCCCGTCCTCTTCCGGCACACTCTCCTCGGGCTTGGCGTCCACGAGCTCCGCTCCGACCCGCGGCGCGGGGCGCTCGGAATCGCGCTGCAGCCGGTCGAGTGCGCGGTCTTCGAGCTCGTCGTCCGATTCGGCAGCCACACCCTCCGCGCTGCCGGCGACCGGCTCGGGCGCCGCCTCGACGGCAGCCGCCACCGGCGCTGGGGCGCTCGGTGGTGGACTTGGTTCCGCCGCCGCTGTCTCGTCGATCTTGCCGAGGCTCGCGCTCGAGGCCGGAGGCGTCAACGTTTCCGGAACGCCGTCTTCGAGCTGTCTCTTGAGCGAGATCAGCGTGAGCTTCGAAATCTCCCGCAGCACCTCGAAGATCCCTTCCCCCGAAATGGCGGAGGTTTCGAACTCCGGCCAACCGTTGCCGTTGAGCGCCTCGCTGAGCTCGGCGACCGAGCAGACTTCCGGCAGGTCTCGTTTGTTGTACTGGAGGACGATGGGGATGTCGTCGAGGTCGATCCCCAGCTCGTTGAGGTTGACTTCCAGGTTGCGGAACGACTCGACGTTCGAAGGGAGCATCGCGGGTTGAGAATCGGCTACGAACACGATTCCGTCGACCCCCTTGAGGACCAGACGGCGAGTGCTGTTGTAGAACACCTGGCCGGGGACAGTGTAGAGCTGGATGCGCGTGTGAAAGCCGGCCAGGGTGCCGACCTCCAGGGGCAAGAGATCGAAGAAGAGCGTGCGGTCGGTCTCGGTGGCCAGGGAGACCATCTTGCCTCGCGCGTCAGGCCGGGTGTGGTGGAAGACGTACTTCAGGCTGGTCGTCTTCCCACCCAGACCGGGCCCGTAGTACACCACTTTCGCCGACATCTGGCGGGTGCTGAAGTTGAAGGAGGCCATTTTCGAGTACCGCGCGGCGCTGGGTCCTCGCGGGGAAGTCCTTCCGGGGGAACGCCAACGCTCAAACTCTAACACTGTTGGCAAGTTCGGAGTGTGAAAGGGCACTCTTCGTCGGCAGGCCTACTCTTATCGGGGCTGAAGGGGATAGAATCCGGCGTTGTCTCGTCGCGCGCTCTGCGAGCGCCTTTGGGGCAGTGTACTCGGGATCCGAACGTGGCGAACCGTCCAATTCATCGACCCTCGAAGCCGCTGTCGCGTCGCGACGAGGAGATTCTGCGCGACGTCGTGCGGACCTTCATCATGCACGGCGCGCCGGTCAGCTCCAGGACCGTGGCCAAGGATCCGCGGCTGGGCCTGTCGGCGGCGACGGTGCGCAACACGATGGCCGACCTCGAGGACGCGGGCTACCTGTCGCAGCCGCACACCTCGGCCGGCCGCGTCCCGACCGAGGTCGGTTATCACGCTTACATCGACGGCTTGCCGCGGGTTACGAGCGTCGCGGAGACCGACAAGCGCGCGATCGATGCCAGCCTGCCGCCCGAGGCCGATGGTGAGGAACTCGTCGACCGAGCAGGGCACCTGCTCTCGGACTTGACGCATCAGATCGGGATCGTCCTGACTCCGGCGATCGGCGAGACCGTCCTGCGGGAGCTGACCCTCGTGCCGTTGTCCGGCTCCCGCGTGCTTTGCGTCGTGGTCTCGGCGAATGGCTTCGTCGATCACAAGATCGTCGAGCTCGAGGTCATCCCCTCGCGCGAGGAGCTGACCCGGGCGTCCAACTACCTGACCGAGAACTTCGCTGGAACGACCGTACGTGAGGCCAGAGACCAGCTGCTCGTGCTGATGGCCGAGGAGCGCGCCCAAGTCGACAAGCTGCTGGGCAAGACGTTGGCGCTCGCCCGGCAGGCGCTCGGTGGGACCGACGGCCCCGATGTCCTGGTGCAAGGCACCTCGACGGTGCTCACCCAGCCCGAGCTGGTCGACGTGGAGCGGGTGCGCCGGCTGGTCGACAAGTTCGACGATCGTGCACGGCTGGTGACGCTTCTGAACCAACTGATCGACGGGCGAGGAGTCCGGGTGGTGATCGGAGCAGAGAGCGACCTCACCTCCGACGTGGATTTCAGCCTCGTCACCAAGACCTATCAGGCAGGGGACCGGACTTTGGGTAGCGTCGGTGTCTTCGGACCTTCGCGCATGGAGTACCAGAGAGTGATTCCGCTGGTCGACTACCTCGGGGAGAGGTTGAGTAGGGCTCTTGAGACCACGGTTGGCTGATTCACCGAGAGAGGAACAATGACTGACGAGGGAAACAGAGAAACTGAAGTGCTCGACGAGAGTGAGCCCATCGATCTCGATTCGAACACCTCTGATGAGCTCGACACGGTGATGCGCGAGGCCCTCGAGGCCGTCGAATCGAGTGAGGAGAGTCGGCAAGCGGCGGCCGCCACGGTGGCGACCGAGAAGACTGCCGCAGTCGAGAAGACTGCCGCAGTCAAGCCCATCTCCGAGATCGAAGAGGGCGAGACCGAAGAAGAGCTCCGGGCGGCGGTCGGGGCGCACCGCGAGAAGGCGCTGCGCACGCTCGCGGACTTCGAGAACTACCGCAAACGGATGCAGCGGGAGCGCGAGGACGAGTTCCGCTTTCGCGCGTTCGAGCCGATGCGTGACTTCGTTGCGGTGATCGACAACCTGGAGCGCGCTCTCGCTTCGCCGGGAGACGTCGACGACCTCAAACAGGGTGTCGAGATGATCTTGAAGCAGATGAGGAATCTCCTGCGGGATCATCACGTCGCCCGTATCGACGCGATCGGGGAGACGTTCGACCCGAGCCTTCACGAGGCCGTGTCTCAGCACGAGGATCCGGACGTTGCCGAGCCGACCGTCAGCGAGCAGCTTCAGGCCGGCTACATGATGCGCGATCGACTGATTCGACCGGCGATCGTGAAAGTTGCGATGCCCGCGAATTCGGGTGGCGGCGGCCGGGACTGATCGCGATGGTTCCGACGGACGCGAGGACGTAGATGGGCAAGGTACTGGGTATCGATCTGGGGACGACGTACTGCTGCGCGGCGGTGGTCGACGTCGCCGCGCCACGCGTCCTGTCGAATCGAGAGGGAACACGTACGACGGCGTCGATCGTCGCCTTCACAGACGAGGACGACCGACTCGTCGGCCAGATCGCCAAACGTCAGGCGATCACCAACCCCCAGCACACCGTCTTCGCCGTCAAGCGGCTCATCGGGCGCAAGTTCGCGGATCCGGAGGTGCAACGGGCACGGGAGCTGCTGCCATACCCGTTGGTGGAATCCGAAAATGGGGACGTCAAGATCCAGATTCGTGATCAGCAGTACAGCCCCGAGGAGATCTCGGCGTTCATCCTGCGCGAGATCAAGGGCTTCGCCGAGGAGATTCTAGGCGAGGAGGTCGAAGAGGCGATCATCACCGTTCCCGCCTACTTCAACGACTCCCAGCGGCAGGCGACGCGCGACGCGGGGCGGGTCGCCGGGCTCGAGGTGCTGCGCATCATCAACGAGCCGACGGCGGCGGCGCTCGCCTACGGCCTCGAGCGGCAGGGTTCCGATCGCACGATCGCCGTCTACGATCTCGGCGGAGGAACGTTCGACGTTTCGATCCTCGAGATGTCCCAGGGGATCTTCGAGGTGAAGGCGACCTCCGGCGACACCTTCCTCGGCGGAGAAGACTTCGATCAGCTGATCATGGATCACCTGATCTCGTGGTTCCTGGGTGACACCGGCATCGACATCCGGACCGACCGGATGGCCTTGCAGCGACTCAAGGAGGCTGCCGAGCGCGCCAAGTGCGAGCTGTCGGTGGCGGACGAAGCCCCCATCAACCTCCCCTTCATCTCGACCGGAAAGGAAGGGCCGGTGCATCTCTCGACGGTGCTGACGCGGGCCGAATTCGAAGAGCTCGTCGCCGATCTGGTGGCGCGCACCGAGGAGCCTTGCCGCGAGGCTCTCGGTTCCGCCGGTCTGCGCCGCGAGCAGATCGACGAAGTGCTGCTGGTCGGCGGACAGACCCGCAGCCCGATCGTCGGACGAACCGTCGAGAACATCTTCGGCAAAGAGCCGAACCGCGACATCAACCCGGACGAGGTCGTGGCGATGGGCGCCGCGATCCAGGGCGGCATACTCAAAGGCGACATCAAGGACATCATCCTGCTCGACGTGACGCCGCTGTCGCTCGGTGTCGAGACCCACGGCGGCCTGTTCACGAAACTGATCGAGCGCAACTCGACGATTCCCACTCGGGCCACTCAGATCTTCACGACCGTCGTCGACAATCAGGACACGGTGGAGATCCACGTCCTTCAAGGGGAGCGCGAGATCGCGCAGGAGAACAAGTCACTCGGGCGCTTCGAGCTCGTGGGGGTGCCGCCCGCACCGCGCGGCGTCCCTCAGATCGAGGTGAACTTCGCCATTGACTCCAACGGCATCGTCAGCGTGTCGGCGCGCGATCTGGCCACGAACAAGTCGCAGAGCGTACAGATCAACCCGGCCGGCGGCCTCAGCCGCGACGAGATCGACCGCTTGGTCGAAGAGGCCGAGGAACACTCGATCGCCGACAGTCAGCGACGCCAGATCCGACGCCTGCGCAATCGACTCGAGGGGCTGATCTACGTCAACGAGAAGGTGTTCGAGCGCTTCCAAGAGGTGCTCAAAAAGGAAGATCGCAAGCGGGTGAGGGAAAAAGTGACCAAGGCCAGAGCTGCGCTCGCGAGCGACGAACGGGCCGACCTGGAAGCGTCGATCTTCGACTTGAACACCATCTCGAGCGAACTCTCGGACCTGATGCTCGGCGGTGGAGTTCGAGAGTCGACTCCGGAGTGAAGCTTTGAGCAAGCGCGATTACTACGAGGTGCTCGGGGTGGGGCGCGACGCCGAGCCGCGGGTGATCAAGGCTGCCTATCGCAAGCTGGCCGTGAAGTACCACCCGGACCGCAACCCCGACGACGGGGAAGCCGAGGCCCTGTTCAAAGAGGCTTCGGAAGCCTATGCCGTGCTGTCCGACTTCGAGAAACGCAGGCGCTACGACCGCTTCGGCCATCAGGGTCTAGGGGGAGGTGGTCCGGGAGGCTTCGATCCCGATACCTTCGGCGACTTCGCGGACATCCTGGGAGACTTCTTCGGCTCGGGATTCGGAGACATCTTCGGTCGTCGCAGGCGGGGTGGACCGCGTCCGGGAGCCGACCTGCGATACGAGCTAGCACTCTCCCTGGAAGAGGCCGCGTTCGGGGTCGACAAGACTCTCGAGATTCCGCGGCTCGAGACCTGCGGTTCGTGCTCCGGAACCGGCGGCGCAGAAGGCAGTCAGCCGATCTCTTGCTCGGCCTGCGGCGGTCGGGGGCAGGTTCGAGTCACCCAAGGCTTCTTCGCCGTCGCCAGGACATGCCCGCAGTGCAGGGGCGAAGGGTCGATCGTCAGCGATCCCTGCCGCGACTGCCGCGGCGCGGGCCGGGTGGAGAAGCGCCGGCAAGTCGGCATCAGCGTTCCGGCGGGCGTCGATACCGGAACCCGCCTGCGCAGAGCCGGGGAGGGGGAGCACGGCCCCAAGAACGGTCCGCCGGGAGACCTCTACGTCGACCTCGTAGTCCTCGAGCACGAGAGCTACGAGCGGTTCGGCGCCGATGTGATGGGGGTCGTCGAGGTCACCTACGCCGAGGCGGTGTTGGGCGCCAAGCTCAAAATCGAAACGCTGCACGGCGAGGAAGTCCTAGAGGTCCCGGCCGGGACTCGGCACGGCGCCCAATTTCGTGTGCGCGGCAAGGGGATCGCACACCTGGGAGGACGCGGCAGGGGCGATCACGTCGCGCGGGTCGAGATTGTGGTGCCGCATCCCAAGGACCTCGACGACGAGCGGATCGAACTGCTTCAGCGTTGGGCCGAGGAAGACGGCAGCGAGCTCCGGGAGCGGCGGGTGCTCGACCGCGTTCGGGACCTCTTCGGTTGACTGGCGAGCGGCCGAGGTTCGCGGCGACGGTCTACCTGCCGCCGGCGGTCTTCGACGATGAGGACGTCGCAATCGGCGGCGACGTCTACCGGCACCTCTTTCGGGCTCGTCGGCTGGCGACCGGCGACGTCCTGAGGGCGGTCGACGGTCTCGGTCGATCGCGCCGAGCGATCGTCGGGAAGGTGGGTCGAGACCGAGCGAGCCTCCGGCTCGGCGAGTCACTGCCGGAGCTAGAGCCTCGTCTACGGCTCGAGCTCTGGGTCGCGTCCCCGCGTCCCGAGCGTGCTTCCTGGCTCGTCGAGAAGGCGACCGAGCTCGGCGTGCGTGCCGTGCGCTGGCTTCGCTGCGAGCGAGCACCGCGACGATATGGGGAGTCGGTCACGAGTCGCCAACGTCGGGTGGCGATCGGTGCCCTGCAGCAGTGCGGCGGGGCGTGGCTTCCCGAGATCTCCGGTCCCCACGTCTGGTCCCGCTTGCCCGAAGTGCGGGGTTCGGCCTGGGTGCTCGACATGGATGGGCGGCAATCACTCCCCGTCGGGCGCGCCTTCGAAGCGGCGACCGTGGTCGTAGGGCCGGAAGGTGGCTTCGCCCCGAACGAGCTGCGGGACCTCGAGCGACTGGGTTGCCGCCCGTGGGCTCTCGGTGAACGGGTCCTGCGGGTCGAGACGGCGGCAATCGTCGCCGCGGGCCTGCTGTCGATCGGCGAACCACTCCCTGGCCCCTGACCGCGGGAGCCTGTTAGGCTTCTCGCCGCCACGGCCGATCGAACCGGCCCGTCTTGGCCGGCGCGTCGCCGGCCTGCAGCGAGGTTTGCTCATGAACATCAATGACCTTCTCAAGATCGCCGTCGAGCGAGAGGCCTCCGACCTCCACCTCAAGGTCGGCAACCATCCTGTTCTCCGGATCAACGGTCGTCTTCAACCGCTGATCGAGATCAATCGCCTGATGCAGGACGACACGGCGACGATGGCGTTCTCCATCATGAACGCACGGCAGAAGCAGCGGTTCAAGGAAGATCTCGAGATCGACATCGGTTACTCCGTGCCAGGGCTCGGCCGCTTTCGTTGCAACGTCTTTCAGCAGCGTGGAGCCGTCGGGCTGGTCCTGCGCGTGATTCCCACGAGCATCCTCGGGATCCGCGAGCTCATGCTGCCGCCGGTGATCGAGAAGATCGCCGACGAGCAGCGGGGGCTGGTCCTCGTCACGGGAACCACCGGCTCGGGTAAATCGACGACTTTGGCGGCGATGATCGATCGCATCAATGAGCGGCGCACCGAGCACATCGTCACCGTCGAGGATCCGATCGAGTTCATCCATCAGGACAAGAAGTCGCTCGTCAACCAGCGTGAGCTCGACGTCGACACGAGAGGCTTCGCGCCGGCCTTGCGTTCCGCGCTGCGTCAGGATCCGGACGTCATTCTGGTCGGTGAGATGCGCGATTACGAGACCATCGAAACGGCGCTGTTGGCCGCCGAGACCGGACACTTGGTGCTCTCGACACTCCACACCGTCGACGCGACCGAGACGATCAACCGCATCATCGCGGTCTTTCCTCCCCATCAGCAGAAGCAGATCCGGATCCAGCTCTCCCAGGTGCTGCGGGCGATCATCTCCTTGCGTCTCATGCCTCGTGCCGACGGCGTCGGCCGGGTGCCCGCGGCCGAGGTTCTGATCGCGACCTCCTACATTCGCGAATGCATCGAGAACAAGGAGAAGACCAAGTACATCCGCGAGCAGGTCGCTCTCGGCACCAGCCAGTACGGGATGCAGACCTTCGATCAGTCGTTGTACCGTCTCTACGAGAATGGGCTGATCACCTTCGACGAGGCTCTGCGACGAGCCACCAACCCGGACGAGTTCAAGCTCAAGGTGCAGGGCGTCCAGTTCACCTCCGACGAAGCCCGCGAGCAGATGGAATCCTCGCTCGAGATGTCGAGCGGCCACGGCAGCGTCTTGGACGGCTCGACCGAGAGGTAACGAGCGAGAGCAGTGTCTTGAACGACGAGGGCCGCCAAGGTCACGGCGGGACCCAAGCTCCGTCGCCCCAAGGTCTGGCCTATGCCAAGGCGGTGGAGCTCCTCGCAATGCGACCCCACTTCACGGCCGAGATCGCGAGCAAGCTCTCCCGAAGGCGTTTCTCGCGCGACGCCATCGACTCCGCCGTGCGTCGCTTGGAGGAGGCCGGTTACCTCGACGATCTCGAGGCGGCACGGGGCTTCGCGCGGGAGCGGGCCGCGCGAAGCCACTGGGGACCCCGCCGTCTGCGAGCCGAGCTGAGCCGGCGGGGAGTGAGCAGCGAGGTCGTCGACCGCGTCGTCGGCGAGCGGTTCGCCGAGGGGGAAGCCGCGGCGGTGAGGGCGGCAGCCTCCGGCTGGGCTCGCCGTGGCGGCCACGATCGCGACAGCCTCGCCCGCCATCTCGACCGTCGGGGGTTCTCAAAGGGCGCGATCGTTGAGATATTGGCCGAGTTTGCGCCGGCGACGGAGAGCGAAGATGAAGAGTGCTGAGGTCCGCCAGAGCTTCATCGACTATTTCGTCGAGCGAGGTCATGCCCACCTCCCCAGCAGTCCCCTCGTGCCGCAGGGGGATGCGACCCTGCTCTTCACGAACGCCGGGATGGTACCTTTCAAAGACCACTTTCTCGGACGGAGCAGTCCGCCTTCACCGCGCGCCGTCACCGCGCAAAAGTGCATGCGGGTGTCGGGCAAGCACAACGATCTCGAGAACGTCGGCCCGAGCCCGCGACATCACACGTTCTTCGAGATGTTGGGGAACTTCTCCTTCGGTGACTACTTCAAGGCGGAGGCGATCGAGTTCGCCTGGGAGCTCGTTACCGAGGTCTGGGGCCTGCCCGCCGATCGCCTGTTCGCCACGGTCTTCGAGGAGGACGATCAAGCCGAGGCGCTGTGGCACAAGATCTCGGGTCTCCATCCGTCACGGGTCCATCGCTGCGGAGAGAAGGACAACTTCTGGGCGATGGGCGACACCGGCCCCTGCGGCCCTTGTAGCGAGATCTTCGTCGACCTGCGGCCGGATCAGCCGCCGGTCGACTTCTTCGAAGGATCCGAGAATGGCCGGTATCTCGAGATCTGGAACCTCGTCTTCATGCAGTTCGACCGCAACGCGGAGGGCCGCAAGGAGCCCCTGCCGAACCCGTCGATCGACACCGGAGCCGGCCTCGAGAGGTTGACCGCGGTGCTTCAGGGTGTCGAATCCAACTACGACACCGATCTCTTCCTGCCGTTGGTGCGTGCCGCCGCGGTGCTCGCCGATCGCCCCTACGGCCTCGACCGAGAAGACGACGTGGCGATGCGGGTGATCGCCGACCATCTACGAGCCGTGACGTTCCTGCTGGCGGACGGAGTGATTCCCAGCAACGAAGGCCGCGGCTACGTCCTGCGCCGGATCTTGCGTCGTGCCGTGCGGCACGGCATGAGCCTCGGGCTCGAGGAGCCGTTCCTGCACCGATTGGTCCCGGTGGTCGGGGAGGCGCTGGGCGACGACTACGAGGAGTTGGGGAGTACCCAACGAGCGTCGGTGGAGACGGTCGAGGTCGAGGAGACCAAGTTCCTGTCGACGGTGGCAACCGCCTCACGTCACGTTCAGCAGGCGATCGACCGCGCGCGCGCCAACGGCCGGAACGTCCTCGACGGTCCGACGGTATTCCGCTTCTACGACACCTTCGGCCTGCCTGCAGAGTTGATCCGAGAGATCGCCGAAGAAGAGCGCTTCAAGATCGACGAAGAGGGCTTCGCCGAGGCGCTCGAAGAGCAGAGAACGCGCTCGAGGGCAAGTGGCACGGGTAAGAGCCGCGTCGAGGCCGCGGAAAGGGGATTGCATGGAGGGCCGGTACAGCCATCGGAGTTCATCGGCTACGAGGAACTCGAGTACGAAGGGGCGGTGGTTGAAGCACTCGCAGCTCCGAAAGAGGATGGAGCGTGGGAGAGGGTCCGTTCGCTGTCTGCGGGAAGCGAGGGTGTGGCGCGACTCCACAAGACACCCTTCTATGCCGAGTCCGGTGGCCAGATCGGTGACCGCGGCCGCCTCAGTTCGGAAGGAGGGGGCTCGGCGCAAGTGACCGACACTCAGAAGACGGGTTCCGGCGTCTATCTGCATTTCTTGACCGTGGAAGAGGGCGAGATCTCAGAGACCGAGATTGCGACCGCGAGCGTCTCCCCCGAGCATCGGTTGCCCACCCAACGCAACCACACCGCCACGCACCTCCTGCACGCCGCACTTCGCCACGTCCTGGGCGCGGGCGTTCGTCAGGCGGGCTCGCTCGTCTCCCCGGACCGACTCCGCTTCGACTTCACTTACGGACAGCCGGTCGACCCTCGGCAGCTGGCCGAGATCGAGACGATCGTCAACCGCTGGATTCTCGAGGCCCGAGACGTCTCGATCGTCGAGAACCGAGACTTCGAGGAGGCCCGAGCCGCCGGCGCCATGGCGCTGTTTGGAGAGAAGTACGGCGATCGGGTGCGAACGGTGGAGGTGCCCGGGTCGGTCGGCAGCCTAGAGCTCTGCGGCGGCTGCCATGTCGCGAACAGCGGCGAGATCGGCCTGCTGCTGATCCTCGCCGAGCGAGGCGTGGCTTCGGGCGTGCGCCGGATCGAAGCGGTGACCGGTGAGGCAGCCCACGTGGAGATCGAACGTCGCAAGGCCGTCGTAAGCAGGGTCGCGGCCGAGCTGGGAGTCCCCGACGAGAGGTTGGCCGACGAGATTCGACTCCTCAAGGAGCGGATCCGCGAGCTCGAGCTCGACCTGTCGAAGGTCCGCATGAAGCTCGTCTCGGGCGGCACGTCCGCCGACGAGGGCGTCGAGGTGGACGGGGTTCGCATCCTGGCTCGCGAGGTACCGATGGCGCCGGCCGGCGAGCTGCGCAACATGGCCGACGTCCTGCGCGGCAAGATCGGTTCCGGTGTCGTAATCCTGGGCACGCGAGACGAGGACAAAGTGAGCTTGATCGTCACCGTCACGAAGGACGTCAGCGGTCGGGTAGCGGCGGGATCGGTCGTCCGCGAGCTGGCGCCGATCGTCGGCGGCGGCGGGGGCGGTCGGGCCGACTTCGCGCAGGCCGGGGGCAAGAGGCCCGAGGCGCTCGATCGCGCGCTCCGGGAGGCTCCCGAGGTCGTGCGTCGGCTCTTGGCGTAGGTTTTCGTTAGACTCGGCGAGCGATGCGACGGGCTTGGATCGGCGTGGCAGCAGCAGCTTGCGCTTCGGTGTTGGCGGCAGAAGTGCACGTGGAGACGACGACCTCCGGGCGCAGAGTGTTCACGAACACCCCGGTGAAAGCGTCCGGGGCGCCCGCGCGGTCGGCGATCCAGCTCGGCCGGGGCAAGATCGAACCGCTCGTCCAGACCTACTCCGACGAGTACCAGCTCGACCCCGAGCTCGTGCACGCGCTGATCCGCGCGGAATCCGGCTACAACTCTCGTGCGATCTCGTCCAAGGGCGCCATGGGGCTGATGCAGCTGATGCCCGGGACGGCTCGCGCTCTCGCCGTCGAGGACGCCTTCGACCCGGCTGCCAACATCGCCGGGGGGACGCGCTACCTGAGGATGATGCTCGACGAGTTCGAGGGCCGGCTCGAGTTCGCGCTGGCGGGATACAACGCTGGTCCCAAGGCGGTCCGCCAGTTTGGAGGAATCCCGCCGTTTCCGGAGACCCGGCGCTACATCGAGCAGATCCTCCGCGACTACCGGGACGATCTCAACTACAAGCTTCCGAGCGGGGGCGGCCTCGAAGTCGGGCGCAAAGTCCACATGGCCCGTGACCGGGACGGCAAGCTCGTCATCTCGACCTACGGGGACAACTGACCCAGACTCTCGTGCGGCTCGCGCGCGACCCCCGCTTCCACCCCTTCTCTCTTCGATACCGTCTCTCGCTGTGGCTCGGATTCTCACCCTTGCGAACACTCTGACCCTCTTCCGGATCCTCCTCGTCCCGTTGTTGGTGGTGGTTCTGCTGACGAAGTTCGAGGGCAAGGAGATGGTCGGGCTCGGCGTCTTTCTGCTCGCCTCGCTAACCGACTTCCTGGATGGTTTTCTCGCCCGTCGGCGCCAGGAGGTCACGAAGCTCGGCAAGCTGCTCGACCCGGCGGCAGACAAGATCCTCGTTTCGGCTGCGCTCATCTCGCTCATCGAGCTCGACGTAGCACCGGCGTGGATGGTGATGGTCATTCTGGCGCGTGAGTTCCTGATTTCCGCGTTTCGAAGCCTGGCAGCGGGCGAGGGGATCGTGTTGGCGGCTTCCTGGCTCGGCAAGCTCAAGACGACGAGCCAGATCCTGGCGATCTCGTTGCTCATCATCTACGAACACCTCGGCGAGTTCGAGAATCTCGCGCCGGCGATGCTGTGGATCGCAATGGTGGCGACGCTCGTCTCCGGATTCGAGTATCTGATCCGCTACGGACCCGAGGTCGTGGGCCGCGCCCAGGTACCCTGACCGCCGCGATAGCCTATGCCTCGCCGCCTGCTGCAACGAGTCGCGCTGTTTACCCGCCGACGCTACCGCTGGGTCTTCGTGGCTTCGGCGGTGCTGGTGGCGATCGCCGCCGCGCTCACGACTCGACTCGAGTTCGACACCGATTTCCTCAACCTCCTGCCCCAGAAGGCGGCGGAGGTTCAGACCTTTCGCCGCAACCTCGAGGAGTTCGGCAGTGTCGAAGTCCTGCTGGTGGCGATCCGGGTTCCCGAGGGCGCCATCGTCGACCCGTTCGAGAACCTCGCCGATCGACTGGGGGAGAGGATGAGCGCCCTGCCCGAGTTCGAGCGAGTCGAGTACCAGTTGGGCGAGCTCGACGAGCTGCTCGAGACTTTCATGCCCCAAGCGCTGCTCTTCCTGGACGAGGAAGAGCGGGCGGCAGTCGTCGACAAAGTTTCCGAAGAGTCGCTCGCGGTGCGAGCCCGCGAGTTGAGGCGCCTGCTGGCGACCCCGCAAGCGTTGACCCTCAAGCGGCTCGTAACCCTCGACCCACTCGGACTCTCGGAGATCTTCCTGGAGCGGCTCAACACCGCACGCGGCGGCCTTTCGCTCGACTGGTCGAGCGGCTACCTCCTGTCGACCGATCACCGGATGCTCCTGCTGCTCGGCAAGCCGATCAAGCCGCCTCAGGACGTGCAGTTCAATCGCCGGCTGGTCGAGGTGATGGAGGAGGAGATCGACGGTCTTCGGCCGGAGTGGCCGGAGCTCGCGCAGGGCACCGACCTCGGTTTCCCCGAGGTCGCCCTCGGCGGCCGCTACGTCATCGCCCTCGGCGACGAGGCGCTGATCCGGAGGGACGCGATCAGCAACTTCTTGACCTCGTTGTTCGGCGTCTTGTTGCTTTTCCTGTTCGCTTTTCGCCGCTTTGGGGTGCTGCTCTATGCCTTTGTGCCGCTCTTCTGCGGCCTCGTCCTCACCTTCGGCTTCTCGAGTCTGTCGTTCGGCGTTCTCAATTCGGCCACCAGCGGCGTCGCGGCGCTGCTCATCGGCCTCGGAATCGACTTCGTGATCGTCTCGTACGGACGCTTCGTCGAGGAACGGCACAAGGGCAAGTCGTTCGAGGATGCGTTGGCTCTGATGAACGGCTCCTCGGGCCGGGCGGTCCTCGTCGGGGCGGTGACCAGCGCCGCGACCTTCTATGCCTTCGCCGTGACCGAGTTCAAGGGTCTGTCGCAGATGGGAGTCCTCACCGGTACCGGGATCCTCTTCTGCATGGTCGCGGTCCTCTACCTGCTTCCTTCGCTGCTGGCTTGGAGCCACGATCGTCACGAGCGCCGGAGAACCTACCAACGCCTGTTTCTTCACGATCTCGGAAGTACCGCCCTCATTCGGGCTTCGCTCGCCCGCCCGGGGTTGGTGCTGGGCATCGGCCTCCTGGTCACGGTTTTCGCCGGAGCTTCGGCGCTGCAGCTCCGATTCGAGGACAGCGTCAAGTCGATGCGGCCTGCCGGCAACCCGGGAACCGAGGTCTGGGAAGAGGTCGCCCTGCGCTTCGGATCCGGATTCGAGCAGATGAGCTTCATCGCCAGCGGCAGCAGTCTGGACGAGGCGTTCGAGCGCGCCGCCGAAGCTTCGGCCGAAGCGGCCGAGCTGGTGCGAGCTGGGTGGCTCGACGGCTACGACGGCATTCAGACCGTGATTCCTCCCAAGAGCCAGCAGGAGGCGGCTCTCGCCTGGCTCGAGCGGGAGCGCCGAGGTTCCCTCGACATGGAACGGATTCGCGAGCGCTTCGAGCTGTCGATGACGGCCGCGGGGCTGCGCGTCGCGCCGTTCGAGCGCGGGTTCGATCTCTTTGCAGCGGCGGTGGCTCGCGCCGAGCCGATCGGCATCGTCGACTTTCGCCAGTCGGCGCAGGCAGATCGGCTCCTCGAGCGCTATCTGGTCCGTTCGGGGGACGTCTACCGGAGCGCCGTCTATCTCTACCCGCCGCCGAAGGTTTGGGCGCGCGAGGCACCGCCCGCGGTTCACGCCGCCGCCGAGCGGTTGGGACCGGAGGTCGAGCTCACTGGTGCCAACGTCCTCAACGCCTTCCTTCGAAAGCGGGTTCTGCGGGACGCCGTCGTCGCCGCCGTCCTCGGCTTCGTTCTCGTCGGCGTCCTGCTGTGGCTCGACTTTCGCAACCTGCGGGACACCCTGATGTCGCTGGCGCCGCTTTGCGTCGGGATCGCCTGGATGCTCGGCGCCATGGCGGCTCTCGGTCTGGCGATGAACTTCATGAACATCTTCGTCACCACCATGATCATCGGCATCGGCGTGGACTACGGGGTCCACATGCTGCACCGCTACCGAGAGCTCGCGGGCTCGAGCGAGGGGGACTACGCGGCGGGGCTCTCGGAGACCGGCAAGGCGATCGTGCTGGCGGCGCTCTCGACCATCGTCGGCTTAGGCTCCCTCTCGCTCTCTCACTATCCGGGGCTGCAGTCGATGGGCAAGGTCGCGATTCTCGGCGCCGTGTCGACGGCGCTCGTCGCGATCACCGTGCTGCCCGCCTACATGGCGCGGCGCATCGAACGCCATCAAACTGAGAGAAGCGACTGATGTTCGAAGGGCTGCAGGACAAGCTTCAGGGAGTCTTCCGTCGGCTGAAGGGCGAGGGCCGAGTATCCGAAGAGGTGCTGCAAGGCGCCCTGCGCGAGATCCGTCTGGCGCTGCTCGAAGCGGATGTGCACTTCCGGGTCGTCAAGCCCTTCATCGCGCGGGTCGGCGAGCGAGCGCTGGGCAAGGACGTGCTCGACAGCCTGACCCCCGCCCAGCAGGTGATCAAGATCGTCAAAGACGAACTGTTGAGTCTGCTGGGTGAGGACGGCAAAGAGCTCGCCCTCTCCGGCCGGCCGGCGGTCATCCTTTTGTGCGGGCTTCAGGGCTCGGGCAAGACGACGACCGCGGGGAAGCTCGCCCGCCGCCTGAGTGAGCGGGGAAGGCGGCCGCTACTGGTCGCTGGTGACCTTCAGCGCGCGGCCGCGGTCGACCAGTTGACGCAGGTCGGCGCGGCCGTCGGCGTCGAGGTTCTCGCTCCGGCGGACGGAGAGGACGTCCTCGCTCTCG
>CALZKB010000069.1 GCA_945787575.1 Thermoanaerobaculia bacterium | reverse complement strand
GAGCTCGAATCGGGAAGCGGCGAACGCGCCGCCATCGGGCGGCTGGTGGCGCAACGAGTGGTCCTGCGTCACCTCAAGACCATGGCGCGGCTCGGCATCGGCTACGACCTGCTGACTCACGAGGGTGCGATCCTCGCCCTCGACTTCTTCACCGACGCTTTCGAGCGGTTGAAGGAAAGCGGCGCCGTCCACCTCGAGGAAGCGGGCAAGAACGCCGGCTGCTGGGTGATGGCGCTTGGCGAGAGCGATGAGTTCAAAGGCCTGGAAGACCCCGACAAGGTCATCGTTCGCTCCGACGGCACGATCACCTACGTCGGCAAGGACATCGCCTACCAGATGTGGAAGTTCGGGCTGCTAGGCAAGGACTTCGAGTACCGCTACTGGGACGAGGCCGGGCTCTGGCAGACCGTCTCCGAGGGCGAGGAGGGACACCCGGCGTTCGGAGGCGGCCAGACGGTCATCAACGTGATCGACGCCCGACAGAGCTATCTGCAGAAGATCGTCCGCGCCGGTCTCGAGGCGCTCGGCCACACCGAGGAGGCGTCTCGCTCGATCCACTTCGCTTACGAATTCGTCTCTCTGTCGAGCGCGACGGCCCGCCAGCTCGGCTTCCTCGGCGAAGGAGCCGACGACGAGAGCCTCGAGATGTCGGGGCGCAAGGGGATAGGGGTCAAGGCCGACGACCTGATCGACCAGCTCGAGGCCAAGAGCCGCGAGGAGATCGCGTCGCGCAACCGCGAGCTCGGTGACGAGGAGCTCGACGCCCTGTCCCGCACCATCGCCACCGCCGCCATCCGCTTCTTCATGGCCAAGGCGACGACGACCCGAGTGATCGCCTTCGACATCGACGAGGCGCTCGCCTTCGAAGGCGAGTCCGGACCCTACCTCCAGTATTCGATGGTGCGTGCCCGCAACATTCGGCGCAAGCTCGCCGAGGCCGGGCTGGCGGACTCGATCGACGCCGAGCGGGCCGGCTCGCTGCCGGCCGAGCTGTGGTCCGACGATCTGTGGGATCTCGTGCTCGCGGTGGCGCAGACTCCGGAGCGGATCGCCACGGCCGGCGAAACCCTCGAACTCTCGATCATCGCCCGTCACGCGCTCGAGCTCGCTCAGCGGTTCAACGGGGTCTACCACAAGCACCCGATCCTCCAGGAGGAGGACGAGGCGCTGCGCTCGACGCGGCTCGCCGCCACTCAGATCTTCGGCCGAGGTCTCGCAGAGCTCGCCGATCTCCTCGGTGTGCCGCTGCCGGAACGGATGTAGCGATCCAGACAGCGGCGGTGGGCGGTGTGGGCCCTCCCCGCGGCTCCGTGGACTTGTGCCCCCGGCGACGAGAGGAGTGGCGGGGCAAGGGCGCACGCCCGGGCTAGTAGTCGAGCAGCTCCCGGACCGTGCGCAGCACCTCGGCTGGGCCCGGCAACAGCTCCTGTTCCAGCGCCCGGGCGTACGGCACCGGGCGATCGGGGTAGGCGACCCGGCGAACCGGCGCGTCGAGCCACTCGAACGCGACATCCGCGATTCGCGCTGCGACCTCTCCTCCGAAGCCGCCGGTGAGCTGCGCCTCGTGCGTGACGACGGCGCGGCCGGTTTTGCGCACGGAGGCGAGAACCGTGGCCTCGTCGAACGGCACGAGCGTCCTCAAGTCGACGACCTCTGCGGAGACGTCCTCCTCGGCCAGCGCCTCGGCTGCTTCCAGACAGTTCCAGGTTGCGGCCCCGTAGCCGATGAGGCTGACGTCGCTGCCGTCCCTCACCACCCGCGCGATCCCCAGATCGGCCGGTGGGATCTCGCTCGGTAGCTGCTCCTTGATCCGTCGGTAGAGGAATTTGTGCTCGCAGAAGATGACCGGATTGGGATCTCGGATGGCCGCCTTCAGCAGAGCGGCCGCGTCGCGCGCCGTGGCCGGGCAGACGACCTTGAGACCGGCGACGTGAGCGAACCACGCCTCGGGATTCTGGGAGTGGAACGGCCCCGCCGTCACCCCGCCTCCCGACGGCAAGCGGACGACGATCGGGCACGGAATCTGCCAGCGGTAGTAGAGCTTGGCGGCAACGTTGACGAGCTGGTTGAAGCCACACGACACGAAGTCCGCGAACTGCATCTCGACGACGCACGGACGACCCGCGACCGCGGCACCGATCGCGATGCCGAGGGTGCCGCTCTCGGCGATCGGGGTATCGAGCACGCGCTCCGGCCACCGATCGTGCATCCCCTTGGTCACCCGGAAGGCACCCTCGAAGGCGCCGATGTCCTGACCCATGAGGAAAAGGGAGTCGTCGCGCTCCATCTCTCCGATGAGAGCGCGATGGATCGCCTCGACGTAGGTGACGGTCTCGAGCTCGTCGCCTTCGTCGTCTCCCCACGGTGACTCCGCCTCCCAGCGTTCGACCGGCGCAAACACCGAACGGCGGGCGACGGAGGCGGCCGGGTCCTCCGCGGCGAGAGCGCCCTCGATCGTCTCCTCCACCATCACCGCGATCCGCCCCTCGAGCCGCTCGCGGACCTTGGTGTCGAACACCCCTTCCACCTCGAGGCGCTCGGCGTAGTTCGGGACCGGATCGGCCGCTAGGTAGGCCTCGAGCTCGTTGGGCGGTACGACTTTCAGTGAGTCGTCACCCTCGCTGTGCCCGCGCATACGGCCGAGCGTCGCCTCGATGAGGGTCGGCCCTTCGGCCCGTCGCGCGCGCTCGATCGCCCTCTCGACCCGGGCCGCTATCGCATCCGGGTCGTTGCCGTCGACGACCTCGGCGGCGATGCCGTAGCCGACACCGCGGTCCGCGAGGCTCTTGCAGGCGTATTGCAGCTCGGTCGGCGTCGAAAAGGCGTAGCGGTTGTTCTCGACGATCAGGACCAGCGGCAGCTTCCACACCGCGGCCATGTTGAGCGCCTCGTGGAAGTCGCCCGTCGAGGTGCCCCCGTCGCCGATGAAGTTGAGGGCAACCCCGTCGCTTCCGGCCAGTCGATGGGCGAGGGCGGCACCGGCGGCGACCGGGATCATCGCACCGAGGTGACTGATCATCCCCACATGATGGATGCCCGCCGCGGGGTCGAGGTACCCGTAGTGGAACGAGCGCTCGACCCCTTGCGAGAAACCGAGCCCCTTGCCCAGAAGCTGGCAGGCGAGGATGTGAAGCAGCTCCATCGGGTCGCGCCGCCGGCCGTCACCTTCACCGAATCCCAAACCCGGGAACGCCCGGGCCGGGTCGAGGTAGACGGCGAGGATGGCGCCGAGATCGCGATGCAACGTACACAGCGCGTCCCCGGGCCTCAGGGCGAGCCCGGCCGGGACCGTGGTCGCCTCATTGCCGACTTCGCTGTACCACTTGGCGACCCGCCCCGTCTTGAGAAGGAACTCGAAGCGCGCGTCGAACTCGCGCGTCAGCTTCATGAGGGCATACCGCAGCAGGCGGTCGCGACCGGTGGCCATGAGGCGGCGAGTCTATGAGCCGGTTCGAAGACCGGCAAGAGGCCGAGTGCTGGCCAAGAGGTCGCGCCAGACGCGAGATGTCATCCCCTCGAACTCTCGAGACCGGGTGGATCTCGGTTGCGAGTCGAACTCCCAACTGTCCTCGAGCTCGAAGGCGACGAAGTCGTCGAGCCCGAATGCGGATGCTGTCTAAGCAAGCACGAACGTTCTCCGTCTCACGCGGGGAGCTTCATCGCGGGCGCTCGACCCGCTCAGTCGCGGCACGCTCACTCCTGTTTCGCTGGGGGTACTCTGGGGATCGGTGTCCCCGGGATCAGTGCCGGCTCAATCGGTCGTCGGTTGGGGAGTCGCTTCGCGGGCTCTCGTCCAGCGCAGGACGGAGAGAACCGTGGCGGCCAGGGCGCCGGCGACGGCGTTGATCGCCACGTCGGCCAGATCGTAGAAGCGGTTGGGCAGCAGGTACTGGATCGCCTCGTCGAGCCAGCCGCACGCGGTAGTCGCCGCGGTCGCCCACAGTGGTGCGAACCGCGCTCCGCGCTCGGTCCACGCCCCCCAGAACAGCCCTCCCAACACCCCGTACTCGACGAAGTGAAGCTGGACCTCGGGCGGCGAGACCGAGCGCACCGCATAGAAGAAAGCCGCTCCTCCGGCGGCGAGTACCGCCAGCGAGAGGCGGCCCAAACGCCGCCTCACCGTCCAGGCCAGGACTGCGACCCCGAGCAGTGTGATGACCGCCCAGACGGTTAGGCGTAAGAGATCTCGCTCCCGCAGGAACTCGGCGATTGGGCGAGCCACGTAGAGGGTCGAATCGATGGTGACGACCCACGCCGCCGCTATCCACCAAAGCCGATGCTCCCGCTGGGAGACGACGCCCAAAGCCTGCCGTCAGTCCATCTGCTTGCGCAGGACCGTCGGGATGTCGAAGTCGTCGACGTTCGACCAGTTCGGGCCGTATCCCCCCGGATCGTCCGGTTGGCTCTTGGCGAGGAACTTCCGGTAGAACGGAATCTCCTCTTGCTCCTCTTGCTCCTCTTCCTCCGCCTCGTCGAGGTTCGTCACGTCGTCGTTCTCGATGCGAATGCTCTTGGCTACCGGTCGTTCGCGGGGAGGCTCCTCGACCGCCGGCACGGGGGTGCCGCTCTCGCCGCCTTCGCGCCACTCGCGGGCACGCTCGGCCATCGGTCGAGTGTCGGCCGCCAGACCGCCGAAACCGGTCGCGATCACGGTCACCTTCATCTCGTCCTCGAGCGTCTCGTCGACCACCATGCCGGTGATGATGTTGGCGCTCGGGTCGACGGCATCGGCGATCACCCGAGCGGCTTCGTCGACCTCGTGGAGAGTGAGGTCGCGACCGCCCGAGATGTTGAGCAGCACGCCGAGGGCTCCCTGCACCGAAGTCTCCTCGAGCAGCGGCGACGAGATCGCGCGCTGCGCGGCCTCGAGCGCTCGATTCTCGCCTTTGGCGATTCCGGTGCCCATCAGCGCCATTCCCATACCGGACATGACCGACTTGACGTCGGCGAAGTCGACGTTGACTTCGCCCGGGATGGTGATGAGATCGCTGATCCCCTGCACCGCCTGCTGCAGGACGTCGTCGGCGATTTGGAACGCTTCGCCCAGCGGCGTCCCCCGATCGACGAAGTTGAGCAGCCGCTCGTTGGGGATCGTGATCAGGGTGTCGACGCTGCTGCGCAGCTCCTCGACACCCCGCTCGGCCAGCTCCCAACGGCGGCGCCCCTCGAAACCGAACGGCTTGGTGACCACCGCGACCGTCAGCGCGCCGACTTCGGCGGCGAGCGAGGCCATGATCGGGACGGCGCCGGTACCGGTGCCTCCGCCAAGGCCCGCCGTCAGGAACACCATGTCGCTCCCCTCGAGAAGCTCGAGAATGCGCTCGGTGTCTTCGAGAGCCGACTTGCGTCCGATCTCCGGATCACCTCCGGCACCGAGGCCGCGAGTGAGGTTCGGCCCGAGCTGGAGCTTGTGCGGAGCGCGGCAGTTGCGCAGCGCCTGCAGATCGGTGTTGGCGGCCACGAACTCGATCCCGCGCATGCGCGAGTCGATCATGCGGTTGACGGCGTTGCCGCCACCGCCACCGACACCGATTACCTTGATCCGTGCCGGCACCATCTGCTCCTCCAGGGTGATAGGGAGACTGCTTTCCGTTTCCTTTTCGTCAAACAAGATCATCTCAAGAACCTCCTCTTTCGGGGTCGTGCTGCAACCTGTTCGTCTTCTACACGAGGTCCGCGAACATGCTGCGGAGGTTGCCCACCATTCGTCTTACGTTGAAGGGAGAGCGCCTGCTCGTGCGCTGGAGCTCCTCTTCAGCGACTCGTCCATAAAGAAGCAGTCCCGATGCCGTGCACCACGTAGGACTGCTGATGACGTCCACCAGCCCGCCCAAACCCTGCGGCAGCCCATATCGGACACTGCAATTGAAGATCTGTTCAGCGAGCTCCGGGAGCCCGTCCAACTGCGCTCCTCCTCCGGTCAGGACGACACCGCCCCGCAGGCAGTCGACGGCGCCGTTGCGGTCGAGGTCCTGCCGGATGAGGGTCAGGAGCTCCTCGGCCCGCGGCTCCATGATCTCGCAGAGCTCGCGCTTCGGGACGACCTTGGCGGCGCCGCCGGCCACGGCCGGCACCGACACCCCTTCCTTGTCGCTCAGGAGCCCGTCGAGGCAGCAGCCGTGCTGCACTTTCAGTCGCTCGGCTTCCGCGAAGGGAGTCCGCAGGACCATCGCGATGTCGTTGGTGAAGTGGCTCGAGCCGATCGGAAGCACCGCCGAGATCAAGACCTCGCCCTCGATGAAGAGCGCGTACTCGGTGGTCCCTCCGCCGACGTCGACGAGGAGCACGCCCAGCTCCCTTTCGTCGTGGGTGATCACCGCTTCGGCCGTCGCGAGCGGCTCGAAGACCATCTCCACGGCCTCGATTCCCGCTCGATTGATGCAGGTGAGCACCGTCTTGCTCCGAGTCTGGTTTCCGGTCACCAGATGCACGGCCGCCTCGAGTCGGCTCCCCTGCATGCCCAGCGGATCGGCGATGCCTTCCTGTTCGTCGACGACGAACTCGCGGACGATGGCGTGCAGAATCTCCCGATCCGAAGGCAGTGCCGCCGACTGCGCCGCCTCCAGCACTCGACTGATGTCCTGCTCGGTGATCTCGCGGTCGCGGCGGGCCACCGACACCATCCCTTTGGAGTTGACGCTCCGGATGTCGCTTCCCGCCACCCCGACGTAGGCGCGGGAAATCTCGACTCCGGCCATCACCTCCGCCTCTTCGGCCGCTCGTTTCAGCGCGTCGACCGTCGACTCGACGTTGACGATGTTGCCCTTGCGGCTGCCGCGGGCCGGCGCCGACCCTTTGCCGACGACCTCGAGGGCTCCCTCTTCGGTTCGCTGACCGATGAGGATTCCGATCTTCGAGGACCCGACGTCGATCGCTGCAAGGTATGGGTGGGGTTTGGGCATGGTCTAAGCCTCCGGGAATCGCATGACAATCTGCCGGTGGTAGCGAAGATCCACGGCGATAAAGCCGTCGAATCGGCGCTCGATCTCCGACTGGAGCTCTTCGAAACGGGTGACTGCGGGTTCGAGATGATCCGGGCGCACGAGCACGGCGTAGGGCAGCCCGGGTATTGTGAGCTTGAGATCCGCCCGTTGCAGGACCTCGACTGCTTCGACCTTCGCAAAGAGCGTCGAGCCTCGCGCCTCGAGCGCCTCGATCGCCCGCACTGCTCTTGCGATCGCCGCGTGGTCGGCCGGAGCGGCGTCGATCAGGAGCAGCGCCGGCTGGGCGCCCGGCTCGATCCGGTCGATCACCCGACCGTCGCGGTCGACGTAGTGTCTCGCTCCTCCGCTGCGCAGCACCGCGACCGGGATCCGTTCGAGAACCTGGATGACGAGTGAACCGGGGAGCTTCTTCGACACCTCGACTCCCTGGACCCATCGGTGGCCGGCGAGAAGTCCCTCGACCTCGGGGAGCGACAGGAGGAGGACGTGGCGGCCCCGCAGCGGTTCGAGATTCTCGGCAACCCACGACTCGGCAACCCGTTCGCCGGTCGCGATGTGGATGCTCTCGAGCTCGAACCTTGGAGAGGTGAGGACCCAAAGGCCGAAGACCGCCGGCGGGCCGATGATGAGCAGGGCCATCGCCAGCGGACGGAGGATCGCGGCGAGGAGGCCGGGACGCCGATGGGACGCGTCGAACCGGCGACGTCGGAACATCGGCGGGCGCTCGAGGGGTTGGCGCATGGGGGTCATGCCGCCACCTCCCCGGCGATTCGGTGGGCCAGCCGATAGATGTCGCCGGCACCGAGAGTGAGGATCAAGTCGCCGGAACGGACCGTCGTGGCGAGCCGCTTGGGCAGTTCGCGCCAGTCGGCGCACAGCTCACAATGCCGATGCCCGCTCTGCCTGGCCGCGGCGACGACGATATCCGCGGTGACACCGGCGATCGGATCCTCGCGCGAGCCGTAGATCTCCGTCACCCACGCCTCGTCGGCTCCCAGCAGGGCGCGCCCGAACTCCTCGACCATGTCGCGAGTACGCGAGTACAGATGGGGCTGGAAGATCGCGTGAATCTTCGCTTTGGGGTAGGCCTGCCGCGCGGCTTCCAGCGTCGCCGCCACCTCCGTCGGATGGTGCGCGTAGTCGTCGACCACGGCCGCGCCGTGCCAGCTGCCGAGCCGCTCGAAGCGTCGGTGGACGCCGCCGAAGCGGCCGAGCGCTTCGACGATCGCTTCGAACTCGAGGCCGACCGCGAGCCCGACGGCCACTGCGGCGAGCGCGTTCTGGACGTTGTGTCGGCCGGGGAGCGGAATCTCGAGCGAGCCCAGCTCACCGCGTTCTGCATGCATCACGCCGAAGCGCATTCCGCCCGCCACCGTCTCGAGGTCGACACCTCGGAGACGCGCCTGCGGCGAGGTCCCGTAGCTCACCACCCGATGGTCGGAGAGCTCGGGCAAGAGCTGCTGGATGTTCTCGTCGTCGAGACAGAGGATCACCTGCCCGAAGAACGGCACCTTGTCGGCGAAGGTGAGGAACGCCTGCTGAATCTCCTCGAGGTTCGCATAGGTATCTAGGTGATCGCGATCGATCGTCGTGATCACCGCGAGGATCGGCTGCAGGCGCAGGAAGCTGCGGTCGTACTCATCGGCCTCCGCGACCAGGTACTCGCTGCGGCCGAGCCGAGCGCCGGTGCCGGAAACTCGCAACCGCCCGCCGACGATCACCGTGGGATCGAAACCGGTCTCGGTGAGGAGCGCTCCTACCAGCGAGGTCGTCGTCGTCTTGCCGTGGGTTCCCGCCACCGCGATTCCGTACTTGAGCCGCATCAGCTCGCCCAGCATCTCGGCGCGGCGGACGATCGGGATCCCCAGCCGCTCGCCTTCCAAGCGCTCGACGTTGTCGGGAGGAACCGCCGAAGAGACGACGATGAGATCGGCGCCCTCGACGTGCCGCGGGTCGTGGCCTTCGAAGAAACCCACGCCCGCGCCCTCGAGCCGCGCGGTCGTCTCGCTCGCCACCAGGTCCGAGCCCGTCACCTCGATCTGGTAGTCGGCGAGCACTTCGGCGATTCCGCTCATCCCGGCGCCGCCGACTCCCACGAAATGCACCCGCTCGAGGTTCATGAAGCGGCGGAACATCAGGCGGCCTCCCCGAGCTCTTCGACGAGCTCGACGATCCGCTGCGCCGCCGACTCGTGGGCGAGACTCCTCGCCGCCACGGCCATCGCCGACAGACGCTCGCGGTCGAACAGGAGCCCGCTCAACAGAGTCGCGAGAGTCGCCGGGTCGAGGTCCCCCGAGGCCGGAACGACCGCAGCTCCCGAGGACTCGAGCTTGCGGGCGTTGGCCAGCTGGTGACCGCCGGCGTGCCGTAGCGGGATGAGCAACGACGGCCGCCCGGCGGCGCAGAGCTCGGCGAGAGTGATGGCCCCCGCCCGGGATATCACGAGGTCCGCCCCGGCCATCGCGGCCGGCATGTCGTCGAGAAAACCGAGCACCTCGACTTCGATCCCCCCCAGAGCCCGGGAGGCGTATTCCCCCTGCAGCCGCTCCTCGTGTGTGGCTCCCGCTTGGTGGACGACGCGCAACTCGCCCGCGTGCCGAGCCACCGCCTCGAGCGCTGGCGGCAGCAGCTCGTTGATCTGCGCCGCACCTTGCGAGCCACCGACGACGAGCAGCCCCGGGGCATCGCCGCCTCCCGATCGCAGCTCCGAGCCGAGGGGAGGTACCCGGAAGAACTCCGATCGCACCGGCACCCCCGTCACCTCCGTGCGGCAGGCGAAGTCGTCCGCCGATCCTTCGTAGGCGAGGGCCGCCGCGGTCGACCACTTCGACAGCAGGCGGTTGGCCGCACCCGCCACCGCGTTCGGTTCGACCAGCAGACTCGGAGCTCCAGCGAGCCGCGCGCCGAGCACCGCAGGGGCGCAGACGTACCCACCGGTGCCGATCACGGCATCCGCGCCGAGACGCCGAATCAACCGCCGACCGGCGAGGGCCGAGAGCAGCAACGTCACGAGCGCCCTGACCCTGCCCCAGAGGCCCTGGCCGACGAGCGGCGCCGCCGACAGTTCGACGTACGGCAAACCCGCGCGCTCGACGAGCGACCGCTCCATCCCGCATGGACGACCCGCCCAGGTCACGATCCACCCCCTCGCCGCCAGCACCTCGGCGACCGCCAGTCCGGGATAGACGTGACCGCCCGAGCCGCCGCCCGCCAGCAGCGCGTGGCGGGGAGATCGATCTGTCGGCTCATTTCGTTCATCGTCCATCTCGATCACGCATGTTGGGAGACGTTGAGCAACAGCCCGCAAGCCACGAGCGAGGCGACGACCGACGAGCCGCCGGCCGACATCAGGGGAAGCGGCACGCCGGTGGTCGGCAGCATCGAAAGCGCGACGCTCATGTGAAGGAGGGCTTGGAGCACGAGGATCGCGGTCAGACCCCACGCCAGGTGGCGACCGAACGAATCGGGCGCCTTGAGTCCGGCTCTCGCGCCCCGCCAGAGGACGACGGCGAAGAGCCCGAGGAGCCCGAGCGCGCCGATCAGACCGAGCTCTTCCGCCACGATCGAGTAGATGAAGTCCGAATGCGGATAAGGGAGGAAGTGGAGCTTCTGCACGCTGTCGCCCAGCCCCAGTCCCAGAATGCCGCCCGAGCCGATCGCGATCAGTGACTGATCGGCCTGAAAGCCGGCCCCCAGTGGGTACTTCTCGGGATCGAGGAAGGCGGTCACCCTTTGCCACCGGTAGGGCTCGAGCCGAACCGCCAGGAAAGCGAGCGGCACGACGATGGCGGCGGTGCCCGCGAAAAACTTCCACGGCACGCCGGCTAGAAACAGCATGACGACGCCGGCCAACGCCACGAGGCCCGCCGTCCCCATGTCGGGCTCCATCATGATCAGGCCGGCAAGCAACGCGGTCGCCAAAGCACTGGGGACGAGCAGCTCGTAGGAATGGTCTCGATCTTCCTGGCGCGCCACCTGATAGGAGATGTAGACGATGATCGCGAGCTTCGCGAGCTCCGACGGCTGAAAGGAGACGCCGCCAAGGAGAATCCAGCGGCGGGTCCCGTTGATCGCCGGCTGGAAGAGCGCCGTCACGAGCAGTCCGACCACTCCGAGATAGAGGCCGTAGGCGGCCGGACGCGACGCCAGCACCCGATAGTCGAAGTGCATGGCAAGCCACATTCCCAGCAGTCCGACCGCGACCGCCAGAATCTGCTTGACGACGAACGGGTTGGGACCGCCGGTCCGCGCGCCGACGACCGAGCTGGCCGAGTAGACCATCGTCAACCCGACGGTGAGCAAGATGATCACGGTGACGAAGAGCACCTTGTCGAAGGCGAGCTTCTTAGCCATCATTCACCTCCGCCAGTCCCCGCACGAGTCGTTGGAAGTGCTCGCCGCGCGCGATGTAGTTCTCGTATTGATCGAAGCTCGCGCAGGCGGGTGAGAGCAGGACGACCTCCCCCGAACGGGCGTGCCTCGCCGCGGCAGCTACCGCCGTCTCCAGGTCGCCGGCCCGTTCGCTCGGGACTCGATGACCGAGCTCCCGCTCGAACTCCGCGGCGGATTCGCCGATCAGGTATAGCCGGCGCACCTTCCGCACCACCCAGCCTTCGAGCTCGTCGACGCTGGTCCCCTTTCCGCGGCCGCCGAGGATCAGGTGGACGCTGCCGTCCTCGAAGCCTTCCAGCGACTTGGCGGTGGCACCGACGTTGGTTCCCTTGGAGTCGTCGTACCAGACCACGCCGCCGCGTACGACGATCCGTTCGAGCCGATGCGGCAGGCCGGTGAAACCGACCAGCCCCGGCCGCACTGCTTCCGGGGCCACGCCGACCGCCCGCGCCAGAAGCGCCGAGGCCATGGCGTTCTCGAGATTGTGGGTGCCGGGAATCGGCACGTCGCCGAGGGTGAAGAGCGATTGCGGCTCCTCCCCCGGCACGACTTCGATCACGTCGCAGCCGTCGAGGTAGCAGCCGTCGGCCACGACCTCGCGCCGAGAGAAGTATCGCCGGTGGGCGGCGAGACCCTCAGGCGTGAATCGGGCGACGAGCGGGTCGTCGGCGTTCAAGACGGCTACGTCGTCGGCGGTCTGGCGCGCGAAGATGCGCGACTTCGTCTCGCCGTAACGCCGAAGGTCGCCGTGGCGGTCGAGATGATCGGGCGACAGATTGAGCAGCGCCGCCGCCCGCGGCCGAAAGGTGTCGACGCTCTCGAGCTGGAAGCTCGAAACCTCCGTCACGAGCACGTCTCCCTCCTCTCCCACGCAGTCGATCAGCGGGCGGCCGAAGTTGCCGCACACGACGGCGCGCCGACCGGCGCCGTCGATCATCGCTCCGGTCATCGCCGTGGTCGTGCTCTTGCCGTTGCTCCCGGTGATCGCGACGATCGGAGCCTCGACGAACGGGAACGCGAGCTCGATCTCGCCGATCACCGGAACGCCGCGCCGCTCCGCCTCGACGAGCAGCGGTCGCTCACCCGGCACTCCCGGGCTCACGATGACGCCGTCCACGTCGTCGGGCAGCCGGTCGAGCGCCTCGCTCGCCGCGATCTCGACGCTCTCTCCTTCGGTCCAGGCCCCGAGCTCGAGCTCGGTCGGCTCGCGATCGTCCACCGCCAGGACCTGGACGCCGCGGCGCAAGAGGAAGCGCGCCACGGCCGCCCCGGAGACGCCCAGGCCGTAGACCAGGACGCGGTGCCACTCGCGATCGGACCAAGGTGTATTCATCGCAGTTTCAGGGTCGAGAGGCTGACCAGCGCGAAGACGATCGCCAGAATCCAGAAGCGGACGATGATCTTCGGCTCGGACCAGCCGGCGAGCTCGAAGTGATGGTGGAGCGGCGCCATGCGGAAGACCCGCTTGCCCCGCAGCTTGAACGAGGTCACTTGGATGATGACCGACAGCGCCTCGAGAACGAAGAGACCCCCGACGAGGACCAGCAGGATCTCCTGCTTGGCCAGAACCGCGACCATGCCGATCGCCCCGCCCAGCCCGAGGGAGCCGACGTCACCCATGATCATCTCGGCCGGATGCGAATTGAACCAGAGAAAGCCCATGCTCGCTCCGACCAGCGCGCCGCAGAAGATCGCCACCTCGCCGACGCCCCGAACGTAGGGCACCTGAAGGTAGGTCGCGACCACCGAGTTGCCGGCGATGTAAGTGAAGATCGCGTAGGTCGCCGCCGCGATCAGGGTGGCGCCAATTGCCAGGCCGTCGAGACCGTCGGTGAGGTTGACGGCGCTCGAGGCGCCGAAAAGGACGACGACCAGAAAGGGGATGTAGACCACACCCAGGTCGAAGATCGCCCGCTTGAAAAACGGCAAGGCGACGGTCGGAGCGAAGTCGAAGCCCTCGGGCAGCGACATCAGCGCGACCCCGGCGCCGATCGAAAGCAACGCCGACAGCGCGAACTTGGCGCGCGCGCTCAACCCTCGATTGTGGCTCCGTCGTACCTTCAGGTAGTCGTCGGCGAAACCGATCGAGCCGAAGCCGGCGGTCACTCCCACGGCCAGCCAGACGAACGGGTTGTCGAGCCGAGCCCACAGCAACGTCGGCACGACGACGGCGAAGAGGATCAGCAGCCCTCCCATGGTCGGCGTCCCGGCCTTCGCCTGATGCCGCTCCGGCGCCACGTCGAGGATGCTCTGGCCGACCGAGAGCCGCCGCAGCAACTTGATGAACAACGGACCGAGCAGCAGGCTGAGCAGGAGGGCCGTCAGAACCGCTCCCGCCGCCCGGAAGGTGATGTATCGAAAGACGTTGAACAGCATGATTCGCTCGGCGAGAGGGAAGAGCAGATGGTAGAGCATCAGGCCTCCCCCCTCCGCTCTCCGATCAGCCGCGCCACCACCTGCTCGAGGCCGACGCCTCGTGAGCCTTTGACGAGGATCACGTCGCCGGCCCGCGGCTCCGGTAGCTCGTGAGCGGCGGTCGCCGCATCCGGCCACCAGCCGGATGCCGCACCGCGGTCCGAGGCCGCGGCGGCGAGCTCGCGCGCCAGCTCTCCGACGCCGTACACCGCGGCGAAGCCGGCGGCGGCCGCCTCCCGGCCCGCGACCCGATGGAACTCGAGCTCGTCGGGGCCGAGCTCCAGCATGTCTCCGAGCACCGCCCAATGCCGATCTCCCGCGATCGCCGCCGCCGCCTCGAGAGCGCGCCTGAGCGCCGAGGGGTTGGAGTTGTAACTGTCGTCGATGACGACGATCCCGGTGCCAAGTCGATGGACCTCACCTCGGCCCGCCGCGGGAGTGAAGCCGGCCACCGCCCGAGCGATCTCTTCGAGAGTGACCCCCGCCGTCAGCGCCACCGCCGAGGCCGCCAGGCAATTCTCGACGTTGTAGCTTCCGTGAAGCGGCAGCTCGACGGGGTGAGCTCCTCCCTCCCACGTCAGCTCGAACCGGGTGCCGAAAGGTGGTAGCGGGTCGAGGTGGCGAGCGGCGACCTCGACGTCATCGGTCTCGATGCCGTACCGGACCACCGGGCCGGTGTGGCGGTCGGCGATCCACATCACTTCATCGTCGTCGGCGTTGACCACGACGAGTCCGTCGGTCTCGAGTCCTTCGAGGAGCTCGGCTTTGGCCCGGGCGATGGCGCGAAGCGACCCAAAGGCCTCGAGGTGGGCCGGGCGCACGTTGGTGAACACCGCCACGTTCGGACGTCCGAGTCGACTGATCTGGCCGAGCTCGCCGGGGGTCGACATCCCCATCTCCGCCACCATCCAGTCATCGTCCTCGTCGATGCCCAGCAGCGAGATGGGAAAGCCCAGCAGATTGTTGAAGTTTCCGGGGCTCTTCCCCACCTTGAAGCGCTGCTCGAGCATGGCGGCCAGCAGATCCTTGGTCGTCGTCTTGCCCGTCGATCCGGTGATCGCGGCGAGTCGCTTCGGCGCTCGCCGGCGCGCATCTCGGGTCAACGCGTGAAGCGCTTCCAAGGTGTCCGCGACCTCGATTAGCGGTCCTTCGCCGTCGCCCGTGGGGCTCTTGATCGGACGGCTGACGACCGCGGCGGCGGCCCCGCGCGCGAGCGCCGAGGCGGCGAAGCGGTGGCCGTCGGTGCGCTCGCCGCGCAGCGCGAAGAACAGTTCAGCGCCGGCCACCGTCCTCGAATCGAGCACCGCGCCCTGCCAGCGCCCGTCGGCCGCGCCCGTCAAGGTGCCCCCCATGGCAGTTGCCGCGTCACCCAGACGTCCTCGCACCGAAGCGATCCTCCAGGGCGGCTGTCAGCTCGGCTCGATCGGAGAACGGCAGGGCGCGGTCCCCGACGATCTGTACCTTCTCGTGACCCTTGCCGGCCACGAGCACGGCCCACGACTCGTCGGCCAGCTCCACCGCGCGACGGATCGCGGCGCGGCGGTCGATTTCGATCTCGTAAGGTGCGGAATCGGCCTGCTCGAGCCCTTGCTCGACGCTCGCCAGAATCTTCGCCGGATCCTCACTCCGCGGGTTGTCGCTGGTCGCCACGACGCGGTCCGCCTCCAGGCCGGCGACGCGACCCATCAACTCCCGCTTGCCCGGGTCGCGGTCACCGCCGCAACCGAAGACGACCAGCAGCCGACGACCGGTGAGCTCCTTGACCGAGCGAATCGCCGCGGTCAGCGCTGAATCGGTATGCGCATAGTCGATCAGAGCCGGAAACGGCTGACCGGCCGCGACCGGCTCGAGCCGGCCGGGGAGCGGCCGAGAGTCCGCGAGAGCTCTGCGGATGGTGTTGACTTCGATGCCCAGGGCGACCGCCGCCGCCGTCGCCGCGACCACGTTATCGAGGTTGAGAGCTCCCAGCAGACCGGAGTGAAACTCCATCTCGCCGACCGGTGTTCGCAGCTTGCCGCGCATGCCCTGCTCACCGAGCTCGACGGTGAGCGCCTCGACGTCGCCCCCCGCGCCGAAGGTCGTCGCCTCCGGCAGCTGGCTCGCCAACCGCCGCCCGTACCGGTCGGCGATCCCGATCACCGCCCGACCGCCGGTCTTGAGCTGGTCGAACAACCGGCGCTTGGCGGCATAGTAGTGCTCGAAGTCGGAGTGGAAGTCGAAGTGATCGCGGCTCAAGTTGGTGAACACCGCCACGTCGAACCCGACCCCGGCGACGCGCGACAGGCTCAGCGCGTGCGAGGAGACCTCCATCGTGACCGCCTCCGCTCCCGCGTCACGCATCGTTCGCAGCATGCGCAGGAGTTCCGATGCCTCCGGCGTCGTTCGCTCGGCCTCGAAGATCAGCTCGCCGAAGCGGTAGCCGAGGGTCCCGATCGATGCGGTCGGCCTGCCGGCCGCCTCGAGGACGGAGCGCATGAGCTCGACCACGGTCGACTTGCCGTTGGTGCCGGTCACGCCGACCATCGCGAGCTCGCGATCCGGATGATCGAACAGCCGGGCGGCTAGCGGTCCGAGCAGCGCTCGCGGATCCTCCGTCTCGAGCCATGGCACGTCGACGCCCGCAGGCGCCGAGCCCCGTCCGAGCACGGCGGCGGCGCCACGGGCGGCCGCCTCGGCGGCGAAGCTCCGGCCGTCGTAATGCTCGCCGGCGACAGCGACGAAGAGGTCTCCGGGCTCGACCCGGCGGGAGTCGTGGGTGATCCCGCCAATCTCCGGCAGAGCGGTGGCCGCGGTGACGACGGGAAGTTCTGCGATGAGATCGGTCATGAGCATCACGAGGTGAGGCGCGCGGGCGTCGCGGCCGTACTTCGATCGGCGATGCGCGGCGCGGTCTCGAGCAGTTCGAGATCTTGGGGCTGATCGCGAGCAACGCCCAGACGGAGCAGCGCGTGGCGCACGATCTTGGCGAAGGCGGCCGCCGGCGCGTCGCCGCCGTGATAGCGCAGTCCTCCCGGCTCGTCGATCACCACCAGGCAGAGCACCCGGGGATCTCGCGCCGGTGCGAAGCCGACGAAACTGGCCACGTACTTGCCTTCGACGTAGCCACCTTGGCCGGGCTTCTCGGCGGTTCCAGTCTTCCCGGCGACCCGATAGCCTGGGATCGCCGCTCGCTTGCCGGTGCCATGCTCGGCCACGACGACCAGCTCTAGCATCCGCTCGAGCGTGCGAGCGGTCGTCGCAGAGATCGGCCGGCCGAGGACCTCGGGTCGGCCCGGCAGCGGTGCTCTCTCGCCGTCGCGCCCGATCGCGGCGACGACGTAAGGCCGGTAGAGCGTTCCGCCGTTGGCGATCGCGGCAAAGGCATTCGCCAGCTGCAGCGGGGTCACGGAGA
>CALZKB010000068.1 GCA_945787575.1 Thermoanaerobaculia bacterium | reverse complement strand
GGGGTCTTTCATCTGGGTCGGAGGCGGCTTGAACCGAATGCGGTCGTACTCCGGAGCCGGGTCGTCGTAGGCGATCGGTCGGATGTTGCGGCTCGTGAAGATCTCGAGGTGAAGGAGCCAGCGCCCGTCGACCTTGCGCCAGATCTCCACCGCCTCACCATCGTCGGTGTGCTGGCCTCCGAAGAGCATCTCGTAGTCGGTGCGCCGGACCCAGAGCTCTCCGCTTTCGAGGTCCTCGATGACGGTCGCCGACATCGTCATCTCGCGACCGATCATGCGGGTGAACATCGCGTGGATGTCCTCGCGCCCGGTCACGCTCGGGAAGTTGGGGGTCATCAACCTCGCGTCCTCGGTGTAGAGAGTGCTGAGCTTGGACGCATCTCCCTCGGCCCAGGCCGCATTCCACAGGTCGGTCGGTGGTGCTGATTCGGCGCCGAGCGTGGCAGCCGAGGGTACGGTCAAAGCGACGGCGATCAACAAGTTTGCGCTTCTCATGGTTCGATCTTCCTCACGCCGGAGAGCCCCGGACGAGCCGTAGCTTAGCGGAAACGAAGGCCCGGTTTCCGCTTCTGATCGACTTGTGCTACCATCCGCGCTTCAGACGCACATTGTCCACGTCGCTCAGGCTTCGCTGCCTCGGGAAATGACCCCGTTAGAGGGGGGCATGGGCAGGTTCGACCAACTGAATGAATGAGGAGAAGCATCGAATGAAGAAGTTCACTCTCTTTGCCCTGAGCCTCTTGATGGTGACCGCCGCGGTGGCCCAGCCTGACGCGAGCTTCAAGGGCGACAATCCCTCCACCAATCCCAAGTCGCAAGCATGGATCGAGGGCGCCGTCACGCTGTGGGACAACGGTCTGCCCGATGGCGTCAACGGCTTTTCGAACGCCACCGACGTCCCCTTTGGTGCACGCCGCACGCTGTTGGAGGACTTCGTCGTGCCCGCCGGCGACATCTGGGGCGTCGAGAACTACACCTGGCGGCACGTCTGGGGCGACCCCGGTCTGCCTATACCCTCGGGCACTGGACTCGAGCTCCAGTTCCTCGGCAACGCGGGCGGCAACCCGGACTTCGGCACTGTGGTGGCGATGGCCTCCGTCAACACCTACATGGAGGTGGCGACCGGCGACATCTTCTTCAGCCGTCCCGAGGCGGAGTCGTTTGCCGAGTTCGATCCGATCACTCTCACCGAGGGCACCTACTGGACCGAGATGACGATCGTCGGCCCGGACAACAACTTCCAGCTGACCTCGCCCAACATCGGCAACGACTGCTGGGTCAACTACGACGATCTGGGCACGACGAGCTGCAGCGCCCAGTTCGGTGGAGGACCCTACGGGCTCTCCTTCCGGCTTGGCGGCACGATCGTTCCGGTCGAGCTTCAGAGCGTCGACATCGAGTAGTCGGCGTCTCGACAGATTCATCCGTGAGCGGCGCCCGTGGGCGCCGATTTTTTTGTGCTAGTGTCCGGCCTTCACCAGTCCAGACCGGGAGCGGGATCCTCGAAAACACCGCGGAGACGGCTCCATTGACATCGTTGGAGGAGGAAAAGTCGTGAGGAAGAACTGGCTGTTGATCGTCGCGGGGAGTCTCTTGACAACCGGAATCTGGGCGCAGGCGCCGTCCCGGTTCGACGGCCCCAACCCTTCGGGTCCGCAACCCGATCTCGGCTGGATCCAGCCCGTGGGGCCGCCGCTCTATGACAACGGGGCGACGGATGGAACCAACGGATACTCCAATGGCACCGCTGCTGCTGTTGGAGTCAACCGGTTTCTTCTCGACGACTTCGTCGTGCCTGGCAGCGAGATATGGGAGGTTCTCGATTACACTTGGACTCACGTTTGGAACTCACTAAGCCCTCCGCAAGGTACGGGTGTCAGCTTCGAGATCGTGGCCGACGCGGCGGGCATGCCCGACATCGGGACCGTGATCGGGACGGCCAACGTCACCACCTACACCGAGGTGGCAACGGGCAACATCTTCTTCAGTCGTCCCGAGGCTGAGTCGTTCGCCGCGTTCGACCCGATCATCCTTGCATCTGGAACCTACTGGTTCCAGATGCAGATCCTCGGTCCAGAGAACAACTTCTACCTGGTCCGTTCGACGGTCACCGGCAACGAGCTCTGGGTCAACTACGTCGATGAAGCTGGACTGCAGTCGGGCACCGCTCAGTTCGGCGTGGCGGCCGACCTGAACTTCCGCCTCGGCGGCAACATCATCATTCCCGCGGAGCTCGTCGGCTTCGAGGTCGAATAGCTAGAGCGGCTCCCGCGATCGATAGGGCCGGCCTTGCCGGAAGGTGGCCGCGAGGGCGGGGGCCCGCTGTGCCCACTGCGCGTCTCTGGCGGTCACCGGGGTGACTCGGCTGGCGGCCACGGCCTCTTCGGCGGCGGCCGCGAAATCACCGGTTTCGGCGAGGGCGGCGGCCAGCACCAGCTTGGCCACCACGCTCGAGGTGGGCCGCGAGAGCGCGAGCTCCAAGGCCTGCTGGCCGTCGCGGGCGGCCGGATCGGGACTCGTCGCTCGCAGCCAGGCGAGCTGCAGCCGCGCCTCGTCGGGGGCGTCGGGGTCGGCGAGCGCGCCCTCGAGCGCGGCGCTCGCCGCCGGGTAGCGGCCGGCCAGAAGCTCGACCCGGGCGAACAGGGTGAGCGCCTCGGGATTCTCCGGCTCGAGCGCGAGGGCGCGGCGGAAGGCTTCGCCGGCCGCCGTCAGATCGCCCTGCATCGCCAGCAGGTTGCCGAGGTCGAGATGAGCCCGCAGCTCGTCGGGAGCGAGGCGTAGCGCCCCGCGCAACTGCGCGACGGCGGCTTCCAGGTCGCCGCGAGCGACCGCGATGCGCGCGAGGCTGCGATGAGTCGCCGCGGAGTCGGGGGCGAGCCGGGAGACGGCGAGGTAGAGCTGAGCCGCCTCCTCGAGCCGGCCTTCGGCGAGCCGGGTGTCCGCCAGCTTGGTGAGAAAGAGGACGTTGTCGGGGTCGCGCTCGACGAGCTCGGCGTAGAGAGGTCCCGCCCGCGCGTAGTCACCGTCATGGAACGCCCTCAGCGCGGTCGACGCCTGGGTCATCTCTCGAATCCGGTCCTTGGGGTCGGCCCCCTCGGTACCGAAATCGGGAGCGGCGGGTGGGGCCGCCGAGCCGCCCAGGTAGCCGAGGCTCTCGAGCCTTGCGCGGCGCGCGGCGTCGAGCTCACCGTCGGCGCTCGTCGCGGCCGGCCAGGCATCGGCGACGAGCCGCGCGAGCCGCTCGCGCATCCGTCCCACCAGCTCCGGGTGGGCGTCGGCGACGTTGTCGAGCTCGGCGGGGTCGGCGGCGAGGTCGTAGAGCTCTTCGCGCGGCGCCCGGATGTACTTCCACTGCTCGGTGCGGAGCGCAGCGAGTGCCGAGTACCGGTAATCGAGGTACGGAGCGAGGCTCTCCGCGTAGGCGACGAGAGGGCGGTTGGCGCTCGATCCCGCGAGGTAAGGCACGAGGCTGACCCCCTGCGCCTCCGGCAGCGGCGGCGCACCGACGAGCTCCAGGACGGTCGGCGCGACGTCGATCAAACGCACTTGGGTGGCGATCCGGCGGCCGGCCTCGATCCGACCGGGGAGGCGGACGACGAGGGGGACCCGTACGGTCGTGTCGTAGATGAAATAGCTGTGCCCGATCTCCTGGTGCTCGCCGAATGCCTCGCCGTGGTCGGCGGTCAGCACGACCAGGGTGTCGCCTTCGAGCTCGAGCTCGCGCAGCTCGTCGAGCAGCCGCCCGACCTGGTGGTCGACCCAGGCGATCTCGCCGAGGTAGCGGTTGAGCGCCGGTTCGCGCTCGGGCGCAGCGTGCTGCGAGCGAAACGGCTCCGGTGGGTCGTAGGGCGCGTGGGGGTCGAAGAAGTGGACGAAGAGGAAGAACGGCCCCTTCGCTTGGCGGCGCAGCCAGTCGCGGGCGCCGTCGGCGACGACGTCGGCCCTGAGCTCGTTGGTCTCACGTTGCGAGATCGGAACCGGAGCGGTCGACGCCGCGGGTGTCGCCGCGTCCGAGGTGTCGCGATAGGTCGTGAAGCCCTGCTCCAAGCCGGTCCCCCGGTTGAGGACGAAGACGCCGACCTGCGCGCCGGTCGCCCACCCCCCCTCGGCGAGGGCCTCAGCGAGGGTGCGGCTCTCCTCGGCGAGGACGTAACGACCGTTGTCGCGCACTCCGTGGGTGAACGGGTAGGTTCCGGTCATCAGGCTGGCGTGCGCGGGCACCGTCAGCGGCGCGGGACTGGCGCACTGCTCGAAGAGCGCGCCATCTGCGGCCAGCGAGTCGATGTTGGGGGTCGACACCCCATCGAACCCGTAGGCCCCCAGCCGATCCGCCCGCGTCGTGTCGAGCGAGATCAGGAGGACGTTGAGCTGGGGATCCGCGACGCGGTCGCCGACGCACGCGAGCGCGAGAGCCGCTGCCAGCGCGAGGACGACGGCTCCCGCCGGCTTTTTGCCGCCGCCGCTCACGGAACGTCGGTCCGCCGGCCCAGGCGGCGGCGCAGCTCGGCCCGCTTGGCGATGACCGGTTGCAGATCGGGGTTGATCTCGAGGGCTCGATCCAAGGCACGCAGCGCGCCTTCGAGGTCGCCGGAGCTCTCGCGGACGCCGCCGAGCACCGTCCACGCCTGCAAGTGCCGGGGCTCGAGCTCGACGAGCCGCTCGAGGTAGGGGACGGCGGCGAGATCATCCGCGGCGCTGCTCGACTGCTGCCAGAGAATCTGTACGAGCGCTCTTCGAGCCTCGGCGTGCTCGGGCTCGAGCTCGAGAGTCCGCTCGAACTCGGCGAGGGCGGCGCGCGGTCGACCGAGGCCCATCAACGTCGCGCCGAGAATGTGGTGATCGTCGGGATGGTCACCCCCGAGGGCGAGCACCTTGCGCAGCTGTGCTTCGGCCTCGGCGAAGCGGCGTTCGCGCAGAAGCAGCAGGGCGTAGGGCCTCGCGGTGTCGATGTTCTCCGGGTTGAGCTCGACCGATCTGCCGAAGGCCTCCAGCGCCTCGGCGTTGCGGTTGGTGCGCATCAGGGCGGCGCCGAGGGCGCTGAGGGCACCGGCGTGGTCCGGCTGAGCTTCGATCACCGCTTGGAGCCGCTCGATCGCTTGCGGAAAGCGGCCCTGGAGAAAGAGCTGCTTGCCGTCGCGATAGTCGCGGTCGATCCCCACCTCGAGCTCGGCGATCGCCGCCGCGAGCGGGTCGGGGTCGGGATTGGCCGGGCCGGCCCTGCCCGCGATCGTCAAGTGGCGCTCGGCATCGGCGGTGCGCCCCAAGGCACGGTACGAGAGGCCGAGGGCGTAATGGAGCGGAGCGTGCGCCGGCGCCCGCGCGAGCGCCTTCTCGAGAACCACGACCGCTTCACCGTGATCGGAGCCGGCGGCCAGCGAGCGGCCGAGGCCGAGAAGGGCGGAAACTGAGGTGGGGGTGACGTCGAGCGCCCGGCGAAACGCCGCCGCCGCCGGCTCGGACTCCCCCCGATCGAGATAGGCCTCGCCGAGCTCGGCGAGCGCGGGCGCGTAGTCCGCATCGAGGACGAGGGCCGAAGTGAGGGTCGCGACCGCGGCGTCGGGATCGCCCTCGACGCGCTCGAGCCGCCCGAGATAGTAGCGCCAGCGGAACTCGTCCGGAGCGAGGGTCGCGGCGCGCGTGTAGCCCACCCGCGCGGCGGTCGGGTACTGGTAGAGCTCGTAGAGCATCCCCAGGCGGCCGTTGACCTCCGCGTCGTCGGGGCGAGACTCCACCGCCCGGAGGGCCGCGTCGAGCTGCTCGCGAACCGCCGGATCGACGCCGCCGATCTCGACGGTCGGAATCGGCGGCAGGTCGATCCTCGGGCCGCAGCCGCAGAGCAGTGCGGCGAGTCCGGCGACGAGGCAACTCGAGGACGCTCGTCGGCCGATCATGCGCTCGTGTCTCGCGGAAGGGTCAGGTGGCGGCCGGCCGGCAGATCTCGCCAGCGAGCGACGGCGCTCCGCGGCCAGCGGGCGCTCAGGGTGACCGACTCCGCGGCCCGGCCGAGGCCGAAAAAGACCCGAGGATCACGCGCCGAGCAATAGCTTCCGTCGGTATGCGGAATCCGAGTTTGGGTGGCCGCCCCGGGAATCGTCGCGATCAGGGTCGGTGGCGTGACCTCCCCGTCGACGACGGCGGAGATCCAGCGGCTCGTGGAGCCGACCTCGTTGCGGAGGATCCGGGCGCGGCCGCGATTGTTGGTGATGACGAGGTCGAGGTCGCCGTCCAAATCGAGGTCGCCGACGGCGGCGCCGCGGCTCGATTCGAGGAGCTGAAATGCAGCGCCGGCGCGCTGGGAGACATCCTCGAACCGACCCGGAGTGGTCGCGCGAAACAGATGATTGGGCATCATGTACGGGTAGTCCTCGTCGAGCTGCGAGTCGACCTTGGTCACCGCGCCGTTGACGACGAGGACGTCGAGAGCCCCGTCGGCATCATAGTCGAGGAAGTGAGTGCCGAATCCAGTCATCGCCCGGCTCGCGAGCCCGAGAGCCGAAGAGTTGCTCGCATCCTCGAAGAACCCGTCTCCCTGGTTGACATAGAGCGTGTTGGTCTCCAGGAACAGATGGGTGAGGAACAGGTCGAGATCCTGGTCGCCGTCAAAATCGGCGACCCCCACTCCCATGCCGGCTTCGGGCTCTCCGCTGCCGCTGAAGGCGACGCCGCTCAACAGCGCGGCGTCCTCGAAACGGCCGTCGCCGCGGTTGATCCACAGCTGGTTGGCTACCCCGTCGTTGGCAACGTAGATGTCGAGCCTCGAGTCGCCGTTGAAGTCCGCCGCCACCGTCCCCATTCCGTTACCGAAGGTTTCGGCAAGGCCGGCGTCCGAGGTGACGTCACGGAAGGTGCCGTCGCCCTCGTTGCGATAGAGCACGTCGGGCTGTGGGCGATAGGCGAGCGGCGTGCAGTAGTCGCGGTCGCCGGCCGGGCGCCGACAGACCCGACCGGTGTCCTCGGCAAACGCCACGTAGTTGGCGTGAAACAGGTCGAGGTCGCCGTCGGCGTCGTAGTCGAGAAACGAAGCACTCGTCGACCATCCCGAGCTCGCGACCGCCGCTTCGTCTCGGACGTCGGTGAAGGTGCCGTCGCCGTTGTTGCGATAGAGCGCGTTGGGCCCGTAGTTGGTGACGTAGAGATCGAGATCGTGATCCCCGTCGTAGTCCCCGACGGCGACTCCCATGCCGTAGCCTCGATCGCCGGTGCGCGAGCGCGCCGTCACGTCGACGAAGCGGGGCGCCAGATCACCGCTGGGTCCGCGGACGAGATCGTTGCGCAGGAGGCGGTCGCCCGGCTGCCCCGCCGGATTCGTGCCCGCGGCGTCCCAGGCGGCGCCCTGCACGAGATAGAGGTCGAGGTCGCCGTCACGGTCGAAGTCGAAGAGCGCCGCTCCGGAGCCCATGATCTCGGGGAAGCGATAGTCGCCGGTGCCCCCCGTGAAGTGGACGAAGTCGACGCCGGTCTCCTCGGTCACGTCGAGGAAGATACCGGGGCTCTCGCTCGGAAGCACGACGCTCTCGGGAGCGGTGCCGCAGCCGGCGCACACTGGAGCGACGAGGGCCAGCGCTCGCCATCCGGCTCGGTACGAAACGTCGATCTTCATTTCGGCGACACCCTATCTCTCCGGGGCTCCATTTTAGAAGCGGGCGAGCTTATACTCTGACCTTCGAGGACGGTCTTCTCAACTGATCGTGCGCCACCTCGACCTTTGATCGAGACTGACGTGAAGGTCCCCTTCTGGATCACTCCTTCGCCGAGAAGGACATTGCCCGTACTGCTGCTGGCGGTCGCGACGGCGGTCGGCTGCTCGCGGGAGACGCCGGCGCCGCCGGCCGTCGATGCCGAGCGGCCGGCTCGACTGGCTGCCCCGGAAGCGGAGGCGTCGTCCTCGGCGATGCGGGCGATCGAGGAAGAGCTGCGCCTGATCGATCCGGCCGCGGAAGGCTTCGGATCGGAGGTTCTCAATTCGCAGGCGGACGCCGCCCTCAAGCGAATCGGAAAGCTGCTTGCCGAACCGGAAGCGGATCCCGACTTCGAGATCGCCGAGAACTTCTCGGGCTCCGAGCTCCGGCCGGCCCGTTTCGAGACCCTTTTCTCGAGCGACGATCTCGAGGTGCTAGGCGGACATCTCGAGTCCGCTAGTCACCACGGCCCCGAGGGCTTCGTCGAGGCGCTGCGCGAGCTCGCTCGACCCTTCGCCGGTGGCGAGGTGCACACCAAGTTCAAGATCGATCGGCTCAACGAGGTCGGCGATGGAGAGGTCACCACCAGCATCATCTATCTGGGGATGGGGCGGAGCTCGGAGGAGGTGATCCAGCAGAACGCCCGCTGGGAGGCGCGTTGGCAGCGAAAGGCGGAGAAGGAGCTCGTCCTGTCGGCTCTCGAAGCGAGCGGCTACCGGGAGAATCGAGCGCCGGTTCCGCTTTTCTCGGACGTCACGCAATCGCTCTTCGAAGACCCTCGTCACCTCGAGCGGATACGGCGCGGAATCGACAGCTGGTGGGGCCGCATCGACGCCGGTCTCGGCTACAGTTTCTACGGCGACTACGCGCTGGCCCTCGGTGACGTCGACAACGACGGCCTCGATGACGTCTACTTCTGCCAGCCGGGCGGGGTGGCCAATCAGCTGTTCCGGCACCGCCCCGACGGCACCCTCGAGGATGTCTCCGCGGCGTCCGGTACCGACTTCCTGAACGACACGCCGACGGCCCTGTTCGTCGATCTCGACAACGACGGCAGCCAGGATCTGGTGGTCGCCAACCTGCTCTACCTGATGGTGCTGCGGGGAGACGGGACCGGCGGGTTCCGCCTCGCCTCCGAGGTGCTGGTCGACAATGCGGTGTCGATCTCGGCGGCCGACTACGACGCCGACGGCGCGCTCGATCTCTACGTGGCGCGCTACAGCTCCTCGCGCAGCACCCCGTCGGGCGCTGCCGTGTACGACTCCGACGAGGGTCGCCCCAACGTCCTGCTCCGCAACGAGGGCGGTTTCGCCTTTCGCGACGTGACGCTCGAGACGGGCATCGACGAGAACAACCGCAAGTTCAGCTTCGCCAGCGTCTGGGAAGACTACGATAACGACGGTGACCAGGATCTCTACGTCGCCAACGACTTCGGGCGCAATAACCTCTACAAGAACCTCGGCGGCCGCTTCGTCGATGCTGCCGCCGTCGCGGGCGCCGAAGACACGGCGGCCGGCATGGGGGCGACCTGGGCCGACTACGATCAAGACGGCGCGATGGACCTATACGTGAGCAACATGTTCTCGTCGGCCGGCGGCAGGATCGCCGACAAGCCGAAAGTCCAGGCGATCGCGGGCGCCGACGCGGTCGAGCCGCTGCAGAGGTTCGCCAAGGGCAACACCCTGCTTCGCAATTCCGGCGACGGCACCTTCGAGGACGTCAGCGAAGAGGCCGGAGTGATGATGGGCCGCTGGTCTTGGGGTGGGGAGTTCGTCGACTTCAACAACGACGGTTGGCAGGATCTGATGGTCCCCAACGGTTTCGTGACGAACCACAATTCGAAGGATTTGTGAAGCTTCTTCTGGCGGCGCGTGGCGCCCCATCGACCCGAAGACCTGGAAGAGAAGAAAGCTCAAAGCACGAGCTGGTCGGCCGTCAACTACCTGCTGCGATCGGGCTTTTCCTGGAGCGGGCACGAGCGCAACAACCTCTTCGTCAATCTCGCCGACGGCCGCTTCGCCGACGTTTCCCACGTCGGGGGGGTCGACTTCGCGGACGACGCGAGAGGCGTCGCCGCCCTCGACTGGGACCAGGACGGCGATCTCGACCTGTGGCTCAATAATCGAAGCTCCCCGAAAGCTCGGTTGATGCGTAACGAGCACGCGGCAAGAGGCCGCGGCTGGCGGTTGGGACTCGTCGGCACTCGCTCCAACCGCGATGCCGTCGGCGCCCGAGTGAGCCTCCGCCTGGCCGACGGACGGAGCCTCGTGCGAACGGTGCGTGCGGGAGTCAACTACACCGTTCAGGGCTCCAAGTGGCTGCACTTCGGTCTCGGTGGCGCCGCCGGTCTCGCCGGACTCGACGTCCGCTGGCCGAGTGGGACCGTGACCCGGCACGAGATTCCCCAATCCGGAGACGCCTTCGTTCTGATCGAGGGAGAGGACGCACTGCGCGAGTACCGCCTGCCCACCGCCCCGACGCGGCTCGAATCGCAGGAGTTCCACGTCGAGCCGCTTCCGCGGACCGCTTCGGTTCCGCTCGGCAGGCCGCTCGAGATTCCCTCCGACCTGGCGATGACCGATTTCGCGGGCGAGAGCCACCAGCTCGCGGACTACGGGGGCGAGCCGCTGCTGATCAACCTGTGGGCCAGCTGGTGCGTGCCGTGCCGGACCGAGTTCGCCGATTTCGAGGAGCATCGCCGGGCGCTCACCGAAAGCGGGCTGTCGATTCTCGCTTGCTCGGTCGACGAGGATCCGGAGGCCGCGGCGGCCGCAGCCCAGGCCCTCGGCGTCCGTTTTCCCGCCGGCATGTGCGACGAGAGGCTGCTCGGACTGGTCGAAACGGTCAAGAAGGCCGTCTTCGATCAATACGAGGAACTGGCTTTACCGACGAGCCTGCTGCTCGACGGCGCGGGTCGGCTTGCCCGCGTCTATGTCGGGCCCGCCAACGCGGTCCAGCTCGCCGCCGACGTTCGGGCCTTGCGGGGAGCGGAGGGCAGCCTCGAAGCCCTCGAGCTCGCCGCGATGACCGAGGGCGGCCGTTGGGAGCGGCCGGAGATCTGGCTCGCGAGTCAACAAGGCAAGCAGCTGATGCAGATGACCCAGTTCCTCAGCCGAGAGAACCGTGGCGGTCTCCTGACCTACTACGCCACGGCGCTCGCCGACTATCTGGATGCAGGACGGCCGCCGGAGCGCGCGTTGGCCACTGCGACGAGCACCCTACTCGAGGCCGGGCAGACGCTGGCGGTCGATGCCCCGGCGACAGCGATCGGAATCTTCCGGCGGCTGCTGCGACACCGGGCCGACGACGCCCAGGTCCATTGGAACCTGGCCTGGTCGCTTCTGGAGACCGAGGGCCGCTCGCCCGAGGCGCACCGGGTGGTCGATGCCGCCTTGAAGCTCGCCCCCGAGCCCGCCAGCTCGCAACGAGCCGCGTTCCGCGGGCTGGTGCTCCAGCGCCTCGGCCGCCCCGAGCAGGCGGTGCCGGAGCTCGAGAGAGCGCTCGCCGGCGACCCCTTGGACGAAACGGTGCAGGCGGCGCTGGCGGCGGTCCGCGCGGAGGTCCAACGGGCCCAAGACTCTCTGGCGGAGCTCGAGGTGCGACTGGCGAGCTCGCCGGACGATCCCGCCGTCGTTCTCGCCCTCGCGAAGCTCCTCGACAGTCGACGGCGCCCGGAGGAGGCTCGCGCCCATTACGAGCGCTACGTCGCCCAGAAGGCTGAGCTCGCTGCCGCCGAGGACGCCCCGGAGCTCGGCCGGGCCTACTTCCGGTTGGAGCGCTGGGACGAAGCGGCCAGCCGGCTCGCACCCGTCGTCGAGGCCGACCCCCAGAGACACGAAGAGCGCCGCATCCTCGGGGTGGCGCTCGCCCGTTCCGGCCGTGACGCCGCGGCGCGCAGCCACCTCGAAGCGGCGGTCGCGGCGTCGCCGGGCGATCCGGCGACCGAGTACCTGCTCGGGATCGTGCGAGCGCGGGTGGGCGACCTCGCCGCTGCCGTGGAGAGCTTCGAGAGAGTTCTCGAACTGCGGCCCGACCACCTGGAGGCCTCGAAGAGCCTCGCTCTCGCCTACGACAATCTCGGCCGACCGGAGCTCGCCATCGAGCAGTTCCGCCGCTATCTGGAGGTGGCTCCGCGAGACTTCGAAGCGCGCCGCCGGCTGGCCAAGAACCTCGAGATCGCGAAGCGCACGGACGAAGCGATCGACACCTATCGCGCGACGCTCGAGATGGAGCCGAACGAGGCCTCGGCTCGCTACCGATTGGCTTGGCTCCTGGCTACCAACTCCGTCTCCGAGTACCGCGACGGGCCCGCCGCTCTCGAAATGGCGAAGAAGCTCAACACCGAGAATCCACGGCACGCCGCGCTCCTCGATCTATTGGCTGCGGCCTATGCCGAGACCGGCCGCTTCGACGAGGCCGCTCGCCTGGCCGACGAAGCGTCCGAGCTCGCCCGGAGCACCGGCGACGACGCCCTGGCCGACCAGATCGGGTCGCGGCGCGAACTCTATGCCAGCGGCCGCCCTTTCCACGGCGCCTCTTGAGCTCCAATCCCTGCCACGGACCGACTCTCGACGCTCATACGAGCGCCGGCAGTGACGGAGGCTCGCAGGTGCCCGCCCATCGACGCGGGTGGCGATCCCACCCCTTGGGATGTTGTGCCGGTGCGCCGGGAAGGCAAGGATGTGCTCACATGGCACGATTCCCGGGTGGATAGGCAACGCCGGGCCTCGATCGCAAGAAAGACGGCAGAGAAATCGATGCCAGCCAGAAGGGAGAGCCGAGGACAGGAGGTTGGCAGTTCAACACGAAACGCCGATCACACCGACCCCCGCTATTCGGCGAAACTACGACAGTAGGAGTTGCAAAGGCCCCGGCCAAGAATGACCTAGGACCGGGTAACCCCAAAAATCCCTTCGGACGCAGCGGGCGGGTGACCGCCCGCTGTTTTCGCTTTTCGGGGCAGCCGCGCCGGTGGGCGACTCACGGCGGGGTGGCGGCTTCGGCGCCTCCCCCTTCGATCTCGGCCGCGGTGACCTTGACGATCTCGTCGTCGACGTAGGCTACTTCGGGCCCGAGCCGCCTGAGCAGCGCCGAGGCAGACGCGGCTCGAGCTCCGGTCCGGCAGTAGACCAGTTGCTTGACGCCGGACTTGACCTCGTCGGCCCGGGCGAGAAGCCTGGTGTGCGCGATGCAGCGAGCGCCACGGAGATGACCCGCTTCGAACTCGATCGCTCGGCGCACGTCGAGGAGGGTCACTGTCGGCTCACCGGCCATCTCGATGGCACGATCGAAGTCGATCACCTCGATCGTGCTCAGTGTCAGCGACGAGGCGGCTTCGGCCAGCGTCTCGGGCGTCGCATAACCGACAACGTCGTCGAGGCCGATCCTGACGAGATCCCGTACGGCCTCCTCGACCCGGTCCGCCTCGATGATGAGATAGATCGGTACCCCTGCTTCGACGTAGGAACCGACGATGGTGTTGAAGGTGCGATCCATCGGTGCATAGAAGGAGGAGGCGAGGTGACCCACCATGAAGGCGGATCGATCGGTCCGCGCGTCGACGACGGCGACGTCCGTCCGTTCGGCGAGCTCGATCAACTCGGCCGCGAAAAGCGCACGGGGCTGGGGAAGATCTCCGAGGATTCTCGGTCCCTCCTTGTTGTCCCTCTTCATCCGGGCGAAATAGAGGGGGGGTTCGGGCTGACCCTCGAGAATCGCTTCGACGAAGGCGTCTTCGCCGCGGCTGGCGGCGGCGATGGCGACGTTGAACCGGCGCTCGTAACCGACGGTCGTCTCGGGTACGGCGCCAAGTGCCTTGCCGCAGGCGCTGCCGGCGCCGTGACCGGGCCACACCTGGAGGTAGTCCGGGAGCTCGAGGAATTCCTGGACCGAACGGTAGAGACTCCTCGCCGACGGCTCCATCATTCCTTGCTGGCCGGCGGCGGACTCCAGCAGGTCGGGCCTGCCGAGATCGGCGACGAAGACGAAATCGCCGGAGACGACTCCCATCGGCTCGTCCGCCCCGCCGCCGAAGTCGGTCACCATGAAGACGAGGTGCTCCGGAGTGTGGCCGGGAGTGTGCACGGCTTTGATCTCGATCTTTCCGATGTTGAACGTGTCGCCATCGTGGAGCAGCCTCACGTCGCAGCTGGGTTCGTTAGCCCAGCAGTATTTCCAGTCGTCATCGCCCTCGTCGGAGAGGTAGACGCACGCATCGAGCTGGGAGGCCAGCTCGCGCGACCCCGACAAGAAATCGGCGTGGATGTGAGTCTCCGTTGCGGCGACGATCTCGAGCTCCTCCGCGGCCGCGATCTCGACGTAACGGTCGATGTCGCGCTCTGGGTCGATGACGACGGCCTCGCCGGTCTGCTGGCAACCGATCAAGTAGGAGTATTGGGCTAATTTCGGGTCGAAGATCTGGCGGAAGAACATCGCGAAGCCCTCGCTGTCGATCAGTGGGGTAAGCGCTCTCTGAGATGACCGTAGACCCAGGCGCCGGCGACGGCGCTGGCGAGGACGACGATCATGATGAAGACCCCGTTGCCGAGGAGTGCGTAGATCGGACCCGGACAGGCGCCGGTCAGACCCCAACCGAGGCCGAACATGCCGCCGCCGACGGCGACCCGCGCTCCCGTGCCGAGGTCCTTCGGTGGAATCGAGACGTCCTGTCCCCGAACCGTCCTCAGACGTGTCCTTCGAATCAAGAAGAGCGACAGGGCGCCCACCGCCACGGCGGCGCCGATCACTCCATACATGTGGAAGCTCTGAAACCGGAACATCTCCTGGATCCGGAACCAGGAGATGATCTCCGACTTGGTGGCAACGATGCCGAACAGCGTCCCGACCAGGACGTGCGCCCACCAACTGAGCTCTCCGACCTCCTCGGCGGTCTCGGCTGCTTGCCCCTGCAGGGGTGGGGGATTGACCTCGGCCAGTTCGTGAGAAGTCATCGGTCCGGTCCCTCTAGAAGATCAGCGGCAGCAAGACCCAGGTCGAGATCAGACCGCCAACGAAGAAACCGATGACCGCGATCAGGGAAGGGAGCTGAGCGTCGGCAAGGCCGAAGATGGCGTGCCCTGAAGTGCACCCTCCAGCGTAACGGGCGCCGAAGCCGACGAGGAAACCACCGCCGATCATCAAGATGAGTCCGGGTCCGCTGGCGAGTGCTACCCAGTTGAAGACCTCTCGCGGCACGAACCCCGATAGATCTGTCAATCCCAACGTCGCGAGATCGGCTTGGGTGGCCGCCGAGATCGCGATCGGTTCCGGGTCCGCGAGAAGAGTGCCGGCGACGACGCCCCCCAAAAGGGTCCCGAGGGCCAGCCCGAGATTCCACTTTCCCGTCTTCTTCCAGTCGTAAGCGAAGTAGCTGCTTCGACCGGGGACGATCGCGGCGCAGATGTGCTGGTAGCTCGAGGAGATGCCGAACGTGCGGTTGTCGAGCAGCAAGAGGGCCGGCACCATCAGCCCGATGAGCGGCCCGGCAACGTACCAAGGCCAGGGTTGCAACAGTAGCTCCATCATCGTTAGCTCTCCTCTATCGGCGAAATCTCGGCATCCACTCTTCTTGGCCCTAGTGCTCTCTCGTCAGGCGTGGCCGCAGTCGTCGGCTTGTAGACCTCTTGTGGTTCCGCCTCCGACGAGCGAACATCCTTTCTGCTCGCCCTTTCGATGAGACCACTGAGGGAATCGGGAATCCAAGCCTAGTACGTCAGCGGGAAAAGGCAACCACCCGCTCCGGAGGTGGAGTCTCCGAACTGTCGCGAGGGCAGATCGGGGACGGCGCTATACTTCGCGTCCCATGACGATGGGCGAAGATGCGACCCTCGAGCGCGATCGGCTGACCGGCCGCGCGCCGGAGGAAGTGGTCCCGGAGCTGATGGACCGGCTCGGTGACAAGGTCTTCGCGCTCAGCCTCAAGTTCTGCGGCAATCGCGAGGACGCGGAGGATCTCGTACAGGAGACTTTCCTGCAGGCGTATCGGAAATGGGGTCAGTTCGAAGGTCGGTCGAGTCCGTCGAGCTGGCTCTACACGATCGCCGCGAGAGGCTGCCAGCGGATGCGACGCAAGCGCTCGGGCGAGCCGCCCCGATTGGATTCGCTGGACGAGGAGCTGCCGTCTGGCCTGGCGCTCGTGGCCAAGCTTCCGTCGAAGGACGACGGACCGCTGGAGGTGGAGCTTCAGAAGGAGGCGGCGGAGATCGTCGATCGAGCCCTGGCGCGACTCCCCGCCGAGTATCGGCTACCCGTCGTGCTCAAGGAGATCGCCGGACTCTCTCTGCGCGAGATCGCGGCGATTCTCGGCATCAAGGAAGCGACGGCGAAGACTCGCGTGCACCGGGGGCGCCTTGCGCTCCGCGGCGAGCTGACGGCGCGCCTCGGGGTGAAGAGGCAGTCGGCGGACGACCACCCTCACCAGGTTTGCGTGGATCTCTTGCGGGCCAAGATGGAGGCCATGGATCGGGGAGCCGAGTTTCCGGTTTCCAGAGACGAGCTCTGCGAGCGGTGCAAGGCCTTCGTGGACAGCCTGGACGCAACGGTAGAAGCGTGTCGTTGGGTGGAAGGCGGCACCCTGCCCGCGGCTCTTCGCAGCCGCCTCGCAGATGAGCTCGCTCGATCCGCTGGCTGACCGCGGATAGTTGCCATCGCCGACCGCGGCTCGGGAGAACCGGCGGGAACCGGTGGTTCTATCGGTGCCTCTCAGGGGGAGACGAACGAAAACCGCGGCAGCGCGCGTGTTTCGTCGCCGACAACGAGACCCATGGAGGAATGAGATGCAAGGTCATACCGTAGCCGTCACCGATGAGAAGTTCTCGTCGACCGTGATTCGGTCGGAGCTGCCGGTGCTCGTCGATTTCTGGGCACCCTGGTGCGGCCCCTGCCGGATGGTCGCTCCGCTGATGGAAGAGCTGGCCGGGGAGTACGCCGGCCGCTTGTCCATCGCCAAGATCAACACCGAGGAGGACCAGCAGAGGGCGATCGAGTACGGCGTCCAGGCAATCCCGACGATGATCCTGTTCAAAGACGGTGTCGAGGTCGACCGGCTGGTCGGCGCTCTGCCCAAACCGATGCTGAAGCTTTGGATCGAAAGAGCCGTCGCCAACTGATGACAATGCGCCGGCGATCGAAGCCTAGCGGCTTATAGGTACGATTGCGGGTGGTCGCCGGCCGGTAGGGCCGATAGGTCCACCTGGCACAGAGCGACGAATGGAGGAGGGAGAGCCTATGAGCAGCAAGATCGTCTTGGCGTACAGCGGAGGGCTGGACACGGCGTGCATCCTGCGATTCCTCCAAGAGCGTGGATTCGAGGTCATAGCCTTCGTGGCCGACGTCGGCCAGCGGGAGGACTTCGCCGCGGTCGAGCGGCGAGCGCGCTCACAAGGGGCGGTCGACGTCCGGGTGCGCGACCTCAAACGCGAGTTCGTGACCGACTTCATCTTCCCGGCGGTCGCCGGCAATGCGATCTACGAGAACCGCTACCTGCTGGGCACGGCTCTCGCGCGGCCGTTGATCGCCCGCGATCAGATCGCCGTCGCCCGCGAGACCGGAGCGACGGCCGTGGCTCATGGCGCCACC
>CALZKB010000067.1 GCA_945787575.1 Thermoanaerobaculia bacterium | reverse complement strand
GTGTCGACGGACCGGTGAGGGACGTCTGGGAGTGGGCACCCATGCCCGGCGAGTTCGAACAGCTCGACCCCGAAACGGCACTCCCCTACTGGGCCGGGCTGAGTCTGACCTCGGGTGTTCACAATCTCCGCTGGATCGTGGACGTCGGGGAGGAGATCGCGGAGTCGAGCTCCACAAACAACGTCCTGGACAAGAGCGCGATGTGGGTTTCACCCGGTGATCGGCCGGACCTCGTCATCTCCAAGCTGTTCACGAAGACGCCGATGCTCGGCCCCCAGGGGACACCTACTGTCGCCGAGCGGATCCTGCTGCGAAACCGCGAGAACAATGACGTCTTCGTGCGGATCACCAACGCCGGAGAGACCGACGCCGGCCCCTTCGCCGTCCGGGTCTTCAGGAACACGCCGAGCTCCGGCTCCTCCCAGGTCGCATTCTTCGACGACATCCCGGCGCTCGCGGCAAAAGCCTCGATCGAGCGTTCGTTCAAGTTCCATCCGACGAAGCTGGCGAAAGACGCGTTGGAGTCTCGAACTCCGAGCGGAGCTCCGCTCTCGGAGCGCTTCACGGCCAGCGCCGACGTCGCCGGCCTCGTGCCGGAGACGGACGAGGCCAACAACGACCGCTCCGTCGATCTCTCCGTCGTATTCGCCGAAGTTTCGATCGGCAACCTCGGCGTCGAGCCGTACACCGTCTACGAGAAAGACGAAGTCGAGCTGAGCTTCAGGGTGCTCAACGACGGGACCGGGGACGTGTTGTCGACCTTCCCCGGGAGAGCGCTGATCCAGGCTCCCTCCGCCCAGGGACCCGTCGTGTGGAGTCCGATCCTGTTCGAGATCGAGCCGATCGAAAAAGGGGGCTACCGGGACGTCAAGGTGCCCTACTCGACGACTCGCGCTGCCCGGCACACTGTCCTCGTCGTCGCCCATCCGTCGGACCTGGCCAGCTTCTGGGAGCCCGACGGCAGCAACAACCTGTCGAGCGCCAGTTTCGAGGTCAAGGCGAGGACGGGGCCGAAGATCGAGCGCTTCGAGGCCACCAAGATCGACGACGACTCGTACAAGCTGGAGTGGGAGGTCCTCTGCGATCCTCCGTGTCAAGTCAGCATGAAGCGAGGCATCAACCCCGTCCGCGAGACCTTCGACAACCTGTCTTACAAGGACTCCAAGACGGTGCAGCGGGAGAACCAGGACCGACCCTACGTCTTGAAAGCTGAGCGCGACGGCAAGAAGGTCACCGAAACGGAGACCGTGCGCCACAAGCCCTCGGCGCCGTCCAAATGGTTCTACTTCAAGGCGACCAATGCATCGATTACGTTCCGTCCGTGTTTCCCTCTCAAGGTCCTGGCAGCGGATGAGACCAAGGCTCGCCAGATCGCTCAGGCTCAAGCCGGGAACTACAAGATCACCCAGATCACCCAACAGGAGTACGTCCAGCTGAGCCAGCCGGGAGCCACCTGCTCGTAGAACTCAGGCAGCCGAGCGCTCACCTCCCAGCCTCTCTCCTCCGCGGCGCAGACGACGCGCGGTCGGCGGTCGGTGACAGCCCTATCTGATGGCGAGCGAGCTGTGGCCGTGTCGCCATCATCCGCGCCATGTGGAGGTGATCGGCGTCGAGCTCGCCGAGCCACCGTCCGGCGGGCGGACAGCCGGTAGCGGCTCAGTTGAGCCACTACCGGACAGCCGCGCCCCTTGAAGTCGGGCGGCGGTCTGCTTAGTCTTTGGGCAACGCGGCGTGCGACCTGGCGGGACGGGCTCCCAAGCCCCTCGAAGACCGGGGTCGCGCCTACCTACCGAAAGGAGCACACGATGAACTGGAGCGAACTGCTGATCTCGCAGACCCGTCTGACCTACTCGGCGACCGAGGGTCTTCTGGACCTAGTCGACGACAGCATGCTCGACTGGAAGCCCTCCACCGGAGAGAACTGGATGACCACGGGCCAGCTCCTTCTTCACCTCACCACCGCCTGCGGCTTCTGTTTCAAGGGGTTCCTCACCGGCGACTGGACGCCGCCCGAAGGTTCTGAGATGCCGGAGGCAGAGGAAGGCGAGATGCTGCTACCGGCCGAGAAGCTCCCGGTGGCCGAGAGCGTAGCCCGGGTGAAGGAGCTACTCGCCGCCGACAAGCAGCTGGCGCTGGCTACCATCGAGGAGGCGGGTGAGGGACGACTGGCCGGTGACACCGTCAAGGCTCCATGGGAGGCCGAGGAGCGCTTACTGGGTGCGCAGTTCCTGCTAATGGTCCAGCATCTGGCTCAGCACAAAGGCCAGCTCTTCTACTACCTCAAGCTCCAAGGCAAGCCGGTCGACACGTCGCAGCTTTGGGGCATGTAGCCGGCGGTTCAGAAGCTGTAGATCGCGGACAGCGATGCGCTGTCGGCGAGATCGGAAAGATCGACGCTCACGTCGAGCTGAAAGGTGTCGAAGGCGAGCCCGAAACCTGCCGCCACGTGGATCTCGTCCGAGCCGCGATTGAGTACCGCTCAAGCGACGTAGTCCCCACCGCGGTAGCCGATCCGATGATCCGGATCCAGCCACCCGCCGAGCCGCACCGCCGTGCTCGGCCTCGATCCGAGGAACGCATACTCCGCCCCGATGTGCAGCTCATCGGCGTCATCGAGCACGAACTTCGGCGACGCGCCGATGGATTCGAGAATGTCCGAGTGGGTCACCCGATCCCACTCGACACCGACCGTAAGGCGGTCGTTGCGGGAGCGAAAAGCAGTCCCGACGGCGAAGACGCCGGGAGCACGACTCCACCTGCTCCGAACCCCAACAGCTCACCCGGCTCGTACTCCGTGTTCGAGGGCCCTGCGAAGGTCTCGGAGGCAGCTTTCAGCTCGGGTCCCTCGCGCACCGCCACACCCAGGCTCCACCGCTCCGACAGCTTCCACAGCAAGCCCGCCAGCGCCCCCCAACTCGGGTCGTCACCGCGGATCGTCTGCCCCGCGAGGTGGCCCGCTTCTTCCGAGGCATACGGATCCGACACGGCTCGGCGAGCGGAGTCCCGACCCTGCTGATATCGTAGAGTTGGAGGCTGCAGCGATGAGAAGCCTTCTGCTCAGGACCCTTCCCCTCATCCTCCTCGCAGGAGCCCTCGCGGGGCAGGACTTCGAAAGCGAGCGCGGTGCGCTCGTGGAAGAGGTGCGCGCCGACGTCCGCTACACGAGTCGTCACCTCGGTCGGGCCGAGCTCCGACGGGCAGTGCTCGAAGCTTTGGGGCGAGTGCCTCGGCACGAGTTCGTGCCCCCCGATCTCAGGCGCTACGCCTACGAGAATCGGCCGCTGCCGATCGGCTACGGCCAGACCATCTCGCAACCCTACATCGTCGCCATCATGACCGACCTTCTCGACCTCGAGCGCGACGACGTGGTCCTCGAGGTCGGTACCGGCTCCGGCTACCAGGGAGCGATCCTGGCCGAGCTCGTGGACGAGGTCTATTCCATCGAGATCATCCCCGAGCTCGGCGAGCAGGTCCGGGAGCGATTCGCGCAACTGGGTTACGACGACATCGTCACGCGGATCGGCGACGGATACTACGGCTGGCCGGAGCATGCGCCCTTCGACGCCGTGATCGTCACCGCCGCCAGCGGACACGTTCCTCCGCCGCTGATCGAGCAGCTGCGGCCGGGCGGCCGCATGGTGATCCCGGTCGGCGGACCCTTCTCGACGCAGCAGCTGATGCTCCTCACCAAGACGGCGAACGGGGAGATCCGGAGTCGTCAGGTGCTGCCCGTCGCGTTCGTCCCCCTGACCGGCGAGCACTGACCGTTGCGCCTCGCGATCGGCCTGATCTCGGGCGCCGCGATCGCCTACCAGCTCCTGCTGATGCGCCTATTCTCGATCGTTCAGTGGCATCACTTCGCCTATCTGGTGATCAGCTTGGCGCTGCTCGGCTACGGCGCCAGCGGCGCTCTTCTGACCGTCATGAGGAGCCGGTTGCTCGAGCGCTTCGAGACGGCCCTCGTCGGTTTCATGGCGCTCTTCGGAGTGCTCACGCCGCTTTGCTTCGCAGCGGCACAGCGCCTACGTCTCAATCCTCTGGAGATGATGTGGGATCCGCGGCAGTTCGCCGCGCTCGCCGCGGTATACCTGGTACTCGCGCTCCCTTTCGTCTGCGCCGGCGGCGCCGTCGGCCTGGCGCTCGCTCACTTCGAGGACTCGCAGCACCGCATCTACCAGGCCGACCTGGTCGGCGCGGCGGCCGGTGCCGTGACCGCGCTCTCGGCCCTCTACGTGCTCCAGCCCACGTCTTGCCTGCGACTGGTGGGCTCGGCAGGCGGCCTGGCGGCGGTGGTCGCCCTGATGGCCGGACGAGGGCCGGCTCGTCCGGCCGGCGAGCCGCGAGAACGGCCCCGGAGCACGGCATGGGCTCTTTGCGCCCTGGCTCTCGGCGTCGCATTCACCTGGCCCTCGGCCTGGCTGGAGCCCCGCCTCTCGGAGTACAAGCCACAGTCCAGGGCGCTGGCGGTGCCGGGCGCCGAGATCGTCGCCACGCGCTCCGGTCCGCTGGCGGCGCTGGCCGCGGTTCGTTCCCCGCGGATACCCTTCCGCATCGCGCCGGGCGCGAGCTTCGCGTTCACGGGCGAGATTCCCGAGCAGATCGTCATCTTCGGAGACGGCGAGGTCGTCGGGGTGGTCGACCGCTCGAGCGGAGGGACCGACGAGGGTGTCTATCTCGACTACCTGCCGGCAGCTCTTCCGTTTCATCTCCCGGCGGACCGCTCGCGCGTGGCGCTGCTCGGCACCGGCCCCGCACCGGCACTCGGTCTCGCGCTGCGCCACGGTGCCTCCGCGATCGAGGCGGTCGAGGTCAATCCCCAGCTTCCGGAGCTCGTGGCGCAGGAGCTGGCCGACTTCACGGGAGGCCTCTACGACGATCCGCGGATCCGCTTGCATACGCTCGACCCGCGGGGCTTCCTCGCCGGCCACCGAGGACCCTTCGACCTCATCGTCCTGCCGCCCGCCGGAGGTGGCGGAGAACCCGGCTCTAGGGCGCTGCGAGAGAGCTATGTTCACACCGTCGAGGCGTTCGAGCTCATCCTCGACCGGCTGAGCGACGATGGGGTCCTCGCCGTCGGCGGCGAGCTCGCCGCGCCCCCACGCGCCAGCGTCAAGCTCCTGGCCACCGCCGCCGAGGCGCTCGAACGCTCGGGACACACGGCGCGCGACCGCGTTGCCGCCATCCGCAGCTGGAGCCATTTCCTGGTCATGGTCAAGCGGACCGAGTTCACGGCCGCCGAGATCGCGGTGATTCGCGCTTTTTGCACCGAGCGCTCGTTCGACGTCGCCTACTACCCGGGAATGTTGGAGAGCGAACCGAATCGATACAACCTGCTCGATCAGCCGGTTCTCTTCCGGGCGGCGCAAGCTCTGCTCGGTGCGCGCCGGCAGACGTTCACTAGCGATTACAAGCTCTACGTCGGTCCGGCGACCGATGATCGGCCGTACTTCTTCCGCCACTTTCGCTGGCGCTCGCTTGGCGAGCTGCTGCGCCTGCGGACTCGCGGCGGCGCGGTGCTCGTCGAATGGAGCTACGTTCTGCTCCTCGCGGCGCTCGTCCAGGCGATGCTCGCCGCGGTCTTCCTGATCCTCTTGCCCCTGTGGCTGATCCGGCGCCGATCGATCGGCCGTGCCCATCGCGTGGGGCTCTACTTCCTCTGCCTGGGTCTCGCCTTCCTCTTCCTCGAGATCGCCTTCATCCAGCGCCTCACGCTCTTTCTGGCCCACCCGCTCTTGGCGGCGGCGGTGGTCTTGGCCGGGTTCTTGCTGTTTGCCGGTCTCGGTAGCGGCGCCTCGCAGCGGCTCGAGCGCCGCTACCCACGGGCGCCGATCCGGGTGGCCATCGGCGGGATCGTGCTCGCCGTGCTCTTCTGTGTCGCCCTGTCGACGCTGCTCCTCACCCACAGTGCCGGCTGGTCGCCATGGCTCAAGATGCCGCTCGCTCTGCTGACGATCGCACCGCTGGCCTTCTTTCTCGGCATGCCCTTCCCGCTCGGCCTGCGGCGAGTGACCACCGCGAAGCCCGATCTCGTGCCCTGGGCCTGGGGCGTCAACGGCTGGGCTTCCGTGCTCTCGGCGGTGCTTGCCACTTTGCTCGCCGTCCACCTGGGATTCACCGCCGTCGTGGCAGCCGCCTGTGGTCTTTATGTCGTGGCCGGGCTGGTAGCACCCCGCACCGCCGGGTGATCGGCACGCAGCGCGACCTCGCCGCAGGAACGAACCGCGCGTCAGTCCTTCCCGCCGCTTTCGCGGGGGTAGAAAACGAGGGTCTCGTCCGCGCCTCTCTCGACTCGCGTGCCGAGCGCCGCCCCCTCGCGGTCGAGGATCCCCCGTAGCCAGGTGGCCTCTCCGCTCGTCGCTCGCTCGAGCCGCAGCCGCCGGCTCCGGAAGGGGGTCGCCGCCAACCGCACGAGCCGGCCGCTACTTCGTTCGAGCCTTGCGAAGTACGCCAACACCAGGTCACCCCGAAACTCCTCATGGCCGCGGATGCCCTCGTAGTCGTTGATGAAATCACCGCAGCCGTAGAGGATCGGCCGACCCCGGTAGATCTCGACTCCGAGAGGATGGTGCGACGAGTGACCGTGGACGACGTCGACGGCCGCCGCCTCGACCAGTCGGCGGGCGAATCGCCGCTGGTCGGCCGACATCGTGTAACCCCAGTTCCCGCCCCAGTGGATCGACGCCACTACCACGTCGCCCGGTCGCTTCTCGCCCGTGACCCGTGTCGCGATCCGCCGCACCGTCGCCTCGGACAGATCCGTGAGCAGGTGGACCCCGGGCCGTTCCTCCGCCGCCGCCCACTCGTCCGGGATACCGCTCGTCGGCGAACCGAAAGCGTAAACGACGACTCGTCCCCGTCCTCCAGCTTCGAGGATCGCCGGAGCGGCCGCCTCCGTCAAGTTGCGACCTGCTCCGGCGGTTTCGAGGCCCGCTCTCCGAAGGGTCGGCACGGTCTCGGCCAGTCCGGCATACCCCCAGTCGAGCACGTGATTGTTGGCCAGGACGCAGCAGCCGATCCCGCCCGCGGTGAGGCAGCCGATGTTGGCGGGGTGCATCCGGTAGTTGATTCCCTTCCCCCGCCAGAAGTCCGAGCTGCGGGTGACGGCCGTCTCCAGATTCACGATCCGCGCGTCCGGCCGCTGCCGTTCCAGCTCCGCCAGCGCATCACCCCAGATGTAGCCGGGACCGACCGGGCGCTCGATCGGGCCGTTTACCTCCTCGGCGAGCTCGACGTACCGGCGGGCGTCGCGAACGTACGACTCGTGCAGGGTCGGCTCGCTCGGCCGGGCCAGCAGCTGGTCGATCCCTCTGCCGGTCATCACGTCGCCGCAGAGGAAGAGCGTGAGCGGAGCGGAGGGGTTGCCGTTCCCTTCGAGCGCCGGCGTGCGTCCTCGAAGCGCCGTCGCGCCCAACACCCCGGCTGCACCCATCAGAAAGTCTCGGCGCTCCATGGCCATGCCCCTGCGAGCCGCGCGGCGCCGTGACGACCCACCGCCCGGGCTCGTTCGCTGACTGATTCTAGACGGTCGAGATGGCCGGTACCCGGGGAAAGGGGTCGTGACGATACAGCTTCGCGCCATCAAGCTCCATGCTGGACGGCGGCCTCCCAGTTCAGTTCGAGTTCGAACAGACCGAGCTCGAACGATGTAGGTGCAGCCATGGAGAGCAGACTTCTAGGCCCGATCGCCGTGCTGGGTGTCCTCGGCCTGTCGGCAGCTCGAGCCTCTACCGTCGAGCCGACGAGCCTCGCCGAGCCTGGCGAACTGCGCCAGGCGCTCGTGTCCGCTGGTCTCGGCGCGAATGACGATCGCTAACACGCCAGAGCCGAGGGTGAGGACTTCTTATTGAGCAGCCCCGCTCAGGGACTCAAGGCCTCTTTCGGCGGTGATGGGGTCAAGATCAGCGCATCGAGTGGGGCGGTCGCTCAGCGCCGACCACCTGGCCCAGGTCACCGCCGCCAACCTGCAGGGCGAAGTCGCCGACGTGGTGATGACGGCAGACCTCGTCTAGCGCCGGGCCGCAGGCGATGCCGTAGCATCGGTGAGGCGCGGCAACACCGCAGCACACACGAAACCGCCGCAACCCGAAGGGCGACAAGGGATTACGGCCCGGACACCTTGGCTCGAGTGCCTTCCCTCTTGGAAGCGCTCTTACTCCGCAGGGCGAGAGCTCGTGTGGGCTCGATACAAAGCGGTACTGAGGTACTTCATCCCGGTGTCGCACATCACGGTGACGATGGTCGATTCGGGCCCCAGCTGCTCGGCAACCCGCAAGGCGGCGACGATGTTGGCGCCGGTGGAGGTGCCGCCGAAGACGCCCTCCTCACGCGCCAGTCGAACGACCATCGCCACGGCATCTTCGGTCGAAACGCGCTCGATCTGGTCGACCATCTCCTCTTGCCATAGCGGCACCACGAAACCCGCTCCGACCCCTTCGATCTTGTGGGCACCGGTCGAGCCTCCCGAGAGAACCGGGGATTCGGACGGCTCCACGGCGACGATTCGGACCCGTCCGCCGTTGCGGCGCAGGGCTTCGCCGGTGCCCCGAAGCGACCCACCGGTACCCACACTCTGGACGAAGCCCGCGACCTGTCCACCCGCTTGGCTCCAGATCTCCTCCCCCATTGCGCGATAGGCGGCGAGCGAATCCGTGTTGTTGAGCTGATCCGTCCAGAACACACCCGGCTCTTGGGCGAGGACCCTGGCGGCCTCGATCATCTCTCGGGTCAGTTTCTCCGTCATCCGCCCGCTGTCGCTCGGCACGATCTCGAGCTTCGCCCCCAGCATCTCCATGTGATCGAGTTTCTCCCGAGAGAAGGCATCGGAAGTGACGATGTGTAACGGATAGCTCTTGACGGCGCAGACGAGGGAAAGCGACACGCCGGTGCTGCCGCCGGTGTACTCGACGACCGATCCACCGGTCGGGAGACGCCCGTCCGCCTCCGCCGCTTCGATCATGGCCAGCGCCATCCGGTCCTTCATGCTGCCGGTCGGGTTGCGCGACTCCAGCTTCAGCAGGAGGCGCGAACCGTTCCGTGGCACGATCTTCCGCAACGCCAACAGAGGCGTGTGGCCGATACCGCGCAGGACGTTCGCCTGCAATTCACTCAGAGTCAACGGAGCGAAACCTCAGCTCGATTGTCGCCTGAGGTCTTCCAGGTGTTCGACTCTCTTGGCCAACAGGCTCTTCTCCATCGCCAGCGCCGCGTGGATCATCACGACGTCCAGTTCATCGACCGGTCCGATCGGATCGTTCTCGGGAAGATTGTCGCCATAGAAGGCGAGCAATACCTGACCCCCGACGATGAGCGGAGCCGCAACGACTGAGTCCGGCCACCCCCCGCCGAGCTTGCGAAGAAGAAGCTGGTTTGTAGGGGTTTCCTCGAGGGGACCCACGAATGCGCTCTTGCGCGCGATCACTTCCGTGATGATCGATCGTTCGCCGCCGGGGAGCGTCAGATCGCGGATGAAGTTGGGAGAAGAACCTTCGGGAGGCTCGATTCCGAACTGACCCAGGCCTCTGCTGCCTGTCCGACTGACGGCGAAGAGCACCCCCCGGCCAACCAGTCGCTGCGCGTAGTTGAGGATCATGAGCGTGCCTTCACCGGTGAATGCCGGTGAGTGAAACTCGACCATGATGGACTTGAGAGACTCGAACCGACCGGCTTCGGGAACAGCGGCCGGACCGGCCTCGACTTCAGGTCGCGCCTCGCGGGCCTGCGCCCCGCGCGTCTCCTCCGCCTGTTCCGCACTCGCGGCATCCAGCTTGTGCGCAAGATCGCGCAGTACCTGCTCTGGCGGCAGTCCATCGCTCAGGAGCAGGTTGCCCGGCCTACCCTGTAGCAACCGCGCGTCGACCTCGACCTCACCTTGGTCCGGAAGCTCGAACTCCTCGAAACGAAAGAACCCCGTGTGCCAACCAAGGAACTCCGAGACGACCTTCTCGGTCTGCGCGGCCATCACTTTTTCGAGCTCCTCCTGGCGAAGGAACCCCAACTCGACGAGGATGGCTCCGAGTCGACGCTCTTCCGCGGAGTCGCGCTGGGCCTCCAGGCCTTGCTTCAGCTGCTCTTCTCCGATCAGGCCATTGCACAACAGCATGTTGCCGAGCGTCTCCCTCGGGGAGCTCGAAGCGGCGTAGATGATCTGGCCCTGACGAAAGACGATGACCCCCTGCCCTCCGTACTCGGTGAGCGTCAGCTTGCCGCTCTTGCCGCTCGAGGCGAGCATGAACAGCAAGTGGGTGAAGTCGTACTTGTCGAGTTTCCCGGCTAGCTGCATGCTTGCGATCCGCTTTCCTGCCTGGCACTCCCCGAGCCGTCTGCAGGGGTGAGAGCCAGCTCCGCCCGATGCGACCTCATTCTAGCGTCGACACCGTCATTCGCCTCAAGGCTGCTCGGGGTCGATCGCCTCGCGATATACTCGCGATGAAGCGTTGAGGCCACCGCGTTGATGCCACGGCACAGCGACTTCACTCGAGGCTCTTTTAGATCACCACTTCGCTGCGGTGCCGCGGACGCGGCATCCGGAAAGGACTTGATCCATGGGACAGGTACCGAGCGCGAAGCCTTGGCTGCTCATCGGCAGCGGCCGACTCGCAACCCATCTAACCAGCTACCTGCGGCAGCTCGACATCCCTTGCCGGCAGTGGAGCCGAGCCCACGGTTGGCACGGCCAGGCGCTCGCCGAAGGCACGACGCTCGAGGACGCCCTGCCGCGCTGCGAGCGCGTTCTGCTGGCGATCAGCGACGACGCCCTGGCCCCGTTCGTCGCCCACCATCGGCACGGCGCCCAGCCGCAACCGACCTGGATTCACTTCTCCGGTAGTCGCTCCGTCGACGGCGCCTGGGGCGCCCACCCCCTGTGCACGTTCGGCCCCGAGTCCTACGCCCCGGAGATCTACCCGACCATCCCTTTTCTGCTCGAAGAAGCGGGGCCGTCACTGGCCGAGCTCCTGCCGGGGCTTCCCAACCCCTCGGCCTCGATCCCGGCTGGCGACAAGCCTCTCTACCACGCCCTTTGCGTGGTGGCCGGCAACTTCACCACCCTGCTCTGGCAGCGCTTCTTCCAGCAGCTCGAGGGCCGCTGGGGTCTCGACCCCGCTCTCGCCGCGCCCTACTTGCGACGGACGCTGGCGAATCTCGAGGCGGCGGACCGGCAGGCCGCTTTGACTGGCCCGATCACGCGGGGAGACGGCGAGACCGTCGCCGCCAACCTGACGGCGCTCGAGAGTGCCGGCCTCTCCGACCTCGCTGGCATCTATCGCGCCTTCCAGCAGGCCGATCAAGCAACGCTTTCGGAGTCGGCAGCATGAAGACCGTTCGCGAGTTCGCCACCGCCCGCGCCGCGGGCCGTCCGATCTCCATGGTCACCTGCTACGACGCCTGGTCGGCGCGCATCATCGAGCGGTCGCAGGTCGACTGCATCCTCGTCGGCGACAGCGCGGCCATGGTGATGCATGGATACGACTCCACGATTCCGGCCACTCCCGAGATGATCGCCACCCATGTCGCCGCCGTGCGCCGAGGCGCACCGACGAAGTTCGTGATCGGCGACTTCCCCTTCCTCGCCCATCGGCAGGGAACGGCGCACGCCGCCGTCGTCGCCGACCAGTTGATGAAGGCTGGTGCCCAGGCGATCAAGATCGAAGGCGTTCGCGGCCACGAGGAGGTCGTCGGCGGCCTCGTCGAAGCCGGCGTTCCCGTCATGGGCCACCTCGGCCTCACCCCGCAGTCGGTCCATCAGCTCGGCGGCTTCCGAGTGCAGGCTCGAGACGCCGCGGCCGCGAGGTCGCTGCTCGAGGACGCCCGGACGCTCGAGCGGCTCGGCTGCTTCAGCCTGGTTCTCGAAGCGGTGCCGAGCGCCGTCGCCGAGAAGGTCACGGCGACGGCCGGGATCCCCACCATCGGCATCGGCGCCGGCCCGGAGACCTCCGGGCAAGTGCTGGTGCTGCACGACCTGCTGGGGATCGACGACACCTTCCAGCCGCGGTTCGTGCGCCGCTACCTCGAGGGCCACGAGCTGATCCAGAGAGCGCTGAACGGCTTTGCCGAAGACGTCCAGGGCCGCCGCTTTCCAGCCGAAGAGGAGACCTACCATGCAGCTCGTCCGAACGGTCGAGGCGTGGCGTCGGCTGCGCGCTGACCCCCCGCTGGCCGGGCACGCGATCGGTTTCGTCCCCACTCTCGGTGGTCTGCACCGGGGTCACGAAGCGCTTCTCAGGCGTTCCCTGGAAGAGAACGAGGCGACCGTGCTCAGCGTCTTCCTCAATCCGACTCAGTTCGACCGGCGAGATGATCTGGAGAGCTATCCGGCCAGCTTCGACGCCGATCGCGACCTGGCCCGCAGGCTGGGGGTCGACGTCCTGTTCTGCCCGGCCATGGAGGAGATCTACCCGTCGGGCTACCGCTACCGGGTAGCCGAGGCGGAGCTCAGCAAGCGGCTGTGCGGCGCCCATCGCCCCGGTCACTTCGACGGTGTGTTGACCGTCGTGCTGAAGCTGCTGAACCTCGTGCGGCCGCGCCGCGCCTACTTCGGCGAGAAGGACTACCAGCAGCTCGAGCTCGTGCGCCGGATGGCGGAGGACTTCTTTCTCGACGTCGAGATCGTCGCCTGTCCCACCGTGCGAGACGCCGAAGGGCTGGCTCTGAGCTCGCGCAACCGCAGGCTCTCACCCGAAGCACGGCGCCGCGCCGCCGAGTTCCCAGCCTTGCTGCGATCTCCCCACGGACCGGACGAGGTGCGCAGCCGCCTGGAGGCGCTGGGCTTCGTCGTCGAGTACGTCGCGGACAGGGCGAGTCGCCGCTTCGGCGCCGTCCGGCTGGGTGAGGTCCGCCTCATCGACAACGTCCGCCTCGCCAAGCCGATGAAAGGCGCGGCGTGATCCTCTGCCTGGATGTCGGCAACAGCCTGGTCGTCGGCGGGGTCTTCGCCGGCGAGGAGCTGCGCTTCCAGTTCCGCGTCACGACTCACGGCAAACCGACCTCCGACGAGTTGGGGGTCTTCCTTCGCTCGGCGCTGCGGGAGAACGACATCGATCCCGCGGGCTTCGACGCCATCGCCATGTGCTCGGTGGTGCCGGACCTCATCCATTCGCTGCGCAGCGCCTGCCTCAAGTACTTCGAGCTCGAGCCGTTCGTCCTCCAGCCGGGCGTCAAGACCGGCTTGCGCATCAAGTACAGCGACCCGCGAGAGGTGGGAACCGATCGTATCGCCGATGCGATCGCCGCGACCCACCGGTTTCCGGGCGAAGACCTGATCGTCGTCGACTTCGGCACCGCCACGACGATCGAGGTGGTCACCGGCGAGCGCGACTATCTCGGCGGAGCGATCCTGCCCGGCGTGCGCCTGTCGATGGAGGCGCTCGACGCCGGCACAGCCAAGCTGCCGGCAGTCGAGATCGTCGCGCCCACTCTCGCGATCGGCCGCTCGACCACGGAGAGCATCCAGGCCGGCCTCTACTTCGGCACCCTCGGAGCGATCCGGCTGTTGATCGATCGCATCACCGAGGAGGCGTTCGCAGGCCGCCGCCCGATCGTCGTCGCGACGGGTGGCTTCTCCTCGCTCTATCGCGACGAGCCTGACTTCGACCATGTCATCCCCGACCTCATCCTCCACGGCCTGCGCCTCGCACTGGCCATGAACAGCTGAGAGACCCCCATGCGACTGACTTTGCTCAAATCGAAAATCCACCGCGCCACCGTGACGGACGCCAACCTCGAGTACGAGGGCTCCGTCTCCGTCGATCCGGAGCTCTGCCGCGAGGCCGGCCTCCTTCCGTTCGAGCGGGTCGAGATCTACAACTGCAATAACGGCGACCGAATCGCCACCTACGTGATTCCGGGCGGCCAGGGCGAGATCTGCCTCAACGGTGCCGCCGCGCGCCACGCCCAGCCGGGAGACCGCGTCATCCTCTGCGCCTACGCCGAGATGAACGAGGAAGAGGCCGCCGCCCACCGACCGAAGCTGGTCTTCGTCGACGACGCCAACCGCGCCGTCGCGCCCCGGGCCGCCTAGCAGCGGCCCGTCGCCGGTGTTGCTCCGTCCGCCTACTCGCGGAGCCCGGTCGCCTTGCGCAACCTCATCGTCTGACAAGGGACCAGCTCTTCGCCCTTCGTCCCCAGCTCCAGGACGATCTCGTAGGTCTCCTCATCCTCGAAGCGAAGCGTCATGCGTGCGCTCATGCTCTCGGCACCTTCCGTACCCTCTGCCAGCGTTCCGATCCGTCTCATCGACTCTCCTCCTTCGAGACTTTGTTCGACGACAGCATGAGGTGTAATGCAGGCGGCAACCGCCAGTTCGGTCTCGGCGAGCGGCGCTCTTGACAACTTCCCGCCCGGCTTGCTACACAAAGGCCATAAGAGCCTCGGCGTTCGAACCATGGCGACCTGGGTGGTCTGGTAGCGCACCTTCTTGATGCCGACGCCGTGATGGGCCGCTGGCCCGCTCTTGGACTCACTGACCTGCCGCCGGAGGTCGCCTTCTCCACTCTGAAAGGAGAGCCGATGGGTTTCCTAAGCCAGGTACTGGGCAAGAAGCCCGAATACCCGCCGCTGGAGGCCAACGATCCCGCCGCCAGCAGAATCGGAGAGATGAAGGAGCCGCTCGAGCGGCTGGCGGGAGACCTTCCCGATCCGCTCGAGATCGTTCCCACCAATGAGGCCGCCTACGCGTTCATCGGCAAGCCGCCGAAGAAGTTCGGCGTGGCCTGGGTGGATCCCGACGGCGAGATCCACAACTTCAAGACCCTGGTCGAGGACCGAGGCCTGTCGGTGGTCACCCTAGAGAAGCTCAGCGACGAGCTCAAGGCCGCCTACATGCGCTGCGAGAACGAAGCGCGCTTCTCGACTCGGATCGGCGAGCGCGAAGTCGTTGTCACGCCTTCCGAATCGCTCGGCAACGACTTGACCGAGATCATCCAGAAGTTCTCCGGCTAGCCGCTGCCGAGTCGCAGTGGGGCAGGGGGCGGTGGGCAGCTGCGCTCGAGGGAAGTAGGGTCTCCGCTAATGCTTCTTCGCCGCGTAGAGCATCCGCCTCATCGACGGATATCCCATCTCCGTGCGCAGGACTCCGATCTGCCCGATGTGGTAAGACTCATGCCAGGCGACGAAGGTCAAGCGGCCGCGGAGGGTCTGGTCCGAAATCGGGAAGCCACCTTCGTCAGCGGTGACGGCATTCTCGTCGGTGACCGCGTCGAGGGCGGTGTGCAGCGTCTGGGCCACCTCGTCCCAGCGTGCTCTGAGCTCGGCGATCGGAGGATAGGCGGCGGCGTCCTTCGAGCCGACTCCGGCCCCGTAGAGCTCTGCATACGGATTCTCGGCAGCCGCACCCAGGGACTTCAAGAGACCGAAGCGCGACGACGTGACATGTCCGACCAGATAAGCGATCGAGCTGCCGTCACCGTTCTTCAGTCGTCGTCCGGCGTGCTCCCGGCTGAGGTCGGATAATCCGAGGGACAGCATCTCCGAGTTGAAATGGAACAGCGTGGTCGCGGGAAGTATCAGCTCGCCCATGGTCGGCTCCCATTCGATTGCGCCATCGCGGCCACTGGCGCCCGTGCTGACGCGGCGCGCCGGCGCGCGCGGAATGACTCCGCGATTATCTCGGCACCGCATCGCTTCCTGCAAGCCGAGTCGACGTGAGCGCCCGCCCTGGAACCGGCCAGGCTCCCCAGTTTCTCCGACCTGCTGGAGCCCGCGCCGGACGGGTCTTGATCGTTGTGCCTGCGAGGGCTGCTATCGGCCTACCGGGATAGGGGTGGTGTCGCGCGACGAACCTACGGGTGACTGCGCAGCATCAGCTCTTTCGGGTGCGGGTGCAGGTAGACCTGCCGTTCGAGCCAGTCGGGAGTGTCCAGGCGCCGGAAGTGGTGCTTGAGCAGAGTCAAGGGAACGACCAACGGCGTCAAGCCGGCGGCGTAGTCGTCGATCACCTCGAGCAGCTCGAGCTTGTCGTCGGTCGCGAGCTCGGTCTTGACGAAGCCCAGTAGATGGTGGAGAACGTTGCGATGGCGGCCGCGGGTCGCCCGTACGGCGAGCGCCGTGAAAAGCTCGCCGAGCCGCCCCTCTTCCTCGAGCGGCAACAGTGGAAACCGCTCGGCAAGCTCGTGGGCGAAGATGCCGCGCCCCGCGTGCTCCGGCATCCCTTTGTCGTTGTGCACCTTGACCCGGAACAGCCCGCAGCTCGGCGACGCGCGCTTGAGGACGAAGCCGTGCAGGTTCCATCCGGCGATCTCTTCGAGGCGCTCCCGCGCCCATCGTTGCATCGCCTCGGTGTGGTCGTCTCGGGACTTCCCGCCGACCAGACGCGGTCGCTCGACCGAGCCGATCAGATGGATGGTCTCGCGCGGCGTGCCCAATCCGATCTCGACCTCGGGACAGACCGGAAACCACTCGACGTAGTCGCCCAGCAGCCCGAGCAGGAAGGCGTCGCGCTTGTGGCCGCCATTCCAGCGCACCTCCTCACCCACCAGGCAGGAGCTGATGCCGAGGCGCAAGGACGGCTCGAGGGCCGCTCGCTTCAACTCCTCAACCTCCATTCCGACGCCATCACCCCTAGAATAGGCGGAAGAACAGCGCGAAACGAACTTGTCGAATGAAGCGACTGAGCGAGATCGGAGTGCGCGGGCGAGGCCCAGGGGTAAACCTCAACCTGAACGTTCGCGGCCTGGCGCCGTCGGCGACCGTCTCGATCAACGAGATCAGCGACCGGCTTCGAAGCGAAGGGCGGCGGATCTTCAAGATGGGCCTCGGACAGTCTCCTTTCCCGGTGCCGGAGCTCGTCGTCGAGAGCCTGCGAGCGAACGCACACCAGAAGGACTACCTGCCGGTCCAAGGGCTAAGGGCCCTCCGTGAGGAGGTCGCCCGCCACCATTCCCGAGAGTTCGGAGTCGACTGCTCGGCCGACAACGTGCTGGTGGGCCCGGGCTCGAAGCAGCTCATGTTCATTCTGCAGCTCGCCTACTACGGCGACCTCGTGATCCCGACTCCGGCCTGGGTGCCGTACGCGCCGCAGGCGCAGATCATCGGCCGGCACGTACGATTTCTCCCGACCAGTCCGCGCAGGAGATGGCGGATAACCGCCGAGCAGCTCGAAGAGCTCTGTACGTCGGATCCCGGCCGACCCCGCCTCCTGATCCTCAACTATCCCAACAATCCCACCGGCGGCACCTACTCCGAGACAGAGCTCGAGCAGCTTGCCGAGGTGGCCCGACGGTACGGAGCGACCCTCTTGTCGGACGAGATTTACGGCAAGCTCCATCACGAGGGTGCGCACCGCTCGATCGTGCCGTTCTATCCCGAGGGGACGATCTTCAGCAGCGGTCTAAGCAAGTGGTGCGGCGCCGGCGGCTGGCGCCTCGGACTCTTCGTCTTTCCGCCCGGTCTCGAGTGGCTCCAGAGCGCCATGGCCGCGGTGGCGAGCGAGACCTTCACCTCGACCAGCGCTCCGATCCAGTACGCCGCCGTCAGCGCCTTCGAGGAGCACGCCGCGATCGACCTATACCTCGAGCGCTCGAGGCGCGTGCTGCGGGCGCTCGGTCGGCACCTCGCCTCCCGTTTGATCGCGGCCGGCATCAGCGTGGCACGACCGCAGGGCGGTTACTATCTGTTCGCCGACTTCCGCCCCCAAGCGAAGCTGCTGCGCGCCAAAGGCATCCGGACGAGCTCGGCGCTGTGCGAACAGCTGCTGGAGGAGACCGGCGTCGCGATTCTCCCGGGCGCCGTCTTCGGCCGGGACCCGGGCGAGCTCACAGCTCGTATCTCCTACGTCGACTTCGATGGCGCCCGTGCGCTCGAAGGCGCCGCCCGCCTCGAGGGCGCCGAGGCCTCGCCCGAGTTGGACGACAGCTTCCTGCGCGAGTACTGCGGCGACTCGCTGGAAGCCGTCGAGCGGATTTGCTCCTGGGCGGGGCGGGACGAATCGCCGGAGGGAGGCGGATGAAGGTCTGAGGACCGAGATCCTCCTCTCTATTCCCTGCTCCCCCCCGCCGGTTGTGCGATCAGCGCCGCCACGGCGGCTACCGCCGCCGACCCCGTCATGATCGAACCGATGAAGACGCCCACCGTCACCAGGAGCAAGATCGTGTCGGCGACCGGCATCGCAACGGCAACGGCCAGGGGCGCGCGGCCGGCTGGGAAAACCGCCAGGACGACCAACAACGCCGCGACAATGACCAGATGGATCGAGAACATCAGCCACAGTCCCTTGAAGACGGGCTTCCACTCCTCCGGCAGCCCTGAGTCGTCCAGCATCTCGGACACCGCGGTGGAACCCGTCGCATGGGCCGCCGCGGTCAGCAGCAGGATCACGGCGGCGAGGGCCAGGAATGCTCGGTACGTGGCGAGTCTCGTTGTCAAGCTCGGCCTCCCTTCCGACGACGCGGCTGGTCTCGTTGTTTCACCGAGATTCTAGTCCTACGCTCCTTGCTCGCGCTCGTGAGCGGGACTGGGCCGACTGCCAGCGGGAGCACCCTCAGGCGGCGGGGTGTGGGCAGTCGGCATGGCGTGCTTCCCCGGCAGCGAGCATCGATAAAGAAAGCGGCCGACCACCCAAGGGCCAGCCCGAGCGAAGTCTGTCTGGCCGGCGCCGATTCTCCGATCGCCGGCCGTGTACCATGCCCTCCACCATCCATCGGAAGGAGGCGCAGAAGAATGAGCTGGAGAGAACGAATCACCGAGGGTTACGGGGCCTTCGACGTGCCGTTGTTCAAACTCGCGGGAACAGAAGTCACCGTTGCGACGCTGGTGACGGCAATCCTGATCGTGCTGGTCGCGTTCTGGGTCTCTCGGCTTCTACGGAAGGCCTCCGGCAAGGCCTTGAAGGGCCGCTTGCCCGTCGATGAGGGTGCGTTGGGCGTGACTTCTCGCCTCGTCCACTACTTGATCGTGATGACAGGCTTCGGCGTCGCGCTCAACACCATGGGGATCAACCTCACGACACTGTTCGCCGCCGGTGCCCTCTTCGCAGTGGCCATCGGATTCGCGATGCAGAATCTGACAGCGAACTTCGTCTCGGGCGTCATCCTGCTGACCGAGCGATCGATCAAGCCGGGGGACGTGCTCGAGCTCGAGGGCCAGATGGTTCGGGTCCGTGACATGGGGATCCGCTCCACGGTGGCGAGGACGCTCAACGACGAAGACCTGGTGATTCCCAACTCCCAGATCGTGCAGTCGACGGTGCGCAACTACACCTTCCGCGACATGCTCTGCCGGCTCCGGGTGACGGTCGGCGTTGCTTACGGCTCGGACCTCGAAACGGTCCGCACGACACTCGAGACCGCGGCCCGTAAGCTCGATTGGCGCTCGTCGAACAAGGAGCCGGTCATCCTGCTCACCGAGTTTGGGAGCTCTTCCGTGGACTACGAGGTGTCGGTGTGGATCGAGGATCCATGGAACAGCCGTCGCGCACGCTCCGATCTGCGAGAAGCCATCTGGTGGAGCTTCAAGGAGGCGGACGTCACGATCGCCTTCCCTCAGGTCGATGTTCATCTCGATCCGCCCGTGGTGGACTCATTGCAGGGACTCAAGCGCGCCGTATAGGTCGCTCTTCGCCTATCCTCAACTCATGCTCGAACACAAAAAGCACCGAAGACGGCGAAGGCGCAAGTCGATCATCCCGGGTACCGCGCCCGGCACCCTGACGGTCGATCCCGATTCGCCGAAGCCCGTCATCCGGGTCATCGCGTACGGCCCGGACGGACTCGCCGAGGAGCAGGTCGCCGAGACCGGCCAGCTCAGCCGCTACCCGGCAGGGTGGTCCGTCGTCTGGACCAACGTCGACGGTCTCGGCGACGAGGCGACGCTGCGGGAACTCGGTGAGCACTTCGGCCTCCACCGCCTCGCCCTCGAAGATGTCGTCAGCCTCGGGCAACGCCCGAAGGTCGAGATCTACGAGAACTGCCTCTTTGCCGTGGCGAGGATGCCGGTAGAGGAACCCTCTGAAGAGACCGAACAGATCAGTCTCTTCCTCGGTGAGAAGTTCATCCTCACCTTCCAGGAGCGAAGCGGGGACTGCTTCGACGGGGTGCGCGCACGGATACGACAGGGCAGAACGGCCATTCGCCGATCGGGACCTGACTACCTGGCCTACGCGCTCATCGATGCCGTGATCGATGCCTACTTCCCCGTCGTCGAGCAAGTGGGTGAAGAGCTTGACCTTCTGGACGAAGAGGTGCTCGAGAGTCCGCAGCGAGACACGGTCTCGAAGATCCACGGAGTCAAGCACCGCCTGCAGGCGTTGCGGCGTGCGATCGGCCCGCACCGGGAGGTGATCAACGCCCTGCTGCGCGACTCTGAGGATTTCATCGAGCCCGAGACCGCGATCCATCTCCGAGATTGCTACGACCACCTGCTTCGGCTTTCCGAGCGCGTCGAGGTCTACCGCGAACACTGTGCCGACCTAATGAGCTCCTACCTCACGATCGTCTCCAATCGCATGAACGAGGTGATGAAGGTGCTCACCATCATCGCCACGATCTTCATCCCGCTGAGCTTCGTCGCCGGACTCTACGGAATGAACTTCAACCCCGAGATCTCGAGGTGGAACATGCCCGAGCTCAACTGGTTCCTCGGCTACCCCTTCGCGCTGGTCGTGATGGCCCTGCTGGCCGGCGGCATGGTGCTCTTCTTCTGGCGCAAAGGCTGGTTCGACTAGCGGCCGGCGCAGAGCGATCCGATGGCGAGTCGTCGGCTCGCCTCCGCCCCGCGGTTGCCGGTGCCACCGCCAAGCCCGCAGGCAGGAGCGGAATCCTCGCCTGCGCCGCCTGTTGACACTGTCAAGCGAAGAGCCGTATTTTCCTGCCTGCCCACGACCCAGAGAGAACCGCCGCGAGAAGGACCGTGCACAGGCAGGAGAAGACTCATTGCGCTTCGTCGAAGAGGGCTAGATGGCAGCGACCCAAGAACACGGCCTCGGCCGCTCGGTAGGACTGTGGGGCGCCACCGGCATCGGCATCGGTGCCATCGTCGGTGGAGGTATTCTGGCCTTGGCGGGAGTGGCGTTCGCCGCCACGGGCCCGGGCGCGATGCTCGCCTTTGCGCTCAATGGAGTGATCGCCGCGCTCACGGCCCTGAGCTTTGCGGAGTTGGCGTCCACGTTTCCCGAGTCCGGTGGATCCTACATCTTCGCCAAGAAGACGCTGTCGGGCGAAGCCGCGTTCATGGTCGGCTGGGTCGTCTGGCTCGCTTCGATCGTTGCCGGTGTCCTCTACGCACTGGGCTTCGCCTCTTACGCCAGCTTCGCGATCGTCCACGTGGGGCGGGCCGCGGGCCACGCTGCGCCGACCTGGGTGGAGAGCCGCGGCGCGCTGCTGGTCTTGGCCATCTTCGCGACCGCCGGCTACGGACTGCTTCTCTACCGAAAGGCCTCGGGTGGGGGGATGTGGGCAACCATCGGCAAGATCATCCTCTTCATGGTGCTGATTGTCGCCGGACTCTGGGCCCTTGTCGATGAGCCTCGAGCCAGTATCGCCGGGCGCCTGACGCCGTTCTTCCCTGGCGGATCCATCGGCCTCTTTCAGGCCATGGGCTACACCTTCATCGCTCTTCAGGGATTTGACCTCATTGCGGCCGTGGGTGGCGAGATCCGAGATCCGCAGCGCACCATACCGCGCGCGATGTTTCTTTCGCTCGGGGCAGCACTTGCAATCTATCTCCCGTTTCTCTTCGTGATCGCCACCGTGGGGGTCGATCCCGGAGGTTCCATCACGGCACGCAGCCTCGAGGATCCCGCCACCGTCGTGGCTTCGGCCGCTCGAACCTATCTGGGCCCCTTTGGGTTCTGGCTCGTGATCGTCGCCGCCATCCTATCCATGCTGTCCGCCCTGCATGCCAATCTGCTGGCCGCATCCCGGGTAGCGCTCACGATGGCGAGAGACCGCAGCCTTCCGCACGCGCTCGGCGATCTCCACCGCGCCAAGGGCACCCCGGCGATCGCGATTCTGGTCACTTCCTTGATGGCCGTCGTCGTGCTCGTCCTCGTCCCGAACGTTCCGGTCGCCGGAGCCGTCTCGAGCCTGATCTTTCTCGTCTCGTTCGCCCTGGCCCACGGCATCAACATTCTGATGAGGCAGCGAGGCGGAGGATCGGAGACCGCCTTCCGAGTGCCAGGCTTTCCAGCCGTGCCGATCGTCGGGGGCCTGGCGTGTCTGGGCTTGGCTCTGTACCAGGGCTTCGTAGTGCCGTCGGCGGGGCTGATCGCCGTCCTCTGGCTGGGTTTCGGTTTCGCTCTGTACTTCTTCCTCTTCGCGCGGCGGGCAGGCGTCGTGGACGCCTCGGCAGAGGGCCTCGACCCGGAGCTGATTCGCCTGCGAGGCAGAGCTCCCCTGGTGCTCGTACCGATCGCAAAGCCCACCAGCACCCAGGCGATGGTCGAGCTGGCCAACGCCATCACTCCGCCTCGAGTCGGCCGCGTGCTCCTCCACTCCGTCGTTCAGCCACCCGGGACCTGGGAGAGAGGTGATCTCGCCCAGCAACTAGTCGACGTCGAGGGGATTCTGAATCAATCGCTCTCGCTCTCGCTCAGCTCGGGATCCACTCCAGAGTGGTTGACCACGATAGCTCGAGATCCCTGGCTCGAGATCGCACGCGTTGCCAAGATCCACCGCTGCGAGAGCCTTCTCGTAGGCTTGGGGCAGCTCACTCGCGAGACCATGAGCACCCGGGTCGGTGGCCTCGTCAACTCCGTTCAGTCGAATGTCGTGATTCTGCGCGCCCCCGAAGGCTGGACGCCGGCTTCGGTCGGCAGCATCCTGGTTCCGGTCGGCGGGCGGCGAGACCAGAGTGTCCTGCGCGCCCGTCTGATCGCCAACCTGTCGCGAGGCCGACGGCGTCAGATCACCTACTTGCGAGTGCTCCACGAGAACGCATCCGCGCGCGAGCGGGAGGAAGCCGAGAAGGGGCTCTCGCGCCTGGCACAGGACGAAGCCTCTGGAGACGCTGAGGTGCTTTTCAAGCACGCGGACGATGCCCTGGGTGAGCTGGTGCGGGCTTGCCAACAGACCGACCTGGTCATTCTCGGACTCCAACGCCTCGCGAACCGCCAAAGGACTTTCGGTGAGCTGACGCTCCGCTTGGCGACCGAGACGTCGACTCCCCTGATCCTGATCAGTCGGCGCTAGAAGAACCGCGCTATCCTCCCTCCTGAACCGAGAGATCTGATGGCTGAGAGCATTCCGCAGACAGCGATTATTGCGCCGGAACAAGCCGAGAAGTTCGGCACGTTCCTCGGCGTGTACACGCCGAGCGTCCTGACCATCCTCGGGTTGATCATGTATCTGCGCTTCGGCTGGGTCGTGGGTAATGTGGGTCTGCCGCTGACGATTCTCATCGTTCTTCTCGCGAGCTCGGTGACTACCATCACGGCACTCAGCGCCTCGGCCATCGCCACCAACATGAGAGTCGGCGTTGGCGGCGAGTACTACATGGTTGCTCACAGTCTGGGCCTCGAGTTCGGCGGGGCCATCGGCATTCCTCTCTACCTCTGCCGAACCTTGAGCATCACTTTCTACAGCTACGGCCTGGCGGAGGCCATCGTCAACCTGCTTCCTGCGGGTTGGGCGCCGAACCCTGAGCGAATCGTACAGATCGTCGCGGCGATGACGGTCATAGGCATCACCACGGTTTCCGGAAGAAGCGCCGGCTTGGCGCTGAGGCTGCAGGTTCCCATCATGGCGGCCGTCGGGCTCTCTCTCGTCGCTCTCCTCGTCGGGGTCTTCACTGGCGACCGGGCAGCTCCCGAGCTCGTGGCGACCTACCGCAGCGCTCCCGAGGGCTTCTGGTTCGTCTTCGCGGTCTTCTTCCCGGCGGTCACCGGTTTCACGGCCGGCATCGGCCTGAGCGGAGACCTGAAGGACCCCCGGAGATCGATCCCAGTTGGCACGCTTGCCGCAGTAGGGACAGGTGCCGCCGTCTACCTCCTGATCCCGATCCTTCTTTCTGTGACCTCTCGAATCGAGCTCACCGAGCTCGCGCGGCCGGGCCTGGCCGCTTGGACGGGAGTGGCATTTCTCGGCGCATGGCTCGTCTACCCGGGCATGTTGGGAGCGATCCTGTCTTCCGGTTTCGGCAGCGCCCTGGGAGGACCGCGAGTCCTCCAGGCGCTGGCCAAGGACGGGCTCGCGCCGAGCTTTCTGGCGCGGGTCTCGCGCGTGGGCCAGCCCGTCGTCGCCACCTGGGCGAGCGCCGCGATCGCTCTTGCCGCGGTAGCTCTCGGCGGTCTGGACGCGGTCGCGCGATTCGTCACTATCCTCTTCTTGACGCTCTACGTGGCGATCAACTTGAGCGCGGCGGCGGAGAAGTGGGGCGCCGATCCGTCGTACCGTCCGACCCTCAACGTGCCCTGGCTGCTTTCACTCGCGGGATCGATCGGCGCGGTGGTCGTGATGTTCCTCATCAGCCCGCTCGCTTGCGTGATAGCGATCGGCTTGGAGCTGACGCTCTACGTGTACTTGCGGCAGCGAGCCCTGCAGCGCCGGTGGGGCGACGCTTGGGCGGGCGTGTGGATGTCGCTCGCTCGCTTCGCGCTCCTACGGCTCAAAGAGCACACCGACGATCCCCGGAACTGGCGGCCGAACATCCTGGTCTTCGTCGGCGATCCGGAAAAGCGCATCGGCCTCGTTCGGCTTGCGAACTGGTTCAGCCAAGGGCGTGGAATCGTCACGGCAAGCCAGCTGATCGAAGGCGACCTTGCGAACGATGACCTCGAGGTCGAGCGCCTGCGCCGGGAAATGGACAGCGCGCTCACCGAAGACGGCCTGGTCGCATTCGGGGAGGTCGATGTCGTCCAGGAGTTCGAGGCCGGAGTCTTGGGTGCCAGCCAGGCAAACGGAATCGCCGGGCTTCAGTCCAACACTGTGCTCGTGGGCTGGCCGAAGAAGCCCCGCCGGCTCGAGGCCTGGTTACGCATCACGAGGGCTCTCTCCCGAATCCACAAGAGCACCCTGATCACCCGGCTCAACTGGGTTCACGAGCCTGGACAGCGGCAGGAGATCGTCATCTGGTGGGGCGGGCTGCAGAACAACGGCGACATGATGCTCCTCCTCGCCCATCTCCTGAGACTCAATCCCGAGTGGAGTGATGCTCGGATCGTCGTTCGTTCGATTGCTCGAAGTGAGGAGGAGCGGGAGTTTCAGGAGAAGGGCCTCGAGACACTGCTCGAAGAAGTGCGAATCCAAGCCGACACGGACATCATCATGCAAACGGATGCGCAGTCGATTGCCGAGATCATCCAGGAGCGCAGCGCCGGAGCCAGCATCGTCTTCCTCGGCATGCAGGACGCCGAACCGGGCACCGAGGCCGAGTACGCTCAGCGACTCGAAGAGCTGGTGTCGGGGCTT
>CALZKB010000066.1 GCA_945787575.1 Thermoanaerobaculia bacterium | reverse complement strand
GTCTGGCACCAGAGCGACCTGCTCGCTCCCGGGGAGTCGAGCGGCCTGGTCGCCGACTGCGAGCCGGATACCCTGCTCCACCTCGCCTGGCACGTGGCCGCGAGCGGAGTCGAGAACTTCGAATGGGCGCGGGCGAGCCTCGAGCTGTTGGACGCCTTCCGCGACAACGGCGGCCGGCGATGCGTCTTCGCCGGCAGTTGCGCCGAGTACGACTGGCACGCGGCCCAACCGCTCACCGAGCGGGCGCCGCGGCGACCGGCGACCCCCTACGGCATCGCCAAGGACGCCCTCGCCCGGTTGTTCGCCGGCAGCTGTGAAGCGACGGGGCTCAGCGGCGTCTGGGCTCGGATCTTCTTCGTCTACGGACCGGGCGAGGCGCCCAACCGCCTGGTGCCGGCGACCGTCCGGTCGCTCCTCGCCGGCGAGCCGGCGCTCACCTCGCATGGGCGCCAGCTGCGAGACTACCTCCACGTCGGAGATCTCGCCGAGGCCCTCGCCGCGGTCATCGCCAGCGACCTCACCGGGGCGGTCAATCTGGGCTCGGGAAACGCCGTGCCGCTGCGCACGATCATCGGCACCGTCGCCCGGCAACTCGACGGCGAGCATCTCGTGCGACTCGGAGCGATCGAGGCCCGGGCCGACGAAGCGGCAGAGGTGCGCGCCGACGTGACGCGGCTCGCCAACGAGGTCGGCTGGCGCCCCCGCCATGATCTCGAGTCGGGAATCGCCGAGACGATCGCGTGGTGGCGCCGGGAGACGGGCGCTTGAAGGTCGTCGTGATCGGATCGGGGATGGCAGCCCTCGGTGCCGCCCACCAGCTGCGCTCCGAGGGCGTCGCCCCGGTGCTCTACGACAAGCGACCGTTTCCCGGCGGCCACACCGCGTCCTTCCGGCATCCGACCGGATTCGTCTTCGACGACGGCCCTCACATCTCGTTCACCAAGAACGAGCGGCTGCGGGATCTCCTCGCCGAGAGCGTAGGCGGCGCCTACGAGACCCCGCAGTGCCGGGTCAACAACCACTGGCGAGGGCACTGGATCAAGCACCCGGCGCAGTGCAACCTGTACGGGCTGCCCGAGAAGCTCATCGCCGAGGTGATCGCCGAGTTCGAGGCGCTGCAGGAAGCGCCGATCCCGGAGATCCGCAACTATGCCGATTGGCTGGTCGCGACCTACGGCGAGACCTTCAGTCGCACTTTTCCGATGGAGTACGGCCTCAAGTACCACACCTGCGCCGCCGAGGAGATGACCACCGACTGGCTCGGTCCCCGCCTCTACAAGCCCGATCTCGACGAGGTTCGCTACGGTGCCACCCATCCCGAGACGCCGGAGGTCCACTACGTCAGTCACTTTCGCTACCCCACCCGCGGCGGCTTCTACTCCTATCTCGAGCCGTGGGTCGACGACGCCGATCTATACCTCGATCACGAGCTCGTCGCCGTCGACCCGAGCGATCGACGACTGCATTTCGCAAACGGCCGGGAGACCGACTACGACCGGCTAATCTCCTCGATCCCGCTTCCCGCCCTCGTTCCGATGGTCGCCGGGGCGCCCGCCGACGTGATCGAGGCGGCGAGTCGGCTCGCCTGCACCCGCTGCATGACCGTCAACGTCGGGGTCGCCCGCGAGGACATCTCCGAGCACCAGTGGACCTACTTCTACGATCGCGACTACTTCTTCACCCGACTCTCCTTCCCCCACCTGTTCTCACCGGAGACAGTGCCGCCGGGGACGAGCGCCATCCAGGCCGAGTGCTACTACTCGGACAAGTACCGGCCGATCGACGTGACGCCGGAGGAGTGCATCGAGCGGGTGGTGCGGGATCTTCGCCGCTGTGGCCTCGTCCGGGAGGACGACGAGATCCTCATGACCGAAGTGCGGCCGATCCGCTGGGCGAACGTCATCTTCGACCTCGACCGACCAGCGGCGCTGGAGACCGTTCACGGCTTCCTCGACGACGTGGGGATCCGTTGGGCGGGACGCTACGGCGAGTGGGGGTACCTGTGGACCGACCAGTCGTTCGTCAGCGGCGAGCGGGCGGCGGCCAAGGTCCTCTCGGGTGGCACTTCGTAGGCGCGCCTCTCAGGGGACCAGGGCACGTCCCTTGGGCTGCCGCCAGACGTTCATCTCTTCTTCGACGAGGTTGGGATCCGCCCTACTCTTCCTCGCCGGCGCGGACCTCGATCTCGAGTGCTTCGCCCTGGGTCACCTTGGCATCGCTCGGTACGTCCTCGGCGACCAGTGTATTGACTCCGACGAACACCCGGTCGCCGACCGTGATGCCGCCGATCAAGCAGGCGCCGGCGGCGATGAAGACGTCGTCGCCGATCGTCGGCATCTGCCCGATCCGGCGGGTCGAGGGGGCGCCGATCGTCACCCGGTGCAGGAGGGTCGCTCCGGAGCCGATCCGGGCCTTGTTGCCGATCACCAGCCCCACCCCGTGCGCGATCCGACATCCGGGGCCGATCTCGGCCTCGGGTGCGATGTCGACGCCGGTCAAGAACAGAGACAGCCGCGCCACGAGGGGTCCCACCACCGGGATCCGGCGACGGCGAAACCAGTGGGCGATCCGGTGCAGCACGACCGCCTGGTACCCGTTCTCGAAGAGCAGGGACTCGAGGACGTACCAGGGGAAGCCCTTGCTCTTGATCTCGAGCAGGCGACGGGTGTCTTCTCGTAGATTCGCCAGCAAGCTTGAGCTCCGGGAGCGAAGTCGCGGTGATCCTAGCAGCAGGCTCGCCGGTCGGGTCGCAGTCGTCTGCCGGCAGCCTTGCACTCGTGGCTCACCCTTCCTGCTAGCATTCCCCCGGTCTTTCCTTTCCCAGCGAACCCACACCGACCATCTTGAGCGCCAAGAATACCGCCGAGCGCTTCTACCGATCCGCGGGCGCCGCGGCCTTTTCGCAGCTGTGGCGGGTCGGCGTCACCTTCGGGGTCGATCTCGTCCTGCGACGGTGGATCCCGGCGGCCGATCACGGCCTCTGGGACTGGGCGCTCACCGCCTTCCTCGTGCTCGGAGCGGTCCGGGATCTCGGCCTCGTCTACCACGTCGTGCGCGACCGCGAGCGCCCCTACGGCAGCCTCTTGCGGCTCGAGCTCGTCTGGGGCGCGGCGCTCGTGGCGGCGACCTTTCTTGTGGCGCCGCTGATCGCCACCGGATTCCAAGAGGCTCGGGCCGACGTGCTCCAGGTCGGGCGGGCGGTGAAGCCGGAGATCCTGCGCAACCTGGCGATGGCTCTGATCGCCCTGTCCCTCGCCCGCCTCGGCTTCGGGGTCTGGAGCCTGGTCGTCGCTCAGGTCGCCGCCGCGGGGCTCTACGCCGCGCTTCTCTGGCAGCGGGCCTGGGGCAAGATGCCGCTCACGGTGGGCTCCAAGGGTACCCTGGCGCTCGTCGCCAGGAGTTGGCCTCTGGCCCTTATCTGGTTTCTCATCATCCTGATCGATCGGATCGATGTCGTCGTCGTCGGCAAGCTGCATGACGCCGGCACCCTGGGCAACTACAGCTACGCCTACACCCGCGCGTTTCTCGCCAGCACGATACTGACACCCGCCATCACCCGCACGCTCTACCCGGCGCTCGTCGCGTTCCGCAACTTCCCCAAACAGCTGTTCGAGGCCTACCGGCTCGCGACCGTGCTGCTGGTGTCGATCCAGGCGCCGATCGCCTGGTTTCTGTTCGTCAATCCCGAGATCACGATCCGGATTCTCGGAGGACCGCAGTGGCAAGCGGCGCCCGCCTTCCTGAAGGTCCTCTGCTTCGCGCCGCTCATCGAACCGATCGGCAGGCTGGGCGGCGAGGTCTTGAAGACCCTCCATCGCGACCGCGTCTGGATCGCCTCGAATCTCTTGACGCTCGCCGCCTTCGGTCTGGGCGGCTGGTGGGCTACCCGTCGATTCGGCCCGATGGGCATGGCGTGGATCAACTACCTTCCGCTGGGCGGAGTGATCATCGCGGCGTTTCTCTACCGACTCGCCCCCGGCGGGTTCCGGCGACTGCTGGGGGACATCGGGTTGATTTATCTGACCCCAGCGCTAGTATTCCTCCTCGTCCAGGCGGTTGTCGAAGATCCTTGGGTCCGGTTCGGAGTCTCGCTACTCGCGCTCGGTGCCGTGATGGCCGTTACGTGGCTCCGCCACGGCTCACAGTTCACCGCCTTCTTCCGCGACCCCGTGGCAGCAACCGAGACCCATGTCACCTAGAGAGCTCGCGAATCGCCCGGCGGAGAGGCTCACCCCGCTCGTTCTCATCTGCCTGACCGCGTTTCTCTTCCTCTTCCCGCTCTGCGTCGGTAAGCCCGGCATGCCGCTGACCTACAAGGCGGACGAGCCGGCTTACTTCCTGATGGCGCTGAGCCTGATTCAAGACGGCGACCTCGAGTGCAACCTCGAAGACCGCCGGCGAGCGGTCGACGAGTTTCCCCATCTGCCGGCCGAGAACACGATCGTGATGACCGACGACGGTTGGCGGACAACCTACTTCGGCAAGCCCTATCTCTTCTCGATGGCCGCTGCACCGTTGACCAACTGGTTCGGCGCCGACGGGATGATGGCGTTCAACGTCCTGCTGTTGATGGCGATGGTCGGAATGGGCACGTCGTACCTGCGGCGCTATAACAGCGAGGGGCTGGCAGCCCTCTTCGCGACAGGCTTCTTCATCGTGAGCGGCCTCTTCGTCTACGTCTTCTGGCTGCATCCGGAAGTGTTCATGGCTACCGGCGTCTGCGCCTGCCTCTACTTCGGCCTGGTGGAGCCCGAGCCACGGCCTCGCCTCGAAGGCTGGTGGCATCGGCTGGGGAGCTTCTCTCGCCGGCCGGCTGTCCGGCTGGCGGTGTCTGCGTCAGCTCTCGCAGCCGCGACCTACCACAAGCCGATGCTCGCGGTAATGGGCGTTCCCGTGCTCTGGGCGCTCGGCCGTGAGCGACGCTGGAAGGCGATCGCGACCTGGCTGCTGGCAGCCGTCATCGCGATGGGAGCCTTCGGCGGCATCGCGGTCGCCTTCACCGGTCATCCGAGCGCCTATCTCGGCGTCCAACGCACCGGCATTCGGATCGCCAACCCCGACGCCGTCCCCCTCGCGCCTCAAAGCGAAGCCGAGCTCGAGCGGCTGAAGACCAACAAGTCGTGGTCCTGGCTCTGGCGACTGCCGGAGTTCAAGCTCCACAAGACTTTGGGCAGCCTCGGCTCTTTCCTGTGGGGTCGGCACACCGGCTTCATCCCTTACATGCCGTTCGCGGTGCTCGCCATCATTCTGTTTCTCGTGAACGGCGCGCGGGACGGGACGCGCTGGACGGTCATCGCCTCGGCCGCCGCGCTCGCCCTCTTCTTCCTCGTCTGGATTCCCTTCAACTGGCACGGAGGAGCCGGCTTCGTCGGCAACCGCTACTTCGTCACCGCCTACCCGGCGTTTCTCTTTCTCGTCACTAGGGTCCGCCCGTCCTGGTCGCTGGTGCCGGCGTTCGCCTTCGGAGGCGCGCTCCTCGGCGTGCTCGTCTTCCATCCCCTCGGCTCGCCGGTTCGCGAACCGACTCTCCAATCGCACGTCCGGGGACGGGCGTTCAAGCTCTTTCCCACGGAGAAAACGATTCACAATTCGATACCCGGCTACAGTGGAGTCGTCATCGATCACGTCTGGTTCCGCGGTCGCAAGGACGTGATGGTGGTTCGCGGCGAGGAGATGTTGTTCTACGGCAACCTCGCCGCCCAGGTCTGGATGGTTCATCCGCAACCGATCGAAGAACCGGTGCTCTTCGAGGTCCGGAGCCAGGCCGCCGACAACGAGGTCACCCTGTCGGTGGGCGACGACACCGTCGTCGTCCCCTTCACCGCGGAAGATCCGGACGACGACGTGCAAATCGTCGAGCTGCAACCCAGCGACCCGGAGCTGTTTAGACCGGTGCGGATCGTCCCGGACGACGAGCCGCCCTCCTACCTCTACCAACTCACGGTCCACCCCCGGACCGGGAAGGTCCACCGCGAGAACGGTAGAGTCAAGGATCGCTACTTTCTAGGCGCCGGCGTCCGCTACCTCGGGCCGCGCCGCAAGGTGTACGCCGACGAGGCGTTCCAGGTCGAGTGGCTCGCTTGCGAGGCGCCGTCGACCGTGGCGACCGGCGAGGAGTTCCGAGTCGAAACTCGCCTGCGAAACGCCGGTAACCTCCGCTGGAACCGTTTCGGGCTGACCCGTGTCGCCCTCTCCTATCACTGGTACCGTGATGGCGAGGTGGCGGTCTTCGAGGGCTCCCGCACCGCCCTTCCGGCCACTCTCGAGCCCGGGGAAGAGGGCGGCGCGTTGATGCTCGTCGAAGCGCCGCGCGTACCTGGAACCTACGTGCTGAAAGTCGATGTCGTGCGCGAAGCGGTCGCCTGGTTTTCGAGTCGCAACGGCGAGAACTTCTGCGAGGCCACCGTTGAGATCGCATCCCCGTCCTGATGGCTCGACTTGACGGCCCGGCTGCCGCTGCCGTCGGAGTCCTGATCGCGGCCGGCGCCCTGCTCTCCTGCGAATCCGACCCGAGCCTCGTCGAGCGTCCGCTCCTCGATCCGCTACAGAGCCCCGAGATCATCACCGAGGGAAGGACGTTGGAGCCGCCTCCGTCGATGGCGGCCAATCGGTTCGTTCACGGCTGGTGGGGCTGGGTCGAGAGTCAGACCCTCCGCCTGGTCCCCTATCGCCGCCCCGCTCGGATCGAGGTGGCCACCCTCGAGCCGCGTCCGCGCACGCTCAGATTCGAGACCAAGGTTCATCAGCTGGCCGACAGCGGTGTCGTCGAGGTCACGGCCGGCGGCAGGCCGGTGGCGACCCTGCCGCTCGATCCGGAGGTGCTCGTACTGCCGCCGTTGCCGATCGGTCGCCAGGCCGTCGATTTCCTCTGGCCGGAAGGGAGCGAGGTCGGTATCGAGCGCGCCACCTTCGAGGAGGCGCTCCCGGCCGGTCGCGTCGACTTCGAGGACCGGACGATTCGCCAGAGCGGTTACTCGATCGTCGATCTCGTCCGACGCGTCTCGGCCGGCAGCCGGCTCCGTGGCCGGCTGACACCGCCCGCGGACCCGCGCGCCGAGCAGAGCTTCGAGATTCACTTCGAAACCGAGGACGGACGGATGGACGAAATGTTCGCCTGGCCCGAGGCCTGGTGGCGTCGGCTGTCGGGGAGCTCTTTCGATCTTCCGCTCGGCGATGCACCCGGACTCGTCAGAATCCGACTTCTCGCCCGCGGGACGGGAGAGCCCGCGGTTTGGAGCGATCTCAAGCTGGTGACTCCACCGCCCCCGGCGCCACTGGCACCGACTTTGCCGGCACCCCCGAGGCTCGTTCTCCTCTACGTGCTCGACGCCCTGCGCGCCGACACCGTCGGCCATCTCGGGGGAGGAGAGACGATCACCCCCGCCCTCGATCGGCTAGCCCGTGAGGGGGTCACCTTCACCGATCACCAGTCTCTCGCTCCGAACACCTTGCCGTCGACCAAGACGCTCTTCACCGGCCGCCCCGTGCTTCACAGCGACCGCAGCCCGCTCCCGCCCAACGGACCGCCGCTGCTGGCCGAGCTGTTTGCGGCTGCCGGCCGTCGGACGGCGCTGTTCTCGGGCAATATCTTCGTCTCCGACGACTACGGCTTCACCCGAGGTTTCGAGCATTGCGACCGGAGCGTGCTCTTGGACGAGCATCCGAAGGGCGCCTACAACGACAACGCCGAGTGGGTCCACGCGGCCGCGCTCGACTGGCTGGCCGGGATCGGCGAGGGGGAGTCGATCTTCCTGTACGTCCACACCATCCATCCCCACAACCCCTACGACCCGCCGGCCGCTTTCGAGCCGCCCGGGCTCGCCGCGATCCCGTCGCAGATCGGCGGAGATTCGGGCACGCTGCTGAAGGTGCGCAAGGGTGAGATCCGCACCGAGCCGGCCGACCGAGAGCGCATCCGGGCGCTCTACCGCGGGGGCCTCGCTTACGGCGACGCGCAGCTCGGCGAGCTGCTGGCCGACGTCGGCCGCCGTTACGAGCCCGGCGAGGTGCTCGTGGTCGTCACCTCAGACCACGGTGAGGAGCTTTTCGACCACAACGGCGCGCTCCACGGCTTCTCGCTCTACCGCCACCAGCTCCACGTGCCGCTCGTCGCCTGGTGGCCCGGCGTCATCGAGCCGCGATCGATCTCCTCCCCGACTTCGACCCAGGACCTCTACGTCACCCTCCGACAGCTGGTCGACGACTACGATCCGCCGCCTCTGTCGGGGAGGTCGCTCTGGCCGCTCCTCCTCGGGCCGGATTCAGCAGAACCGCCGCTCGTGCGCTTCGCCGCGGCTCCGGGGGTCGATGGGGGCATCTTCGCCGCCTCCACGCCGACTCGCAAGCTCGTCTGGGCACCGCGGCGCAATACCCAGTGGGGCATGGGGACTGGCCCCGGCCGTGACCGGGAGCCGGAGTACGTCTTCGACCTCGTCAACGATCCCCACGAGACGACCAACCTCGCCGGCACGCCCAGTCTCGAGACCGACTGGCTTCGCGGGCATCTGCGCGCTTGGGTCGAGCTCGGACAGGCGCTCCAGCCCGGGAGCGACGCCGAGGCGCTGACCGAAACGGTCGAGAAGAACCTCAGGGCGCTCGGCTATCTCGACTGAGTCGGGCGTTGACGGCGACTTCCTCGGCCGATAGCAGCCGGTCGTAGACGGCGATCCGATCGAGCGTCCCTGACCAACGAGCCCCGCCCTTCCAACGGTCGCCGAGAACCAGCGGGTAGGGGCGCCAGTGGAAGAAGTGACCGCGGAGCGCCGTCGTTCGCAGCACCTCCCTGCCATCGCGGAAGAGCACGAGCCGGCCGGGCGTATAGGTGAGGACCAGGTGGGCCGGCGTTCGGTCCGCCGGTCCGAGGTCCGCCTCCGCGAAGGGTTCGGCCTTCGGCCCTACTCGGAGCCGGAGGATCAGTCGGCCGCCGCGCTCTCCGAGAAGGAGGTTCTCTCGGTTGGCGTCGCTTCCGATCGAGACGATCGCGCCGAGCTCGCTGCTCGACTCGCGTGGCGGAACGACCTCGAGCTCCAACGAGAAACGATTCGTCCGCCGCAACCCGGCGAACAGGAGGTCAGCGCTGTCCTGAGCCACCGCCGATCCTTCGGCGAGATTCAGCACTTCGCCGGAAGACCCGAGTCCCGGACCCTGCAGCGTGGTCGTCGCCCGCGCCGAGTCGCGCGCCCAGCTCCACAGATTCCCGTCCGTCCGGCTCGGCCAACCGCGACTCGGGGGGACGGGCACCGGAGGCGCCGTCGCGACGACCACGCCGTTCAGCCGTCCGTCGCCACCGCGAGCAGTTATCGGGTAGACGCCCGGCTCGGTCAGAGTCGACTCGAAGACGGGGCCGATCGCCGTCTCGGAGCCCAATCTCCACTCTCGAGACTCGCCATCGGGAGCGGCGACGCGGACGTCCAAAGGAGTCTCACCGACGATCCGGCCGAGCTCGAGAGGCCGGCGCCAGACATCTGGGAATCGATCGACGGCGGGATCTGCCGCGACCGGCAACGGATCCGCGAGAACCTCCAACGATTCCGGATCGACCTCCGCGACGAAGACGTCGTAGTCGGCCCGAAAGTGGTCGTGCTCCGCCCCCGACGCCGCGAAGGCGAGCAGGGTGCGATCGGAGGAGAGCATCGGGAAGTAGAGGTAGCCCCGGTCGGCCGGTAGGCGTGCGTCGCCTTTTTCGAGCATCGTCGACGCCTCTCCGGTCGCGAGGTCGTAGCGGTCGATGGGGCCGCCCGCACCTGCGGTCCAGAACGCCCAGCGGCCGTCCGAGGTGAAGTAAGGCTGGCAGCCGGGCAGAGGTACCTGCCGCCCGAGGCGACCGTCTTCGACCGGCGCGAGGACGGCGCGGCCGCTCGCCGCCCAGCGGCCGGTGGGGTCGATCAGCCAGCGCCTCGCTTCGTCCGGCTGAGGCTCGAGCGTCGTACTCTCGACGCCGGTCCTCAGATCGGCAGTCCGCACCGAGCGGTCGGCGGCGATATATCGCAGCTCGTTCTCCGATACCCACACCGCCGCCCGGTGCTCGAAATACGTGCGTGCGCCCTCCGCAACTTCACCGCCCTCGCGACCGTCGATCGTGACCCAGCGCAGCGACCCGCGGGCGTCATCATCGAGATAACGCTGCGGTCCGGCCGGCAGGCTGAGGAACACGATGCGCCGCCCGTCCGGCGAGATGTGAGGGCAGCAGTGGCGGCGACCCGATTCGTCCGCGGTCAGCTGGCGCGGCGCTCGGCTTTCGAGGCTGGCGCTCCAGATCCGCCAGGCGCCGGAGCGGTTCGACTCCCAGACGACGAGACCGGATCCGTCGCTCACCGTCGACGGTCGCCCCGGACTCGCACTGTCGCGCGGGGTCGCGGGCTCTCCGCAGGCAATCGCCACGAGGACGAAGAGAGCAGCTTTCATCGGAGCCACTGTGGAATCGATCAGGTTCAGAGCTCGGACGGCCTCCCGTATTGTCGAGCGATCCATCCGCGGTAGCCGCCGCGCCCGAGAATCTCCCGCCACCACCGCTCGTGATCGAGGTACCAGCGCACGGTCGCCGCGAGGCCTTCATCGAACTCCACCCGCGGCGACCAACCCAGCTCGCGCTCGAGCTTCGATGGGTCGATCGCGTAACGCAAGTCGTGTCCCGGGCGATCCTTGACGAAGTGGATCTTGGATCTCGAGGGGACGCCGGCCGCCGGCGGCGCGCTCGCGAAGTGCTTGCTCAACTCGGGTTCGGCAGCGAAAGCTCGATCGACGGCGTCACAGAGTCCCTCCACGACCTCGAGATTGGTCCGCTCGTTGCGGCTGCCGACGTTGTAGGTCTCACCGGGCAAGCCTCGCAGCAGGATCGCTTCGAGGCCGCGGCAGTGGTCTTCGACGTGAAGCCAATCCCGTACGTTGATCCCGGCCCCGTAGACCGGCAGCTCGCGCCCTTCGAGGAGGTTGACGATGAACAGAGGGATGAGCTTCTCGGGATAGTGGTACGGCCCGTAGTTGTTCGAGCAGTTGCTGAGGGTCACCGGGAGTCGGTAGGTCTCGAAGTAGGCGCGCACCAGGTGGTCGGCGGCGGCTTTGCTCGCCGCGTAGGGCGAGTTGGGCGCGTAGGGAGTCGCCTCTCTGACCGGCGGGTCGGCCGGGCCCAGGGAGCCATACACTTCGTCGGTCGAAACGTGGTGGAACCGCCTCGGCGTCGGCGAGAGGCCTCCTTCTTCGGACTCACCCCAGACGCGGCGCACCGCTTCGAGCAGCGCATTCGTGCCGACGACGTTGACCTCGACGAACCGTTGGGGACTCTCGATCGACCGATCGACGTGCGACTCGGCCGCGAAATGGACGACCGTATCGATCTCCTCCTCGCGCAGCAGCTGCTCGTTGCCGGCGCGATCGACGACGTCGCCCTCGACCCAGCGCCAGCGCTCGTCCTCCGGCGGCAGGCTGCTGCGGTTGCCCGCATAGGTCAGGGCGTCAAGCACCACGACACGATCCTCCGGGTGATGCTCGAGCCAATAGCGGACGAAATTCGCCCCGATGAAACCGGCACCACCGGTCACCAGCAACCTACTCATGGAGTGTCTCGATTCCCGCCACCTCGTCCAACATCCTACCGAGGGCGATTCGCCAAGGTGTCGCTTCGAGCGCCAGCTCGCGGCACAACGTCGAGCTGTCGAGCACACTGTTGGCGGGGCGCCGGGCGGCAGTGGGGAACTCGTCGCTGCTCACGGGCTCGAGATCCGCCCTCCGTTCGAGGATTCGGCGAGCGAGAGCCTCCTCCTGAATGGCGGTCGCGAACTCGAACCACGTACAGCTCCCGCCGTCGCACCAGTGACGGATGCCGGAGAGGTCGGATCTCGTGGCTTTCCAGAGCACTCGAGCGAGAAGCGCGGCCCAAGTCGGCGACCCGACCTGATCGTCCACGACCCGCACGACTTCCCGCTCGCCCATCAGCGTCAGCATCTTGGTGACGAAGTTGTCCCCGTGGCGCGAATAGACGCGCGAGGTCCGAACGACGAGCGCTCGCGCCCCGAGAATCTCCTGCACTCGGCAATCGCCTTCGTGCTTGGTTCGGCCGTAGGTCGAGAGCGGGTCGGCCGGGTCGTCGGGCGAGTAGGCTCCCGGTGAGAAGCCGCCGAAGACGAAGTCGGTCGACACCTGGATCATCCGCGCGCCGACCTCGCGTGCCGCCGTCGCCAGATACTCCACGCCGTCTCGGTTGACGGCTCGGGCTGTGTATGTCTCCTTCTCGGCGCGGTCGACCGCCGTGAAAGCAGCCGCGTTCAGGATCATCGCAGGCCCGACCTCCTCGACGACGGCTGCCACACGATCGCTTTCGGTGATGTCGAGCGCCGCCCGGTCGAAGGCGACGAGGTCGATCGACGGCGGCAGCGCACTCACGAGCTCGCGACCGAGCTGTCCGCCGGCTCCGGTGAGTATCACCCTCACGGGAACAGGTCCGCCGACCGCAGTCCCGGAGCCGCCGAGTCCTTGGCCGACAGGATCGGTCGGGCACCCGGCTCGAGCGGCCAGTCGATCGCCAGCTCGCTGTCGTCCCAGCGCACCGCTCGATCGTGCTCGCCGGAGTAGGGCGCCGTACACTTGTAGATCAATACCGCGACCTCGCTCACCGCGTAGAAGCCGTGGGCGAACCCCGGCGGGATCCACAGCATCTCGTGGCTCTCTTCAGAGAGCGTCCTCGCCGCCCACTTCCCGAAAGTGGGCGACGAGCGGCGGACGTCGACGGAGACGTCGAAGACCTCGCCGGCCGCGACGCCGACGAGCTTGCCCTGGGCAACGGGAGGGAGCTGGTAGTGAAGTCCTCTGAGGACTCCCTGGCGAGAGACCGATTGGTTGTCTTGAGCGAACTCCACGCCCAATCCGAGGGCGTCGAAACGGTCGCGCCGCCAGCTCTCGAAGAAGATCCCTCGATCGTCGCGGTGGACGAGCGGCTTGACGACCTTGATCTCGGGGAGCGCCAGAATCGGCTCGACGGTGAAACTCACGTGACCTCTTGGGGCCTGGAGAGTATCCCCAGCACCCAGCGAAGGTACTCGCCGTAGGCGTTGGCTCCGAAACCGTCGGCCAGCCGCTCGAGCGCCTCGGCGTCGATGAATCCCATCCGAAACGCGATCTCTTCGGGACAGGCGATCTTGAGGCCTTGCCGCTGTTCGATGACCTGGACGAAGTTCGCGGCTTCGAGCAGCGCGGCATGGGTGCCGGTGTCGAGCCAGGCAGTCCCGCGAGAGAAGATCTCCACCGAGAGTTCGCCGCGCGCGAGATAGCAGCGGTTGATATCCGTGATCTCGAGCTCTCCACGCGCCGAGGGCGTCAGCGACTTCGCGAAGTCGACGACCCGACCGTCGTAGAAATAGAGACCGGTCACCGCGAAGTTCGACTTCGGCTTCTCCGGCTTCTCTTCGATGTCGACGACCTGCCCGTCGGCGTCGAAGCTGACCACCCCGTAGGCGGTCGGGTCCCTGACGTAGTAACCGAAAACCGTGGCCCCGCCGGTCGCCGCGCCGACGGTCTGCAGCTTCGAGGAGAGTCTCTCGGCATAGAAGATGTTGTCACCGAGGATCAGGCAGACGGGGTCGCCGTCGATGAAGTCCGCTGCAATGAGGAAGGCCTGAGCGATCCCTTCGGGACGTTCCTGCACGGCATAGGAGAGCTCGATGCCCCAACGCGAGCCGTCACCGAGGATGCTCTGAAAAGACGGCGTGTCCCGTGGAGTCGAGATGATGAGGATGTCGCGGATACCGGCCAGCAGCAGCGTCGACAGCGAATAGTGGATCATCGGCTTGTCGTAGACCGGCAGCAGCTGCTTGCAGAACCTCTGCGTCAGCGGCAGTAACCTGGTGCCGGACCCGCCAGCCAGAATGATGCCTTTCTTCGTCATTTCGAGGAGCCCCAGGTCGCCTTCGACGACAGGATGGTAGCACCCGACAGGCTCCCATGCCGTGGTAACGTCTGGCCCCGTCGACGGGCCCGACCGGGCCTCTTCACACTCACTTGCTCGGAGCTTCCATGAGCCACGAACGTCCCTCGAAGGCCGACATTCCGGTCGTGATCCTCTGCGGTGGTCAGGGCACCCGTCTGCGCGAGGAGACCGAGTACCGGCCCAAGCCGATGGTCGAGATCGGCGGGATGCCGATCCTCTGGCACATCATGAAGATCTACGCCCATCACGGCTTCCAGCACTTCATTCTCTGTCTCGGCTACAGGGGGTGGGTGATCAAGCAGTACTTCCTGCGCTTCCACGAGATGATGCGCGACTTCACGGTGAGGATGGACGGCTCGGCGCCGGAGTTCCACAACCGGGTCGGGGTCGAGGACTGGCGGGTGACCTGCGTCGAGACCGGCGCCGAGACCGGCACCGGCGGTCGACTGTGGAACGTCCGCGACTACATCGACACCGACACCTTCCTCTTTACCTACGGCGACGCGGTCGGCAAGGTCGACATCGACAAGCTGATCGCCTATCACTACGAGAAGGCGCGCGTCGCCACCGTCACCGGCGTCCACCCCACTTCTCGCTACGGCGAGCTGCACCTCGCAAACGGACTGGCGACGGAGTTCAACGAGAAGCCGACGGTGGCCGATGGTTTCGTCTCCGGCGGGTTCTTCGTCTTCGAGCGCAAGGTCTTCGACTACTTGAGCGACGAGCCCTCGCTGCTACTCGAGATCGAGCCGCTGCGCGATATGGCCCGCGACAGCCAGCTCGCGGTCTACCCCCACGAAGACTATTGGCACTCGATGGACACCTACCGCGACTACCTCCACCTCAATGAGGTGTGGTCCTCCGGCGAGGTGCCCTGGAAGACTTGGTAGACCCACCCGCGGTGCGGCCGGTCGCGGACTGTCGGAGCGGGATCGCGTACACCAGCCGGAGCGAGTTGCTCCCCGGGTTCACATCCGAGATGCTGGCGTTCGACAGGTGGTAGAGCTCGACCCCGAACCTGGCGCCGCGAGCGGTGCGGCGGTTCAAGTCGATGCCGCTGCGGAACTCGAGCTCGTCACCCAGGTCCTTGCCGTCCCCCTCGTCGTAGTAGGCGGCGGCGAAACTCGGCGCGACGCTCCATCGCGAACCGAGGGCGAACGGCCGGCGGCCGCCCAGGTAGACCCAGGCGGCCGAGTCGTCGTTGACCGAGACGCCGGCGATCGCACCGACGCCGAGCAACGACCCTCCGCTCCCCCGCCACTCCACTCCGATCTCGACCGATTCGAAGTCTCCCTGGTCGTCGAACCAGGCCGCCGTATCGAAAAGACCGGCGCCGAACGCAACGGCCGGTACCTCTTGGGCGCCGGCCGTCCACGGAACGACGCCGAGCGAGAACAGCAAGGCTAGGACTCGCTGGAGCATGCGCGGGATTCTAATAGACTGGCGACGATTTGGACTCCAGCCGACAAGAGGCGCCGCGGCCCCGGCTCGAGCGCCACCCCACGCTGTTTCTGGTCTACACCGTCCACCTCGACACTCAATGGCGATGGACCATTCGGGAGACGATCGCCGACTTCCTACCCGCCACTCTCGAGGGGAACTTCGAGCTCTTCGAGCGCTATCCGAGCCGGGTCCTGAGCTTCGAGGGTGCGTTCCGTTATCGCCTCGTCGAGGAGTATTACCCGAAGGCGTTCGACCGACTGCGGGAAGCCGTCGCCAACGGCAACTGGCGACCCGCCGGTGCCATGCTCGACGCGCCCGACGTCAACTGCGTCGCGCCGGAGTCACTGCTCCGCCACATCCTCTATGCCCAGCGCTACTTCGAAAAGACCTTTGGGACGACGAGTTGCGATCTCTTCCTCCCCGACTGCTTCGGTTTCGGTCACGCACTGCCCACGATCGCCGCCCACTGCGGCCTCATAGGCTTCTCGGCCCAGAAGTTCGGGAACTGGGGCGCCCCCGCCGAACTGCCCTTCGACATCGGTCGCTGGCTCGGGCCCGACGGCAGCGGGCTCGTCGCGGCGCTCAGGCCGGAAGGCTACGGCGAGGGGCTCCACGAAGACCTGAGCGAAGCCGAGCGATGGCTCGAGCGGATCGATGAGCAGTATGAGAGCAGTCGCCTCCGCGTGGCGATGATGTACGTCGGCGTCGGCGATCGAGGCGGGCATCTCGACGACGAGTCTCTCGAGTGGCTGGAGAAGAGCGTCGAAGGGGTGGGACCGCTCAACGTCTTGCAGGTCGCCTCGGACGAGCTCTTCCGCCGTCTCACGCCCGCACAGCACGAGCGCCTTCCACGCCATCAGGGGGAGCTGTTGCTCCCGACTCACGGCACCGGCTGCTGGACCTCCCAAGCCGTCACCAAACGTTGGAACCGGCGATGCGAGCGACTCGCCGACACCGCGGAGAGAGCCGCGACCATCGCCCACTGGTTCGGGGTGATGGACTATCCGGAAGTGCAGCTGCGCGAGGCATGGCAGCGCTTTCTCTGGCATCAGATGCACGACGACGTGACCGGTACCAGCATCCCCGAGGCCTATCGTTTCACGTGGAACGACCAGCTGATCGCCCAGAACGCGTTCGAGACTGTCGCCGCCGACGCCCTGGGAGCCCTGGCGCGCAACATCGACACCAGCGGTGAAGGCCGCGCCGTCGTCCTGTTCAACCCTCTGGAGAAGCCGCGGTGCGATCCGGTTGAGATCGACCTCGAGTGGCCTGGTGCGCCGCTGGCGATCGAAGCGGTCGGTCCCCAGAACGAGGTCGTGCCGGTCCAGGTGCTCGAGCGTCAGATGGACCACGTGCGGGCGGTCTTCGCCCCCCCGCTCCCCTCTCTCGGGATGGCGTCTTGGCGACTTCGCCCAGCCACGGACAACGATCCGGAGAGCGACCTCGCCGTCGACCGTCACGCATTCACCAACGAGAGGTTCCGCCTGACCTGGAACGAGTCGGGCGATGTCGCGAGCCTGATCGATCGTCACTCCGGTCGCGAGCTGTTGGCGGACACCTTGCGCCTCGAGCTCCTACCCGACCGTTCGGCGCGCTGGCCGGCTTGGGAGATTCTCCACGAGGACGTCATCGCCACCCCCCATCCGGTCGATGGCAAGGCAGAGTGGTCCGTCGTCGAGAGCGGCCCCGTCCGTGCGGTCCTCGAGACGAGACGCAAGCGGGCCGGCTCCACCTTCGTGCAGCGCGTCATCCTCTGCGCGGGCCTTGCCGGTCATCGAGTGGAGTTCGAGCTCGACATCGATTGGCGAAGTCGGGGGCGGCTGTTGAAGGCGGCCTTCCCGCTCACCTGCGCCAGCCCGACGGCAACTTACGGCTTGGCCTGTGGCACCATCGAGCGCGGCAACAACGAACGCGCGAAGTACGAGGTTCCCGCCGAGTCGTGGGCGGCGCTCGCGGACCAGCGCGGCGCCGTGGCCATTCTCACCGACGGCAACTACGGCTGGGACAAACCGAATGACGCCACGCTGCGACTGAGTCTGCTGCGCTCCCCCCGAGTGCTGCGTAAGTTCCGTCACCAGGGCGACCAGGATCTCGGTGAGCACCAGCTCCGCTTCGCGATCTACTCCGAGGCCGATTGGGATGCGGCGGCGGCGATCGAGGAGACGGCTCGCCGCTTCTCCAATCCGCCGCTCGCCTTCGCGACCACGGCGCACGCAGGGGATTTCGGGCGTTCCCGCTCCTTCCTAGACGTCGAGCGCGGTGCCGTCGTCCGAGCGCTCAAGAAGGCCGAGGACCGCGACGAGATCGTGCTCCGTTTGCAGGAGGCCGGCGGGAGGTCGAGGTCGGTCGTCAATTTCTCGTTCTCCAACAAGGTCCAGCGGGCTCGACTGCTCGACGGACGCGAACGATCTCTCGCCGAGCTCGACTCCGGCGATCGGGTCAACGTCGAGCTCCGACCGTTCGAGCTCAAGACTCTGGGGCTCGGGATCGAGCCTCCACCCCGCCCGCTCTACCGGGAGGACACCGTCCCCTTGGAGCTGCCGTGGGACACGCGAGCCTCCAGCCTTCAAGACGAGCCCGTGCCCTTCGACGGCGACGGCTCGAGCTTCCCGGCCGAGCTGTGGCCGTCGGCGGTCCGTTGCGGCGCCCTGCCGTTCGAGTTCGGCCCCGCCGACGGCGAAAACGCCGTCGCCTGTCGCGGCCAGGCGCTGAGCTGGGACCGCTCCGCCGAGGCCGTCTATCTAGCCGCTTCGGTCACCGGGCCGTTGCGGCGGACGGTCTTCTGGGCGGGCGACCGCCGGCGAGCGCTCGAGATCGACCGCTGGGACGGTCTGCTCGGATGCTGGAAGGGGTGGCGGCGAGGTATGAACGGCCTGCGCTGGGCCAAGCCGGGCGGCGGATTCGTGCGCCGACATCGACTCGCCTGGCTGTCGACCCACCGCCACGATGCGGAGGGCAAGGATCTCGTCTACGACTTCGGTTACATCTTCCGTTACCGGATCGACCTCGATCCCGCCGACACGCAGCTCACCCTGCCGGAAAGTCCCGACGTCAAGATCTTCGCGGCGACCCTCCTCGCCTCGACCTAGATCAGGCGACGGGTGGCTCGGAGTGCGGCTTCTCCCAGGTTTCGACGCTGTCGTCGAAGGCGGGTAGCTCGACTTTCTCGCCCCGCCCGTCTCGCACCCGGTAGTCCCAGAGCATCACGTACTTCAGGAACGTCCCGTAGGCTTGGAGTCCGCAGACGACGAGGCCGTGGAGGCCGTCGAGAATCCCCAACTGAAGGAAGTAGGTCCGGACGAAGCGGTAGAGAGGTCGCACCCCGAGCTCCACGAACCCGGCCGTGCGTCCTTCTCGGAATGCCTGCGCCGCACCCCACTCCGCGTAGTTCATCAGTTTCTCGATGTACTGACTGAGCGAGCGGTACGTGTAGTGGATCAAGGCGTGTCTCAAGATCGGCACGTTCCCGGGAATGTCGAGATCCGCGTGCACTCGGCGGTTCGGATAGCGGCCGTGGGCCCGATGGAAGAGTCGAATCACCCTGTCGGTCGACCATCCCGAGTGCTTGATCTCACGATCGAAGACTATGTTGCGCCGCCGCACGGAATAGCCGACCGCCTTGGGCGTGCTCGAAAGCAGCCCGAGCACTTCGCGGGCGAGTTCCTCGGTAACCCGCTCGTCGGCGTCGAGGATGAACACCCAGTCGTTCTCGACCCGATCGATCGACCAGTTCTTCTGGGCCGCGGAGCCGAAGTACTGGCGCTGCAGCAGTCTCACCGGGTTGCGCTCGGCGATCTCCTCTGTCTGATCGGTCGAGAAGGAGTCGACGACCAGCACCTCGTCCGCCCAGTGCACGGACTCGATGCAGTGGCCGATGTTCACCTCTTCGTTGAAGGTTGTGATGATCACCGACACCTTGGCGCGATCGGGCCGCTGTCGGAGCTCTTCGAGACCCGTCTTCTTCTTGGAGCCCCTCGAGCGAAGTGCGCGCGGTCTCGCTGTGGACATCATCGGTCGCTAGCTCGCATGGGGAATCAACAGCCGCTCGATGGAGCGCGCGCGACCGTTGGTCTCGTCGATGTCGATCAGGGCGCCGGCCAGCCGAACGTCGCGCTTGGCCACGTCGAACCCCTCTCGCAGCTGAGTCAGGAAGCGTCTCACGACTCTATCCTGACGCATCCCGATCACCGACTCGTAGGGGCCGGTCATCCCGGCGTCGGTCTGAAACGCGGTGCCGGCCGGCAGAATCCGCTCGTCGGCGGTCGGCGCATGGGTGTGGGTCCCGATGACCGCGCTGACCCGGCCGTCGAGAAAGAAGCCGAGCGCCTGCTTCTCGCTCGTCGCTTCGCAGTGGACGTCGACGAAGACGACTCGAATGTCATCGTCGAGCGCCTCGAGGAGGCGCTCGGCGACTCGGAAGGGCGACTCGAGCGCTTTCATGAAGACCCGCCCTTCGAGGTTGAGGGTGGCGACCCGGATGCCGGCGGCGGTCTCGCCGACGTGGATTCCCGACCCGGGAGCGCCTTCGGGGTAGTTCGCGGGTCGCAGGAGACGAGGCTCGAGATCGAGAAGCTCTACGCCGTCCGATTTGTCCCAGATGTGATTACCGCTCGTGAAGCAGTCGATCGGCAGCTCGTCGAGCTCCCTGAAGACCGGGACGGTCACCCCGAATCCGCCCGCTGCGTTCTCGACGTTGACGATCACGTAGTCGACGCGCCGCTCGTCCACGATCCGCGGCAGAAGCTGAGCCAGCGCCCGGCGCCCAGGCTTGCCGACGACGTCTCCGACGAAGAGCAAGATCACTTGGCGTACTCGACTGCGCGGTTTTCCCGGATGACGGTGATCTTGATCTGCCCGGGGTAGGTGAGCTCCGCCTCGACCTTCTTGGCGATGTCCTTCGACAGCCAGATCGCCTCTTCGTCGCTCACCCGCTTGCAGTCGGCGATCACCCGAACCTCGCGGCCGGCCTGAATCGCGTAGCTTTTCTGCACACCCTTGAAGGCGCGGGCGATCTCCTCCAGCTTCTCCAGCCGTTTGACGTAGGTTTCGAGAACCTCGCGGCGCGCCCCCGGCCGCGCGGCCGACAGCGCGTCGGCGGCGGTCACCAGCACCGCCTCGACCGTCTCGGGCTCGTAGTCGCCGTGATGGCATGCCATCCCGTGGATGACCTCCTCGCTCTCGCCGTACTTGCGGAGCAGGTCGATGCCGAGCTCGACGTGGGTCCCCTCCAGCTCCCGATCGACCGCCTTGCCGACGTCGTGAAAGAGGCCCGCTCGCTTGGCGATCGGCACGTTGGACTTGAGCTCGCCCGCCATGGTGGCGGCCAGGAACGCGACCTGCTGGCGGACCGGGTGACCCAAGATGAGGATTGGCTCCTGGGGGTGCCGGACCCGTTTCTCGACGTCCACCTTGACCTTCTCCACGACCTCCTCGATCCGCGCGGGATGGATACGGCCGTCCTTGACGAGCCGTTCGAGACTGACTCTCGCGATCTCCCTCCGATAGGGATCGAAACCGGAGAGGATGACCGCCTCGGGAGTGTCGTCGACGATGAGGTCGACACCGGTGGCGAGCTCGAGCGCACGGATATTGCGACCCTCGCGGCCGATCACCCGACCCTTCATGTCGTCGCTGGGGAGGTGGACGACGGAGACGGTGGTCTCGGCGATGTAGTCCGACGCTGAGCGCTGGATCGCCGTTCCGATGATCCGTTGTGCCTCCCTTTCCGCCTTCTCGCGCGCTTCGTCCTCGACCCGCTTGACCAGATGCGCCGCGTCGAGGCGCGCCTCGTGCTCCAGCGAACGCCGAAGCTCTTCGGTCGCCTGCTGGGCGGTGAGGCCGGCGATCTGTTCGAGCCTCGTGCGCTGCTCCTCGATCGCCGTCGCGAGCTCCTCCCGTTTCGACTCGAGGCGGCGCTCGGTCTTCGACAGCGCCCGCTCGCGGCCCTCGACCTCCTTCTCGCGCAGCCGAACCTCTTCGAGCCTCCGATCGAACTTGTCTTCGCGCTGGACGATCCGCTGCTCTTGAGCCTCGAGCTCGGACCGCCGCTTGCGCGAAACCTTCTCGAACTCGGTTCGCGCCTGAAGAAGCTTCTCCTTGGCCGCCACGTCGGCCTCGCGGAGCTTGGCATCGGCTTCACGCCGAGCCTTCTCGACCAGTTCCTGGGCCTTGCGCTCAGCCTCGGCCAGGGCGGCCTGCGCCTTGCGGCGCATTACCAGCCACCACAGAGCGAAGACGACCGCCAATGCCGCGCCCGCCGCTATCCAAGTCGTCTGTTCCACCTTCGCGCCTCCTTAACGGAGCCGCAGGTGAGAGGCTGAGGGCAAAGAACCCGCACCCCCCGCGCAAGCCGTGTGAGTCGGAAGTCTAGAACCTGGCGCTTACCAGGTGGGTGCCCTCTCTGCGAGCCGTTAGCGTCCCCGTGCATGCGGGGCTGGCACAGGCCGCGCCGAAGTGAGGCTCCCTAGACATTAGAGTTGGTTCTAAAACGCGTCGACTCATCACAAACCACGCAGGGGATGCTTGTCCCAAATCTATCGGTGATCTCAGACCGCTCTCGTTGATCGTGACTATTCCTGAACTGCCTTGCCGAGGTCCTCGGCCAAAGCGGTCACCGTTTCCTGTACGTTGCCCCAGTCCCCATCCTGCCGCTCGCGGCATTGGACTAGTTCGTCCGCCAAATTGAGTGCCGTGAGAACCGCGATCTTGCCCGTGTCGACGGTCTGAACCTGACGCGCGATCTCGCGCATCTTGCCGTCGACGAGGCTCGCCAGTTCCTGCAGGTACTCAGGATCCTTGTCTCCTCGAACAGGATAGACGGCCCCGAACACCTCGATCTCAGCTGATGTCGTGATCTTCTTGGCCATCTAGTGCATCCACCGTTCTCGCCGGTAGACCCGCTCAAGTGCAGATCTACCAACAGCTTACAGAGGGATAGTAGCACAGCCTCCAATCCACTGAACGGCGTGCCGGCCAGTCGACGCTCCGTGCTCTAGACCCGCGGCGTCGCGCGCTCGACTTGCGTCTTCGCGCGCCGCGCGCCGGGGTGAAAGACGTCCCGGAGGGCGTCAACCGGCAGTCATCCAGGCGAGCACCGCCGCCGCGAACTCCGGTCCCGCGTCCTCTTGCAGGAAGTGACCTCCCTCGAGCTTCGTGTGAGGTTGGCCGTGGGCTCCCGGAACGTGCTTCTGGAGCACCCGGTCGCCGCCGCGCATGATCGGGTCGCCGTTCGAGAACGCGGTGAGAAACGGCTTCTCCCACTGCCCGAGCTTGGCCCACGCCCGCCGGCAGGCCGGCGCGGCCGGGTCTTCCGGGCTCACCGGAACCAACCGCGGGAACGCGCGGGTTCCCGCCTTGTGCTCAGCCGTCGGGAACGGCGCGTCGTAAGCGCGCCGTTCCGCGGTCGAGAGCTTCTTGAAGCAGCCCAGGTCGACGATCCGGCCGATCGGGAACCACGGCGACCAGCGAGCGAAGCGCTTCCACAACTTGAACGCCCGCGGCGACGTCTGGTCGCCGGTGACGAGGATCCCGTTGCCGACGGCGATCCGGGCGAAGCGGCCCTCATGCTCGGCGGCGAGGCGCAGCCCGAGCAGCGCGCCCCAGTCCTGGCAGACGAGGGTGATGCCGATCAGATCCAGGCGCTCAACGAACTCGAGCAGCCAGTCGATGTGCGATTGGTAGCTGTAGTCGGCGACCCTCGTCGGCTTGTCGGAGCGTCCGAAGCCGATCAGGTCGGGTGCGACGACCCGATAACGCGCCGCGCAAGGCGGGATCATGGATCGGTAGAGGTAGGACCACGACGGCTCGCCGTGCAGCATGAGGATCGGCTCGGCGTCGGCCGGCCCCTCGTTCACATAGTGCATTCGCAGTCCGCCCGCGATCTCCTCATAGTGCGGCTCGAACGGAAAGTCGGGCAGCTCGGCGAAGCGCTCTTCCGGGGTGCGCGCGGTCTCCATGACGAATGACCAAGATAGCAGTTTCGCGCGGGCCGGGTGATCGCCGTCCGCCGGGCCTGGATGCTAGAGTCGAGGGACCGGAAGCGTGTTGGAGAACGCCTGACGACACCAGCTGCAAAGCGGTCGGAGAGCACCACCAAAGGGGAAAGTCCATGCGAGTACATTCTGTCCTGTCGACGCTGGCGGTCTGCCTGATCGCGACCTCGGCCCTGGCCCAAGAAGTCGGGAAAGAAGAAGTCGTGCTGCCCACTGAGGGCGCGGTCGGGTTCATCACCGACGGCGTCAACCGATGGGAGGTCAACACGTACAGCACGACGACCGGTGCGACCACCGACTTCGAGGTCCCGATCGGCACCGATCACCAGTTCGCGACCTGGTGGTGGTACCGGGTCGCCGGCGACAGCCAGGAGACCCTGCTGCCGCCACCCGACCTCGACGACTTCAGCGGCGACACCGCCACCCTGACCTGGAACGACGTCGATGGGCGCGGCCTCTTCTCCGCGTCGCTGGTGGTCCGGATCATCGTTGCCGGTTCGGGCTCGATCCTCCTTCAGGATCTCGAGATCACGAACCTCACCGGCGGCGACCTCGACATCCAGGTCTTTCACTACGCCGACATGGACATGGACGGCACCCTCGCCAACGACAGCGCCACCGAGATCACTCCCACCCAGATGGAGATCACCGAGGCCTCGGTCGCTCAGTACTTCGGGCTTTCAGCCAACTACCAGGTCGACGTCTTCCCCGTCGTCCGCGACAACCTGCTCGATTCCGACATCGACAACTTCACCGGCACCGGGCTGCCGTTCGGCCCGGCCGACTTCACCGGCGCCTACCAGACGGGCTCCGTCATCGGCGCGGGGTCAGCGTTTACCTTCACCGCCGACATGTGCGTCAACGCCTGTGACGATCGGATCTTCGAGGACGGGTTCGAGTCCGGTGACACGACGGCCTGGAGCAACACGGTTCCCTGAGCAAGCCCCGAGCGGGAATCGCCAACGGATCGACTCACGGACCTCTACTCCTTTCGCCGTTGATCGAGCCATGACGGAGACGGTCGGCATCCTCGGCCTCGGCGCCTACGCGCCCGAGCGGGTCATGACCAACGCCGATTGGGCCGAGCTCGTCGACACCTCCGACGAGTGGATCACGACTCGCACCGGCATCAAGGAGCGCCGTTTCGCGGCCGCCGACGAGACGAGCGCCGACATGGCGGTTTCCGCCGCCCACCGGGTCCTGGACGACGCCGGGCTCGACGCCACCGACATCGACGAGATCATCCTCGCCACCGACACGCCCGAGATGTACGCACCCGATACCGCCGCCTTCGTCCAGTATCAGCTCGGCGCCCGCGAGATTCCGGCGTTCGACCTGGCGGGCAGCGGCTGTGCCGGCTTCTTGATGGCGCTCGACGTAGCCCGAACCCGCGCCCAGCTGGGGCGCAAGCGGGTGCTGGTCTTGGCCGTGGAGCTGATCTCACGGTTGATGAACTGGAACGATCGCGACACCTGCGTGCTCTTCGGTGATGCCGCGGGCGGCGCCGTCGTCGGTCCGGGAGAGGACGTCATCGGAATGCTGGGAGCCGCCGCCGGCACCGACGGCAGCAAGGCGGGCATCCTCTGCCTCGAAGCGGGCGGCACCCGGGTGCCTTTCTCCGCCGAAGTGGCCGCCGCCGGACTCCACCAGAAGGTCGTCATGCACGGCAGGGAGGTCTTCCGCGAGGCGGTCAGGCGGATGAGCCAGGTCACCCACGAGCTGCTCGAGCAGGCCGGCAAGAGCCTGTCTGACATCGCCCTCGTCGTCCCGCATCAGGCCAACATGCGAATCCTGGAGGCGGTCGGCAAGAGGCTGGGATTGGCGCCGGAACGAGTCTTCAGCAACATCCGGGAGTACGGCAACACCGGCTCGGCCTCGGTGCCGCTGGCGCTTTGCCACGCGCGCGCGCAGGGTCGGATCGCGGCCGGAGATCTGGTGCTGCTGACCTCGTTCGGCGCCGGCTTTCACTGGGCCGGACTGCTGCTCGAGTTCTAGCAGCCCTGGTCGCCTTCCGCTTGCCCGGAGGTCAGATCAGCTCTTCGAGGTGCTTGGACAGCCGCGCCACCCGCCGGCGAACCTCCTTGCGCTCATCTCGCCACGCCTCGGCCTCGGGGTCCGGCTCGGCCTCGGCGGCGCCTTGTTCGGCCGCCTTCTTGGCTTTGTCGAGCTGAGTCTTCAGACTCTTGTTCTGGCGCCGAAGCTTGGCGATCTCCTTGACGGCGCCTTCGACGTTGCCGCACAGGTCCTCGAGCCATTTCGGGTCGGCCATGATTTCGCCTCCTGCCGTCACGCTTGCCGCCAGCCGAAACGCGCCTCGAGCTTCTCGGTCAGCGCCCGCTGGCGGGAATTCACCTCGTCCTGAGTCAACGAACGATCCTCGGCATTGTAGACGAAGTAGATCGTCGTGTTGACGGCGCCCGACGGAACGCCTTCCCCCTCGTAGCGGTCCTTGAGACCGAAGCTCGTGAGGTTCTCGACCCCGGCGGAGGTGATCGCCGATTCGATCTCGCGCCACGGTAGGTCGGCGGCATGGGTCAAGGTGAGATCGACGGCGACGGCGGGGTGGCGGGAGGGCGCGGACACCGTCGAGAACCGCTCACCCTCGGCCAATGCGCCGACCTCGAGCTCGGCGCCGAAGACCGGATAGGGGGTATCGAGCTCGAGCCTACCCATCCAGCCGACCACTTCGAGGCGGCCGGCGACGTGAACCGTCGCACCGGTGCCCGCCACGACCCCCGGCGGGTCGGCGACGCGCGCCTCGACGGAGACGCCAAAGTGAGCGGCGAGCCCCTCGACGCACCCCTTGAGATCGAATAAGTCGAGCTCGGTACGACGTTGCCACGGCATGCCGCGAGCCCCGCCCATCACCAGGCCGACCGTCTCCAACTCCGGCGCGCCCGCCGCCGGGAAGAGATGACCGCTCTCGAACAGCCGCACCGCCTCGGCGCCGCGCCTGATGTTGAACCAGGCGCTGTCGACGAGCCCGACCAGGAGCGAGCGCCGCATCACGTCGTAGAGCTCGGAAAGGGGGTTGGCCACCCTGATCGGCTCGCCTTCGGCCCAGATCCCGAAGCTGCCGTCATCGGCCGCGGCGTGGAAGGCGTAGTTGATCGTCTCCGCGAGGCCGCACGCCGCCAGGTAGCTCCGGATCCGCTGCCGCTGCTCGTGCGGCGCACTCGAGCCCGAGTCCGGCTTCTCGACCGGCGGCAGGGCGGACGGGATGTTCTCGAAGCCGACGTGGCGCAGCGCTTCCTCGAACAGATCCGCCTCGTAGACGGCGCCGTCGGCGCGAGTGAACTTCATGTCGTGGTAGCGCCAGGAGGGAACGGCCACCTGCCAGGCCGATTCTCCGTCCGGCGCGAGCTCGAAGCCGAGGCCGGTCAGGATGCGCACGACCTCCTCTCGCGGAATCTCGACGCCGCCAAAAGCCTCGAGCCGTCCCAAGTCGAGACGGCCCGCAAGGGGTGCCGGATAGTGCTCGGAGCGTTGGTCGACGGCGCCCGCGAGGATCTCTCCGCCCGCCATCTCTGCGATGAGGCCGGCGACTCGGGCCGCCGCCCATTTCGGAGCTTCCGGGTCGGCGCCGCGCTCGAAACGGTGACTGGCGTCGGTGTGCATCGCCAGGCGGCCGGCGCCCTTGCGCACGACCGTCGGATCGAAGTGAGCACACTCGATCAGGACATCGGTCGTCCGCTCGCCGACCTCGCTGTCGAGACCACCCATGATCCCCGCCAGCGCGACCGCCCGGGCGGCGTCGGCGATCACGAGAATCTCGGGATCGAGCCGCCGCTCCTCGCCGTCGAGCGTCGTCAGCTTCTCCCCCTCTTCGGCTCGCCTCACGACGATCTCGGCACCTTCGATCTTCGCCAGATCGAAGGCGTGCACCGGTTGTCCACTCTCCCAGAGCACGAAGTTCGTGATGTCGACGATGTTGTTGATCGAGCGCTGGCCTATCGACTCGAGCGCCGTCCGCAGCCATCCCGGGCTGGGACCGACTTTGACGCCGCGAACCACGCGAGCGACGTAGCGGGGGCAACCGCCGCCGTCGGCGAGCGCCACCTCGACGGCATCGGCGGCCGGCTCGTTCACCTCCGCGAGCTGGATGGAGGGGACCCGCAGCATCTTGTCGAAGCGAACCGCGACCTCCCGGGCGAGCCCGAGATGACACATACAGTCCGGTCGATTGGTGGTGACGTCGACATCGAGAAGGACATCCCCATCGCTCTCGGTCGACCCCTCGACGGTGAGGCCCACTTCGGTCAGCCCGGCGGCCAGCTCGTCCACCGCCGGCAGCTCGACATACTGCCCGATCCAATCGCGGGAGAAGTCCATCGCTATCCCCGCACCTGACGCAACAGGCGCTCGTCGTTCTCGAACAGAACCCGGATGTTCGGAATGTCGAAGCGAATCATCGCCACCCGGTCGAGGCCGAGACCGAAGGCGAAGCCGCTGTAGATCTCGGGGTCGAACCCGCACTCCGCCAGCACTCGCGGGTCGACCATGCCGGAGCCGAGGATCTCCATCCAACCGGTGTCGGAGCAGGTGCGACAGCCGTCGCCGGAGCAGAAGGGACAGGTGATGTCGACCTCGGCCGAAGGCTCGGTGAACGGAAAGTAGCTCGGCCTCAGCCGGACTCCGGTCTCGGGCCGAAAGAGCTTCCGGACGAAGGCCTCGAGGGTTCCTTTGAGGTGGCCCAAGGTGATCCCCTTGTCGACCACCAGGCACTCGACCTGATGGAACATCGGCGAATGCCGCAGGTCGTTGTCGAAGCGGTAGGCCCTCCCCGGGCAGATCACTCGAATCGGCGGCTCCTCACGCTCGAGCATCGTGCGGACCTGAACCGGCGACGTGTGGGTGCGCAGCAGCTTGCCCCCCTCGACGAAGAAGGTGTCCTGGGTGTCCCGAGCGGGGTGATCGGGCGGGAAGTTCAGCGCCTGGAAGTTGTAGTAGTCCTCCTCCACCTCCGGACCCTCGGCCACCGAGTAGCCCATCGCCGAGAAGATCTCGACGATCTCCTGGGTGACGATCGACACCGGATGCAGCGAGCCGAGCGCCGGCCGGCGGCCGGGAAGGGTGACGTCGACGGCGGCCGCGCCGATCGCCGCTTGCCTCTCCGCCCTCTCGAGCTCTCCTTCGAGCTCTTCGAGCCTGCTCTCCACTCGCCGCTTGAGGAGGTTGACCACCTGGCCGTACTCCCGCTTCTGCTCGACCGGCACCTCCTTGATCGCCGCCAGCAGCGCGCGGACGACCCCCTGTTTGCGACCGACCCAGCGCAGTCGCAGCGCCTCCCACGCGTCGCGTGAGGAGACTTCCGCCGCTTCTCGCTCGAAGCGCTCGCGTTCGCGCGCGAGATCGCCGACCGAGTCCGGAGTGCCACCTCCGGCCATGGCTACTCCTCCTCGGAGCTCGGGTCCGCCGCGATCGCCTGGAGGCCCGCCGTCGAGCCCACCGTCTGCTTGGCGATCTCGGCCAACTGCGTAAATGCCTTGGCGTCCCGGACCGCGAGGTCGGCCAGCATCTTGCGATTGACCTCGACGCCGGCCTTCTTGAGGCCCTCGATCAGGCGGTTGTAGGAGATGCCGTTGAGCCGCGCCGCGGCGTTGATCCGCACGATCCACAGCCGCCGGAAGGAGCGCTTCTTGTTTCGTCGATCGCGATAGGCGAACTGCCCGGCGCGGTCGACCGCCTCCATGGCGACCCGATAGGCCTTCGACTTCCGGCCGTAGTAGCCCTTGGCTAGCTTGAGTACTTTCTTGCGCTTCTGGGAGCGCCGGTTACCGCGTTTGACTCTCATCGTGAACCTCGTTCTTGCGCCCTGCACGGGCTGTTGGGGCCCCGCTCGTGGAGGCCGTGGTCGATCGCGGCGGACAGGTTCGTCCCGCCTACGATTCGTGGAGGGTGTCAGCCGCTGATGAGACCTTTGATCGTCTTGGCGAACTTGCCGACGACGAGAGTGCTCTTGCGCAGCTTACGCTTACGCTTCTGGGCCTTCTTGGTGAGGAGGTGCGAATGCATCGAGTGGTTGCGCTTGACCTTGCCGGTTCCGGTAGTCTTGAAGCGCTTGCTGGCTCCCCGATGTGACTTGATCTTGGGCACGACGAACACTCCTTCTAGAGAGCCGCTGATTATAGGGGCGGCGATGGAGGGAGACAACCCCTCGCCGAGGCCTGTGAGCTGGCTTCATCGCTTTCCTCGCGACCCACGGTAGGCCCAAGGCGAGAGAGCACTGACAGCCCAGGGGGCTCGAGCCGAGCGGGGCTTTCACCGTTCAAGATCCCATCCGGCTGTCCAGCGACGGCGAGTGAGCCGCGCGTCGCCGACTCGCAGACCGAGTACGCGCGAGCGTCCCCCTGGGGGTCAGTGCTCTCTCGCCGCAGGGCCGGCCACCTCGGCCCAGCCGGCGACGAGCGCGGGCCGGCTCGATCTTCAGCCGTAGGAGAGGCCCGGGTAGATCAGATTGACCGCCGCCAGCCAGATCGGATGGAACAGATAGTCGAGCAGCCGCCATGCGACGAGGATGCCGATCCATCCGAGCATCGGATTGCCCCAGAGAAACTCCTGATAACGCGCCGTCAGCCGCGCCGGCAGTAGGAGGGGCAGCGCACCGCTGCCGTCGAGCGGGGGCACCGGAATCAGATTCAAGACGGCGAGCAAGAGGTTCATCGAAAACAGCGCGCTCAGGAAGAAGGCGAGAGGACCGAGGTCTCCGGTGGCCGCCGTCACGCGGCTGAAGCCGATCGCCTGGGGCGGCTCGAAGGCGCCCGCCAGCACCCCCCCGAAGACGGCGATCGCGGCCGCTCCCATCAGCAACAGGTTGGCCGCGGGGCCGGCCAGTGCCATCCAGCCCGCGCGACGCGGATGACGTACCGCCCAGTTTCGATCGTAGGGAGCGCTGGCAAAGCCGAACGGCCAGCCGGTGAGGAAGACCGAGAGCAGCGGCAGGATCACCATCCCGAACGGCTCCCGGCGGATGTGCGGCAGCGGGTCGAGGCTCACCTGGCCTCCGAGATAGGCGGTGGGATCACCACCGCGCTTGGCGGCCCAGGCGTGCGCCGCCTCGTGAAGGGTGACCGAAAGCAGAAAGACGACGTAGAAGACGAGGCCGTCGACGAGTGCGGAGGAGTCCATGAACGGTGCGCCGGTCAGAGCTCGAGAGATCGCTCGGCGATCCGCTCGGCGATCCTCCGCGCGACGTCGGCCACCGGAGTCGCGCCGAGGTCCTCGCCGTTGCGCAGCCTCAGCGCCACCTGGCCGCTCTCCTCCTCGCGAGCACCCACGACCAGCATATACGGCACTTTCTGCAGCTGCGCATCCCGGATCTTGTAGCCGAGCTTCTCGTTGCGCAGGTCGACCTTCACCCGCGCTCCGGTCGCCGCGATCTCGTCGTGCACCTTCCGCGCGTAGTCGAGGTTCTTCTCCGAGACCGGGATCACGACCGCCTGCACCGGTGCGAGCCAGATCGGGAAAGCACCGGCGGTGTGCTCGATGAGGATGCCCATGAACCGTTCGATCGAGCCGAGCATCGCGCGATGAATCATCACCGGCTGATGCTCCTCGCCGTCGTCGCCGACGTAGGCTAGCCCGAAGCGCTCCGGCAGAAAGTAATCGAGCTGGACGGTCCCGAGCTGCCAGGAGCGGCCGATGGCGTCCTCGATCTGGAAGTCGATCTTCGGGCCGTAGAACGCGCCGTCGCCGGCGTTGAGCTCGTACTCGATCTCCGCCGTGTCGAGCGCCGCCGCCAATGCCGCTTCCGCTTCGTCCCATAGCTCGTCGGCACCGATTCGCTTCTCCGGTCGCGTCGAGAGCTCGATCAGGGTGCCCTCGAAACCGAAGGTGTCGTAGATCCCACGGATCATGGACACCATCATCAGCACCTCGGACTCGACCTGTTCCGGCGTGCAGAAGACATGCGCGTCGTCCTGGCAGAAGGTGCGCACCCGGGTCAGCCCCGAGGTCACGCCGCTGCGCTCGTAGCGGTGCAGGCGGCCGAAGTCGGCGTAACGGATCGGCAGGTCGCGGTACGAGCGCAGCCCGGTCGAGTAGATCAGACAATGGGTCGGGCAGTTCATCGGCTTGACGGCGAACTGCCGCTCGTCGGCCGCGGTGAAGAACATGTTCTCGCGGTAGTTGTCGTAGTGCCCGGAGGTGTGCCAGAGGTCGACGTCGAGGATCTGCGGCGTGATGACCTCGTCGAAGCCGTCGGCGACCTGGACTTCGCGCACGAAGTCGACCAGCTCGTTGTAGATCACCGCGCCCTTGGGATGGAAGAACGGGTTGGCCGGCGCCGTGTCGTCGAAGCTGAAGAGATCGAGCTCCGGGCCGAGACGTCGGTGGTCGCGGGCATTCGCCTGCTCCACGCGTTCGACGTACTCGTCCATCTCCTTCTGGCTGCCGAAGGCGGTGCCGTAGATACGCTGCAGCATCTCGTTCGACTCGTCGCCCTTCCAGTAGACCCCGGACGCCTCCAGGAGCTTGACCGCGCCGACCTGTGAGGCGCGTTGAGCGTGCGGTCCGCGACAGAGATCGACGAAGTCGCCGTGCTTGTAGAGCGTGATCGCCTCGCCTTCGGGAATGTCCTCGAGGCGCTCGACCTTGAGGTTCTCACCCATCGAAGCGAAGAGCTCGGCGGCCTCCTGACGCGAGATCTCGACCCGCTCGAAAACGCTGTCCTCCTTCAGGATCTCGCGCATCTTGGCCTCGATCCGCTCGAGGTCCTCCGCCGTGAAAGCTCGCGGGAACCGGAAGTCGTACTGGTACTTCTCCGAGTGATCCTGCCGTCCGGCGTCGATCTCGACCTCCGGCCAGAGGCGCTTGACGGCGTCGGCGAGTACGTGCTCGGCGCTGTGGCGGATGAAGTCTCCGGCCTCGGAGTCGCGATCGGTGAACAAGCGGAACGCTCCGCTTCTGTCGAGCGGATGGCGCAGATCGACCGGGGCTCCGTCGAGCTCCGCGCCGACCGCCGCCTTGGCGAGCCGGGGGCCGATCTGGGCCGCCACGTCCAGCGGCGTCGAGCCGGGCGCCACCTCGCGGACCGACCCGTCGGGAAGCGTCAGTTCAATCATGGCCGTCGGCCTCGAGGGGATGGTAGGCGCTAGCGGACTCGAACCGCTGACCTCTACCGTGTGAAGGTAGCGCTCTAACCAGCTGAGCTAAGCGCCTGGAGTCGACTTGACGCACCTGGAGGCGCAGAAGCTGGTAGTCCATCCTTCCATCCTGCTCTCCGTGGTCGGTTCGTGGCAAATGTGGTAGGCCCGAGCGGACTTGAACCGCTGACCTCTACGATGTCAACGTAGCGCTCTAACCATCTGAGCTACGGGCCTTTACAATCCTCTCGGAACCACTCCTCCGAGGGCGGTCGACGCTAGCAAGGGGGAAAAACGGTGTCAATCCCATGATGACGAGCGGCGCCGATCCGCGAGGCTCGCCGAAAGTGCCTCCTCGGCGGAGATCGAAGGACCGGGGCACGCCTCGGGTCGATCGCGGGATCATCGAGGGATGCCGTAGATCTCCGTCTCCGGGTAGAAACCGAACCAGCCGAACCAGAAGGCGACGTGACCCGCCAGGCGTTCGAGTCGGCGAGCGCCGGCGCCTTCCCCGAGGATCAAGGCCTGCTCCTCCAGGCGCCAGACTCGGCCTTTCCCGTCCTCGACCAGATCGGCGCCATCGCCCGCGGCGAATCTCTCACCTTCGCTTCGGTAGGCGCGGACGGCTCCGCTTTGGACATCGCTGACCAAGACGATCTCCACCCCCCCGAGCACGTCGTTGACGACCGGCGTCTCGTACAGCACGTCCAGCGGGTAAGCCTTGGCGGCGTCACCGACCTTGAGCGAATAGATCTCGGCGTTGCGCTCGAGCGCGGCGCTCTTGCGCCACACCGGGAAGGAGACGCCTTCGCGAGCTCGGTCGGCCGCGCCGATCGTGTAGTCGAAGCTGAACTCTCGCCCGATCTTCTGCTTGAGCGCGGGGATGTCGAGAACCTCGGTCGTCGGATGAGCCTCGCGCCATCGACCCCATTGGATCAGCGTCAGGGGCAGCGAAACGAGCTTTTCACCCAAGGCCGCTTCCTGACCCAAGACCGCCTCCCCGGTCAGATTGCTCCACAGACTGTAGGTCGCCCGGTCGTACATCAGCTTGTTGCTGCGGTAGAGCAAGCCGGAGGTGCCGAGCACGCGGCGGTCGTGGTCGAGCCCGGTCGCGTAGAGCACCGCCGAGCCGCACAGGGTGCAGTAGCTCAGGGTCACCGGCTCGCCGCCCACCACGTCGTTGAGCATCTCGTGCCAGGAGAGCACCCGCCTCGGGTACGCGCGGTAGACGCCCCCCACGTGAACGCCGAAGACCAGCTCTCGATCGCGCATGAAGGCGGCCTCGGCCGCACTGGTGATCGCAGGGTCGTCGATCGAGGGAATTCCGTCCAACCGGACGCCACCCCAGACGATCTCTTCCAGCCGGATTCGAGCCGGGACGCCGCCGTAGATCACCCGGCCGAAGTTCGCGTCCACTCTCCTGAGCTGGAGCGACTTCCACTGGTCGTATCCCGGCTTGGGGCGAAGATCGGTGCGCGAACCGACGTACTCGACCCAATCGCGATGACGGTTGCCGGCATCGTGGCCGGTGAGTCGCTCCAACACCTTGCGCACCGGTGCCCGCTGCGGTCTGGGAACGAAGAACAGGCCGTCGACGATGGCGGGCACCAAGCTCTCGTCGTCCGCCCGGATCAGCGCCTCCGCCGCGATCTTGGAGTCCTTCCCCTCCGCGGCAACGAGCTGGGCGACCAACCGGTAGCCCTCCTGGGGCGACAGCTCGTCAGCGCCCGCCGGCGCGGGCGACAGCATACCCGCCACCACGATTGCGACCAGCCCGCCCACCGACGGAGAACAGGAGCGACCCAAGGGTACGGTCGGTAGTCGGATCACGGCAGGGGTACGGCCTCGCCCGGCCACCGGTTTGGTCCAGCCTGGATGGCTATCCTCCCACCACAATGGCAATCTCGCTCCGGCGGTCGTCGGCTCCACCGCCGCCGGGAACGGTGATCACGAGTCGGTAGTCTCCGGGGGCGAGACTCCCGGTGGTGAATCGGGCGAGCCAGTGATCGGGACCATCGCCGGTCGCCGAGCCGGCGCTTTCCAGCGCCACCGTGTAGCTCTCGACCTTGCTGCCATCCGACGCGTAGAGCTCCCCGGAGACTCGTGGCGACGGCCCCAGGTGGTAACCGGCGACGATCAGCTGGACATCCTGTCCGCCGGCTACGGTCGGCCGCACCGCCGGAATGAACGGTTGGCCGTTGGCGACGAACGGATAAGGGAAATCTCCCTGCTCTTCGGGCTTCTCCCGCCCGAAGACCCACTTGCCCTGGGGCTCGGGAATCATCGGTGGCCACAGCGCCCCTTCACCGCCCACGAAGTCCGGCACTTTGAGCGGCAGCTTGCGGATACCGACGCGACCCGAGGCGTCGTTGCGCACTACCACTCGCAGCAGGTAATCGCCGGGCGGAAGCTCGAGGTGACCCCAGTACTTGAGGCCGGTCTCCCGCAGCATCGGTCCCAGTTCCTTCAGATCGAGACCGAGGATACGGGTGAAGTAGTCGACGATGGCACCCTCGCGATCGATGCCGTACACATAGATCTCGGTAGGCACCACTCCGCTTTTCTGCCCGTCCAACAGAGAGGAGCCGTCGACCTCGATCAGCACCGGCACGTGGGCTCGCTCGGCCGCGACTTCGTGGGCCGCCGCCAGAACCGCGGTCCGGATGGTCCCTCCTTCGCCTCCACCCAGAATCTGGCCCGCGACAGTCAGCTTCTTCTCGAACGGCTCGATCTCATCCGAGGGCTTGGGCGCGAAGTAGCCCTGGCGATGCGCCAGACGCGCACCCTTGACGTCGTTCTTGAGCTTGACTCTGAGCCGGTGAAACGAGCCGTCAGTTTCGATCTTGTCCGGCTGGATGCCCAGCACGTAGGTCACGCTGGTGCGCACGAGCATCCGATTCATCGCCTCGTCCAGCCGGTTGAAATTGCGGTAGAACTCGCCACCGGTCTGATCGGCGATGAGAAAGAGACCGTCCTGGCCGGTGGCTTCGGATCCCGATTCGGTCGACGTCCCCGTCGCCGAGCCACCCGCGCGCAGGCCACCGACGTCGACCGACTGGACCGTGCAGTCCGCCCGGATGAACTCTTCCGCCATCCGGCGCAGAAAGCCCTGGTCCTCGGTCGCGCCGAAACGCTCGTCGTCGCCAACCTCCCATATCCGCCCTTCCATCGCGGCATCGCTCACCCGTGCGATCCGCTCCTGCTCGGTCGCGGTTCCCACACCGGTGCCCAGGATCGACGAAGCGTCGAAGCCCTCCGACAGCAAGACGACGTGCTTGCGCCCGTCGAGGCCACCCAGACTCTCAGCCAGACCAGCCAGGCTGCTCGTGAAGGCGAGCATCTGATTGCGCCGCGCGGCCGCGGTGACCTCTCCCTCGATCTCCTGGATGAGGGCGGCGATCTCCGCCTCCGCCTCGGCCTCCCGGCCGCCGCCCCCGGCGGGATCCACCACCGACGGTGCCAGCTCGGTCAAGGTGAGGCTCAGGGGATCCAGGGTTCGGTTGACCAGTTGAGGCAGGCCCAAGGTCCGGATCGCGACTTCGAGCTGCCGGCGATCCGACGTGAAGCCGAGCTTCAAGGCGATGCCGGAACGGCTCGAATAGGTCGCCACTGCGGCGAGATCCGAAGGATGGAGACCGGCAACTACGAGCTCGTTGGCCGCCCGCTGGGCCTCGGCGATCTTGGATGGGTCGGACAGCGACAGATCGAACAGGAAGAGAAAGTGCCGGCGCGCCGCCAACGGGAGGGGCGCGACGCCCGAGCCATCCGCACCGCCGAGCATGTCCAGATCGATGACGTCGAAGGTCACGATCTCCGCCTTCTTGCGACCGTCGCGTACTTCGAAGTCGTCGCGCGTCAAGCCACGGACCGGCACGCCGTCCTTCTCCACCTGCACCGGAATCTCCACGAGCACGACATCGCGGCGGTCGGCAAATCGTGTCTGAGCCGGAAGCTCGGGCACCCAGGCTGCGGCTCCGAGCAGTGCCAGCCCGGTCGAGGCAACGGAGAGAGAGGCCTTTCTCTTCAGCATTGCATGGTCTCCATTGGCGGACGGCAGGATCGGCTGCGGCGGAAGAACCGAGCGACAGCCGCCACCGGTCAATCTAACCCAAGCGGTGCTCTATCGATACGGCACGACTCGGCCTCGATGCGAAAC
>CALZKB010000065.1 GCA_945787575.1 Thermoanaerobaculia bacterium | reverse complement strand
GAGATGCCGCCTGGCGCTCGCGAGGCGGCCGAGGCTCTCGAGGTCACCTCGAGATCGCTCCTTCTCGAGATCCTCAAGGCGTCCGGAGGCGAGGAAACGGCGATGATTCAGATGCTGGAACAGGCTGCTCACGGAACCTTGCGCCGCGACGACGTGCGCGAGGAGTCCCGAAGTCGAAAACCCCGCGCCAGCGCCAGGCGAAAGCCTTACACCTTCAAGTTTCGCGACCCCGACCGCAGCTTCAATCTCGCGTTGAGCTTCCGCCGCAGCGAGGTCGAGCGCACCGACCTCATCTCAGCGCTCGAGCAGATCCTCGAAGAGCTCCGCAAGGCGGAAGCGGAAGAGGGCGGCGCAATCCCGGAAGAGGAATAGGGCAAGCCCCTCGCGGGAGCGCTGGACGACCCTTCAACCATCGCTCGAGGTTTTAGTTGACATAATGCATCTTATCGGACTCTAAGCTCGCGACCTCACCGGGGACCTTCCAGGTTGCTGGGCAACCCAAGTGGATCTCCCCGCGCGGTGCCGCTGAGCAAACTCTCGCCGGCGCCCGAATTCCTCCGGGCCGTCGACAGAGATCCTGCTCAGTGTCCTGATACAAAGCGGCACTTCCCGTTTCAGGGAGTCGACTGCTATGCAAGGCCGCCGCACTCCCCGGTGCGTACGAGGCCGCCGGGTTCGCTCATCCCGAAGCGTTCCAACTTGAGCGCCAGCCATATTCTGATCTCAGCCAATCCCGCCGGACGCGTCTCGCTCTCTTACTCGGAATCTCTTTGGCCAGGCCACCCGGGAACGGACTTCGACCATCACAGTGGTCTTCGCGGTGACGCGGCCCGGAATCTCGCGCATCCGCGCGAGCCTCTGTAAATGACTGTTTATCTATTGTTGTTTTGCTACTTGTGTTTGTTTGACTTCTCTCTGCGATCGCGGCCACATCCCGCACCCGGATTCCCGAATCGAGCCCCACCCGTTCGGGTATGGTTGCCAGGCGCAGCAGGGCTCTAATCTGGTGGTTTCCAGGATGAGAATTGCGTCCGCCTACAGGGAGGCCGCATCTTCTGACGTCGACCGCGGCCGGTCCTTCGGCCGTTCACTCATTCACGGCGCCGATTGCGCCAGGAGGAGCGATGAGCAAGAAGAAACGGAGCAAGAGCAGCACGATCTCTCGCCGCGATTTCGTCAAAGCCGCGGGCGTAGCCGCCGCCGGCGTCGGGACCTCGGTGGCCTTTCCGCTCGGCGGCGGTGCCCAGGAGAGGAAGACTCTGAAGATCCTACAGTGGAGCCACTTCGTTCCCGGCTACGACAAGTGGTTCGACGGCGAGTTCTGCACGGCTTGGGGCGAGAAGAACAACACCGAAGTCATCGTCGATCACATCTCCCTGGGCGAGATCAACGCTCGAGCCGCCGCCGAAGTCGCCGCCCAGCAGGGCCACGACCTGTTGATGTTCCTGTCGCCACCTGCGGCGTACGAGGATCAGGTGATCGACCACGGGGAGATCTACCAGGAGCTCGAGGGCACGTGGGGCAAGCCCATCGACCTGGGCTACAAGTCCACCTACAACCCGAAGACCGGGAAGTACTTTGCGTTCTCGGACTCCTACGTGCCCGATCCGGCGAACTACCGCCAGGATCTGTGGTCTCAGGTCGGCTTCCCCAACGGACCCGATAGCTGGGAGGACCTTCACAAGGGCGCCAAGGCGATCAAGGAGCAGTTCGGGAATCCGTGCGGCGTCGGGCTGTCGCAGGAGCTCGACAGCAACATGGCCCTGCGCGGCCTGCTGTGGGCCCACGGTGGCGCGGTGCAGGACGAGGAAGGCGCCGTCGTCATCAACTCTCCGGGCACTCTCGAAGCGCTCAAGTACATGCGCAAGCTCTACGAGGACGCGCAGACCGCCGAGGTGCTGACCTGGGATCCCTCGTCGAACAACCGCGGCATGCTTGCGGGCAAGCTCTCCTTTGCCTGCAACGCCATTTCGATCACCCGGACGGCCGAGAAGCAGAATCCGGAGATGTCCGAGAAGATCCAGCTGGCGCCGGCGCTGATGGGTCCGGTGCGTCGAATCGCGGCCGAGCACGTCATGGACTGCTACGTGATCTGGAACTTCGCCGACAACAAGGCAGGCGCCAAGCAGTTTCTCGTCGATTACATCGGAGATTTCGCCAACGCGTTCAAGGCCAGCGAGTTCTACAACTTCCCGTGCTTCCCGCAGACGGTTCCGAACATGGACGAGCTGATCGCCAACGACCCCGCCGCCAAGCCGCCGGACAAGTACAAGGTGTTGGGCACCGTCCTCGACTGGGCGACCAACATCGGCTACCCGGGCTTCGCGTCGGCCGCCATCGACGAGGTGTTCAACACCTTCGTGGTGCCGACTATGTTCGCCACCGTGGCGCGCGGTCAGGCGACGCCCGAGGAGGCGGCCGCGACCGCCGAGAAGGAGGTCAAGCGGATCTTCGACAAGTGGAAGTAGCTCCTGCCACCTAGGGATCGGCATGGCGGTCGTCGAAACGAAGGACCTCACCAAGGTCTTCACGCCGGGAGAGCGCGGAGCGGTCAACGACGTCAATCTGCTCACGCGTGAGGGAGAGTTCATGGTCTTTCTGGGGCCCTCGGGCTCGGGGAAGACCACCCTCTTGCGTATGATCGCGGGCCTCGAGGATCCCACCGCCGGGGAGATTCTGATCGGTGGACGGGTGGTGACCCATCTGGCGCCGCGCGATCGGGGCATCGCCATGGTGTTCCAGAGCTACGCGCTCTATCCGCACCTGTCGGTTTACAAGAACATCTCGTTTCCCCTTCGGGCCCAGGGAGTCCCCAAGGAGGAGCATCGAGGCAAGGTCGAATGGGCGGCCGGCCTGCTCGGCATCGGCGAGCTGCTAGAGCGCAAGCCGCGCGAGCTGTCCGGCGGCGAGCGGCAGAGGGTCGCGCTCGCCCGCGCCATCGTTCGCGAGCCGACCGTGTTCCTCCTCGACGAACCGCTGTCGAATCTGGACGCCAAACTGCGGGCGTCGGCGCGCGAGGAGCTCACGGAGTTTCACGACCGCGTCGGCACGACGACCATCTACGTGACCCATGACCAGATCGAGGCGATGGCCATGGGCGATCGCATCGTCGTCCTGCACGAGGGATTCGTGCGGCAGGTGGGATCGCCTCGTGAGGTCTACGACGACCCCGCCGACACCTTTGTCGCCACCTTTCTCGGCTCGCCGCCGATGAACCTGGTCGATCACGGAGACGTGCTCGTGGGCTTTCGTCCCGAGCACCTGTTGCCTCGGAGCTTGGTGGAGGGACAGGCGGTCGAGATCGGTCTCCGCGTGACCGGAATCGAGTATCTGGGTAGCGAGCGGATCCTCTATGCGCTCATCGATCGAGATCGGTTTGCCGAGCAGAGAGTGGTCGCCAAGTTACCCGCGACCTACGACGTGGGCGCGGCAGGCGGCGACGCCGTGGACTTCGCCGTCGCCGAGCGCCACCTCCGATTCTTCGACAAGACGAGCGAAAAGCGAACCGGAGCGAGAGCACTGGAATGGGCTTGAGGCGCGACGCCGGCCGTCTGGGCGCGGCGATGTTCGCTCCGGCCCTGCTCTACATCGTGGCGCTGGTGGGAACTCCGCTCGTACTGGCCTTCCTCTACAGCGTCGGGAACGTCAAGGTGGGCAGCGTCGGCTACGAATTCGTCGGTCTCGACAACTTCATCAGCGTCCTTCAGAGCCCGACGTTCCGCGGCGCGCTGCTGCATTCGTTCCTGTTCACGGTCGGTGCGCAGCTGATCGTCATCATCAGTGCCAACATCCTGGCACTGGCGCTCGTCGACCGCTTCAGGGGCCGGGGCCTCGTGAGGTTCTTCATCCTCCTGCCTTGGGTGGCGCCGATCTCGCTGGGGGCGATCGGCTGGAAGTGGATTCTCGACTCCATTTACAGCGTCATCAACTGGGTGTTGGTCCAGCTGCATCTGGTCGAGCCGTTCGATGCGCCGATGTGGCTGGGCGAGGGAGCGCTGGCGATGCTCTCGGTGATCATGGTGCACGCGTGGCGGATGTTGCCGTTCTCAACGGTGATCCTGCTGGCGGGCCTCACCGCCATCCCCAAGGACATTCCGGAGGCGGCGGCGGTCGACGGAGCAGGGTTCTGGCGCACCCATTTCCAGATCACCATTCCGATGATGACGCCGATCATCAACGTCGCCGTTCTCTTCGGCGTGGTGTTCACGTTCACCGACATGACGGTGGTCTACATCCTGACCCGCGGCGGCCCCTACAACAGCACCCAGGTCCTGCCCTCGCTCGCCTTCTTCACCGGGATTCTGGGCGGCGATCTGGCCGAGGGGGCCGCCATCTCGGTCTTTCTCGTGCCGATCCTCGTCGTGATCGCTTGGCTGATGTTGCGGCTGGCACGCCGGGCGGAGGTGGTGTGATGGGACCGGTGGCGGGAGGGCGACGACCTCCGGTTCGAATCTTCCGCTGGGTTGCGCTCAGCGTGTTCTCCGTGTTGCTGGCGTTTCCGTTCGTCTGGATGGCGATCACCAGCTTCAAGCAGACGAGCGACCTCTACGACGTCGAGAACAACCCGTTCCTCTTCAACGAGATGCCGACGCTCGAGCACGTCGAGCTGCTGCTCGGGGAGACGCTCTTCCCGCGCTGGCTCCTCAACACCGCGTTCGCCGGGACGATGGTCGTGCTGATCACGCTGCTGCTGGCGGTTCCCGCCGCCTACGCCCTGGCGCGGCTGACCGGACGCTGGGGCGAGCGGCTCGGCATCGCCATCTTCCTCACCTATCTGATCCCCCCTACCCTGCTCTTCATACCGATGTCGCGGGTGGTTTCCATATTGGGACTCCAGGACTCGCTGTGGTCGATCATCGTGGTCTATCCGACGTTCACCATTCCGTTCTCCATCTGGCTTCTGATGGCGTTCTTCAAGTCCATTCCGAGCGAACTCGAAGACGCCGCGATGGTGGACGGGTTGACTCGCTTCCAGGCTTTCCTGAGGTTGGTGATACCGATCTCCTTCTCGGGCATCCTGACGGTCGTGATCTTCACATTCACCCTCGTCACCCAGGAGTTCGTCTACGCCCTCACCTTCATCTCGAGCGCCTCGAACCAGACGATCGGCGTGGGGGTGCCGATCTATCTGGTGCGCGGCGACGTCTATTACTGGGGCTCGCTGATGGCCGCCTGTCTCATCGCCTCGCTGCCCATCGCTGTCTTCTACAACCTCTTTCTCGATCGGTTCATCGCCGGCTTCACGGTCGGCGCCGTCAAGTAGCCTGCTCGCGCCCCGACCGACCGCTCTCGAAATGTCCCTGCTCCCCAACCTGATCGACGGCGACTGGCGTCCTTCGGGGACCGAGCGTAGCGAGCCGGTGTACAACCCGGCCGACGGTACGGTGCTCGCTCGCGTCCCACTATCGACGCCCGACGAGGTCGACGCCGCGGTCGGCGCCGCGGCCGAGGCCTTCCCGTCCTGGCGCGACACTCCGGTCACCGACCGCGCCCAGCTGATGTTCCGTTACAAGAATCTCCTCGAGGAGAACAGCGAGGAGATCGCGCGTCTCGTGAGTCGAGAGAACGGCAAGTTGCTCGTCGACGCTCGCGGTGAGTTGCGCCGCGGCATCGAGGTCGTGGATTTCGCAGCCGGGATCCCCACTCTGATGATGGGCGAGACCGTTCAGGGGGTGGCGCGCAACATCGACAGCCACAGCGTGCGGGTTCCGCTCGGAGTGGTCGCCGGAATCAGCCCGTTCAACTTCCCGGCGATGATCCCACTGTGGATGTTCCCCATCGCCATCGCCGCCGGCAACACTTTCGTCTTGAAGCCTTCCGAGCGCACCCCGATGACGGCGGGACGCTTGGCCGAGCTGCTCCTCGAGGCGGGTCTGCCGGCCGGAGCGTTCAACTTGGTGCATGGCGGCCACGAGGCGGCGGGCGCGCTGCTCGACAGTCCGGCCGTGCGAGCGGTGTCGTTCGTCGGTTCGGAGCCGGTCGCTCGCCAGGTCTACACCCGAGCCGCGGCGGCCGGCAAGCGGGTCCAGGCGCTGGCCGGCGCCAAGAACCATCTGCTCGTGCTTCCGGACGCCGCCGATCGGGATCTCACCCTCGACGCGGTCATGGGTTCGGCGTTCGGCGCCGCCGGGCAGCGCTGTCTGGCCGGCAGCGTGGCGGTGCCGGTGGGCGCGGCGGCGGACCCCTTTCTCGAGTCGCTGGCGCGCAAAGCGGAGGCCGTCACGGTGGGTGATCCCCTGGAGAAGAGCACGGAAATGGGGCCCGTCATCCGGCGCGAGGCGCGCGATCGGATCGGCGAATACGTGGAGCGAGCCTTGGGCGAGGGCGCCGAGCTGCTGGTCGATGGACGTGCGGGTGTACCATCACGAGGATACTTCGTCCGCCCGACCATCCTCGATCGGGTTCGACCCGACATGGCGGTCGCCCGTGAGGAGATCTTCGGTCCGGTGCTCTCCGTGATTCGGGTCGGAACGGTCGAGGAAGGGGTCGCCTTGGTGAACCGCTCGAAGTACGGTAACGCTGCCAGCATCTTCACCCGCAGCGGCCACGACGCCTGGTTCTTCAGGAACCGCGTCGAGGCCGGCATGGTCGGCATCAACATCGGTGTCGCGGCGCCGATGGCCTTCTTCCCGTTTGCCGGGTGGAAGGGCTCATTCTTCGGCGACCTCCACGCCACCGGCAAGGATGCGGTGCGTTTCTACACCGAGACTCGGGTCGTGATCGAGCGCTGGGAGTAGCGCTCTCGGCCTGGATCGGGGTGGCGGCCCACACGAGGCAGACGAACTCCACGAGACAAGAAAAAGGGCGGGAGCGCGGTCCCCGCCCTCGCTCCCGCCGATCGACCACCCCCCCTGGATCAGAGCCTAGAACTTGTACCAAACGCTGAACGAGAGCTGGTCGCCCTCGGTTTCCGTCTTCTCGGCGCCTGTAGTCACCGTGTCGTGAAGCCACTCGATCCCGAAGACATAGGGACCGATCTTGTACTGCGTCGAGGCGGCGATCATCTCGTTCTCGACCCGGCTCGCTTCGGCCGCAAGCACGTCCGCATCGTCCGGGTCGTCGACACCGTACAGTAGATGTCCCGACCAGTTCTTGTTGAACTGATACCCCGGCTGAATCCAGGCCCCCCAGCTCGAGATGTCACCAAACTGAGTGATCTGCCCGAACTGCTGACCGATCGCGGTGCCCTGGTAGGCGTTGCCCTGGATCGAAAACGCACCCTTGGAGTACTTGGCGCCGAACTCCACGGCGGTGCCGTCGAGATCGTCGTTGGGGGCCGTGGCGTTGGCTCCGGAAAGGTCCTTCTGGTCGTAGTGTCCGACCAGATAGACACCCCAAGATCCCCCACCTTCGGTCTTACCGGAGAAGTCGCCTCGGATCTCGATCTGCGGCGTGGTGCTGGCGTTTCCCGCGCTGCCGGAGTTGAGGTTGTTTCCAGGTCCCGACCATGAGCCCCGAAACAGCGCGAAGGTCAGCTTCTTGGCGACCTTGTCATCGGCGTCCGACATGTTGCGATAGATGTACAGGCCGGGGAAGCGCCACCCGACCATGCCCGCCGAACCGTAGGCCAATGGGAAAGCCACGTGGGTGGGAGAGGCCGGAACGTTGCCGAAGAGCGGCGTCCACGCCTGGCCGATGCGGTAGGTCGTCTTGCCCTTGATGACGTCCACGTAGGCCAGTCGCAAACGCGGAATCTGTTGCTCGTCGCTGAACGCCCCGGCGCCGTTGAAGCCGCCGAAGAAATCGGCCTCGAGAACCGCATTGAGCTTGAAGTGGCCTTCCACCTCGGGCCCGCTGAATGCGAGGGTGATCCGCGTGTTTCGCACGTCGCCATCCAAGAACCACTCGTCGGTCGTGAACTCCGGCGGCGCCGGAAACTCCGCGCTCTGGCCGTTGCCGAAGACGAAGTTCTGGTTCTGGGCGAAAAACGAGGCGATGATGAAACCCTTGACGGTCAAGGTCTCGCCGCCGCCGGTCTGGACGTTCTGCGCCATTCCGGCAGCTGGCCAGACCAGCAGGCAGAGGACCGTGACGGCCAACACTGCCCCGCTGGGTGACCCTGCCTTTCCTCCTGGATCTCGCATGCTGATTCCTCCCTGTGGTCGTGGACTCGGTTACCCCTCGTCTCTTCGAGAGAGACGGACCAAAAAACGACTCCGGTGTCGTAGCTCTTCGTCTTTCACACTGCACTGCGGCCAAGCCGCTCGTCATCGACTCGAGGCTGCGGGCTCCTTTCCACCGGGAGAAGACGCCCGCCTTCATTTTTCTTGGTGCGGGCAGTCTAGATAGAGGTCCGGGTATTCGTCACCGTCTGAGTGGGCGGGTTCCCTCCCCACCCGTCCTGAGGGTGACCTGCTACCCGGTTTGGTCCCGAGCACATCCAGAGAGTCCTCTTCATCTCTGCTCGACGTCGCCTCTACGGAAAGGGCGGCGAGGTCGGTCGGCCGAGCCCGGTCGTCGGATCACGCCGTTTGGCAGACGCCGTCGTCGCGTCGAGCGGTTGCCGTCACCCGCACGGGCGGTGCCGGCTTTCGGTCCAAGATTTCTCGGATCTTGCGCAGCAGATCGTGCATCATGACCGGCTTGGAGACGAAATCGATGCCTTCTTCGAGGACCCCTCGGTTATGTATGGCGCCCGAAGGATAGCCGCTCATGAAAAGCGCCGGAATGTCGGGCCGGATCTTCCTCGCTCGGTCGTACACCTCACGTCCGTTCATCACCGGCATCACGACGTCGAGCAGGAGGAAGTCGATTCGAGCCCAGTGGTCCCGGTAGCAAGCGACCGCCGCCTCGCCATCGACCGCTTCCATCACCGTATAGCCGTGCTCTTCGAGCACCGACCGCAGCGGCTCCCTTACCCGACGCTCGTCCTCGGCGATGAGAACGGTCTCGGTACCTCCCCGGACCGGCGGATGTTGCGCCGGTTCGTCCCGTTGCGCTTCCACCTGGTGCAGCGGCAGGAACACTTTGAAAGTGGTCCCTCTTCCGGGCTCGCTGTAGACGCTGATGTGGCCCTTGTGCTGCTTGACTATGCCGTAGATCACGGCGAGACCGAGGCCGGTCCCTTTGCCGACCTCCTTGGTCGTGAAGAAGGGATCGAAGATGCTCTGCTGGATCGCCGAGTTCATCCCACAACCGCTATCGGTCGCTTCCAGGAGCACGTACCAGCCCGGGGTGCCGAAATCGTGGACCCTGGTAAAGGTCTCGTCCAGCCGAACCCTCTTCGCCTCGATCGTGAACGCCCCGCCGTCGGACATGGCATCGCGCGCGTTGGTGGCCATGTTCATCAGGATCTGCTCGACCTGACTGGGATCGGCGAGGATCGTCAGGTCGTCCGGCGGGGTCACCGTCCTCATTTCGATGTCTTCACCGATCACCCGCGAAAGCAGCTTCTCGACCTTGGCGATGATCTCCTTGAGATCCACCGGCCTCGCATCGACGATCTGCTTGCGGCTGAAAGCCAGGAGGCTCGTGGTGAGCTGGCATGCACGCTCCGACGAGGCGAGGATGTCCCGGAACCTCTCGTTGACACTCTCCCCGTCATCCGTTTCGACGCGCCCGAGATCCGCGTGCATCACGATCGCGGTGAGGATGTTGTTGAACTCGTGGGCAACGCCGCCCGCCAAGTGGCCCACGGACTCCATCTTCTGTGCCTCTCGAAGCTGCGCCTCGAGCTTCCTCTTCTCGTCCATGTCGTGAATGATCACCTGAACGACTTTCCGATCATTGACGCTCAACGACCAAGCCGACACCTCGGCGGGAAACGTCGCGCCGTCGCTTCTCAGGAACATGGTCTCGAAGGTCGCCGAACCCGCGTCGACCGCGGTGCGCAGAGCGGAGAGGGACCGTTCGATCTCTTCCTCCGGATGCAAATCCCGAGCAGTGATCGATCTCATCTCCGCTGCCGACCAGCCGAACTTCTCGAGGACCTTCTCGTTGGCATCCGCGACGTCGCCGTTCTCGTCAAAGACGATGATGCCGTCGTTCGAGTTGCGAAAGAGCGTGCCATACCTCTCTTCGTCTTCCCGGATCTTCTGTTCGGTTCGCTTGCGGATGGCGATGAGCCGGGCCGCCAACCAAGCGATGCAAAGCAGCGGCAGAAGGATCACCGCGTCCAGCAGCAGTAGTCGCCTCGCCACGGTTCTCGAACGGTTGTAGAGAGTATCCGTGGGTACGAGCGTCACGACCTTCCAGAAGTACTGCTGCTGGAGCAGCTGAACCGCCCTCGACCGGTACGGGGATCCGGGACCGAGTGGGAAGACCGTCCGGAAGGTGAAGTGTCCGTCTTCCGTGAGGACGACTCCGGAATCGCCTTGCGACACGGCGTCCCACGCCTCGGGGAAGCGATTGGCGAAGGTCAGGTCGCCCCCGCCTTCGAACATGAACCCCCATTCCTCGGATCGACTCCGACCCTTGAGGAAGAAGCCTTCCCGATTGAGCAGCATCATCCGGCTCCCGGTGTTGACCGGCAGGCCGGCAAGATTGTCCAGCAGTCGCTTGGCGAGATAGTTGACCAGAACCAGGCCCCTCGTCGTCCCCCGACTGTCGGCGACCGGAGTCCCGAATCGAATCATCGGCTTGAGCGGGATCTCGATCTCGCCATTCTCCACGCCGAGGTCCAGCGGAGAGACGAACACTTCTCCCAGTTGCAGGGTGAGCGTATTGGAGACGTAGTAGCGATCGGCCTTGTTCTGAACCTTTCCGGCCTCCTGAATCAGCGGTTGACCGTCGCGGCGGTTGATTCGAACGACCTCCATGCCGCTCGCGTCGAGGAACCGTATCTGGTCGTAGACCCCTTTTCTCATGGCGAAAGCCGCATAGTTCTCGGCCAACGTCTCGAGCGAGGCCGGATCGTCCGAGTCGAGGTAGGTTTGGAGCTCCCTCATCTCGGCCAGATAGGCCAGGTCCGCCATCACGTGCTCGAAATCGCGACCGAGGGCGGCGCCGATCAGGTCGACGTAGGCGGCCTCGCTGGCTGCGATCAGCTCCTTCTCGCCCGCCGCCTCGGTGAAGTAGACGAACGCCGTAGACGCTGCCAACAGAGCTGCCAGAGGCAGGCTGATGAGAAGGAACGGAGCGACGAGTTCGCGGCTCGCTGCTGGGGACCGGGTCGACATCGGTCAAGTAGCGGAGCAAGAACCGGACCAGCGTAGGGCAGTCGTGCCGACTGCCGTTCAACACTGGGTGGCCCGCGCTGTAACTCTTTCTCGTACTTAGGGTTTAGCGGCGCTCGCCATGCCTTGGCGTGAGTCGGCGCAAGCTGGGCGAAGGCTGGGTCGACCACCGGAGCCACTCCACTTTTTCCACCGAAGCACCTTTTCGGACGTTCTTCTGGGCGGGGCGTTCCGGGCCTCTCCCCTACCCCACCGGGCTCGAGGAAGGCGAGATTGCGCTAATCGATCGCTGTCTTCACGGACCGGCCCATGAGCTTCAGATCACGGTGCCGGCGGGGATCGTGGCACCACGCACGACGACGATCACGCCGCCTCGGATGGCGTAGTTCTCGGCATCGGCGTGGTCGGCCCCGGACTCGTTGACGAGCTGAACGCCGTCGCCGATGCAGGCGTCGAAATCGACGATCGCCCGGCGGATGACGCAGTCGCGGCCGATGCCGACGCTCGTCGCCCCGTCCTCTTGCGCCCTGAGGGCCATTCGATTGGCGCCCATCACGACACTCTCCTCGATCACCGAGCCTTCACGAATGACCGAGCGAATACCCAGGATGGAACGACTGACGGTAGCGCCCGCGATCAGCCCCCCCTCGCAGATCACCGAGTTCTGCACCTCACAGGACTGGATCTTGGTACCGGCGAGGAAACGGGCGTGAGTGTAGATCGGCGTGTCGGGACTGTAGAGATTGAGGGGCGGCACCGCCGTGGTGAGCTCGAGACTCGCCTCGTGGAAGGACGGGATGGTCCCGATGTCCCGCCAATAGCCGCCGTAGCCGTGGGCGAAGACATCCAGACTGGCAATTGCCGCCGGAATGACCTCGTGGCCGAAGTCGGTGGTCGTGGTGCCAACGAGGAGCTCGTCGAGAGCGCTCGGCCGGAAGCAGTAGATGCCCATGCTCGCCAGACAGTGCCCCGGGGCCGGATCGAGGCCCAGCCGAGTCAGGGTCTCGGGCGGAACTTCGAGAGTCTCACGCAGCTCGGGATCCCCGGGCTTTTCGAAGAATTCCGAGATCCTGCCGTCGTCGTCTACCTTGAGAACACCGAACTCGCCGGCCCGTTCCAGCGGCACCGGCACCACCGCCACGGTCAGATCTCCGGACTTGTCTCGATGGTAGGAGACCAAGTCGCGCAGGTCCATCAAGTAGAGCTGGTCACCGGAGAGCACGAGGATCTCCTTGGGCGAGGTGTAGTTGAGCCGAGCCAAGTTCTGGCGCACGGCGTCCGCCGTCCCTTGATACCACTCGCGGTTGTCGAGGCTCTGGGTCGCCGCCAAGAGGTTGACGAAGCCCTTGCGAAACGCGTCGAAGCGGTAGGTCTGCGCGAGGTGGCGGTGAAGGCTCGCGCTGTTGACCTGGGTCAGCACGTAGATTCGGTGAATCCCGGCGTGGAGGCTGTTCGAGATCGGGATGTCGATCAGCCGGAACTTTCCGGCGACCGGTACCGCCGGTTTGGCTCGATCGCGGGTCAGAGGCCAGAGGCGAGTACCCTGACCTCCTCCGAGAATGGCTGTGACCACGTTCTGCAATTGGCTCTCCCTTCCTCACGATGATACCGGTCGCGACGGTCGCGACGTCTCGCGCTCAGTCGGGCTCGGTCACTCCTGTTCGCGAATCGTCTGAAAACTTTTCGGATAGGCTCCCCCCGAATGGCACTTTTCACCTCGCAGTCGGCGCGCGCCTACCTCGGCACTCTCGGATCTCGACGCGGCAAGATCGTGGTCGGCGATCCTCGGCTCGCGCGCCGGATAGCCGAGAGCATTGGCGCCGGCGCTCGCGACCGCGGCCTGCGACAGGCCACGCCGGGGGAGATCTACGCCCTCGACCGCATCGAGTCCGCGCTGCACCGGTTGGTCAGGAGCTATGTCAACGCTCGAGACCCTGTGTTGTTCACCCGCGTCGTTGCGGTCGACGACGGTGAAGGCCGCCGGCTGCTGGATCTCTTCGGGTCGGACTTCTCGCTAGCCGGCGATCGAGAGGTGACTCTGGGAGAGCTGGTGGTCTGGATGGTGATCGACGAGAACCCGGCGGCTCGCCACGCTTCGGACTTCTTCCTCGCCGGGCCGTTCCGCTCCGACGAGCGGCTGGGACGGCTGCTCGCGGCGCTCGAGGTGGCGGTCTCACCCGCCGGTCAGTCAACCGGTGAGGGCCTGATGGAGATGCTGCGCGCTCCGGCACGCGCCGAGCCGGATTCGCTCGCCGGTCAGCTCCGCTTCATCTTGAACCGCTGGGGAGAGCGGTTGGAGCTCGATCGCGCCAGCTTTCTGCGCGGCCTCGACCTGCTGGCGGAGGAAGCGAAAGAGGCAGTGTTCGGAAAGGGCGGCGGACCGATCGAGGCCCCTTCGTTCGCCGGCCTCGAGGGAGAAGGGGCGAACTACAGCCCCGACCGAACCTGGATGCCGGGAGTCGTCCTGCTGGCCAAGACCGTGCCCGTCTGGCTCTACCAACTCTCGGTCGAGCTCGACCGGAAGATCGAGCGGCTCGACCAGCTGCCCGACGAGATTCTCGACGAGATGGCCGACCAGGGGTTCAGCGCGCTCTGGCTGATCGGTGTTTGGGAGCGCAGCGAGGCGTCGCGACGGCTCAAGCAGCTGCATGGCAACCCGGAGGCCGCGGCCTCGGCCTACTCGATACGCGCCTACCGGGTCGCAGCGGAGCTGGGAGGAGAAGAGGCGCTCGACCAGCTGTCGCGTCGCTGCGCCGCGCGCGGCATCCGGCTGGCCGCCGACATGGTGCCCAACCATACGGGAATCGACTCGGACTGGCTTCTCGACTCGCCTGACCGGTTCCTGTCGACGCCCCGACCGCCATTTCCCGGCTACACTTTCACCGGACCCGATCTCTCCCCGAGGCCGGAGATCGGGATCATCGTCGAAGACCACTATTACGACCATTCCGACGCCGCCGTAGTCTTCAAGCGCGTGGATCGGCGCAGCGGAGACGAGCGGTTCATCTACCACGGCAACGACGGCACGAGCATGCCGTGGAACGACACCGCTCAGCTCGACTTCTTCAATCCAGACACCCGGGAAGCCGTCATTCAGACCCTGTTCCGGGTCGCGCGACGGTTCCCGGTCATCAGACTGGACGCCGCCATGACCTTGGCGCGGCGCCACTATCAGCGTTTGTGGTTTCCGGCCCCGGGGACCGGCGGCGCCATCCCTTCACGCACCGAGCACGGGCTGAGCCACGAGCGCTTCAACGAGCTGATGCCCGTCGAGTTCTGGCGCGAGGTCGTCGACCGTTTCGCGATCGAGGCACCCGACACCTTGCTCCTGGCCGAGGCCTTCTGGCTCATGGAAGGCTATTTCGTGCGGACCCTGGGAATGCATCGGGTCTACAACAGCGCGTTCATGCACATGGTACGCGACCGGGACAACGCCAACTATCGAAAGTTGATCAAGGACACCCTCGCCTTCGATCCTCAAATCCTCGGGCGCTACGTCAACTTCCTCACCAACCCCGACGAGCGTACTGCCGTCGATCAGTTCGGTCGTGGCGATCGCTACTTCGGAGCCTGCGTGCTGCTGGCCACCCTGCCGGGACTGCCGATGTTCGGCCACGGACAGATCCACGGCTACGCCGAGAAGTACGGCATGGAGTACAGCCGTTCCTACCACCAAGAGCCGGCGGACGTCGAGTTCCTGGAACGCCACCGCCGCGAGATCTTCCCCCTGCTACGGCGTCGTGAGAAGTTCGCGGGGATCGAGGAGTTCGACCTCTACGACTTCGTCGACGAGCGAGGCGAGGTCAACGAGGATGTCTATGCCTACTCCAACGGCCTCGGCGCGGAAAGGGCCTTGGTCGTGTTCAACAACTCGCCGAATCGGGCGCGTGGACGAATTCGCGATTCCGCGCCGCGCGCTGCGCGGGCCGGGAGAAGTCTGGTGGAGGCGCTCGCCCTCGAGGGTCGGACGCAGGCCTTCTGGATCCTCGAAGATCAGGTCACCGGCAGGAGCTTTGTCCGAGCGGCTGCCGAATCGGCGAGGTCGGGTCTGGAGCTCGATCTCCCGGAATTCGGCTACCACGTCTTCCACCGCTTGCGCACCGAGACCGAAGATGCTCAGGGGCGGTTGGGCCGCCTGCACGAGCGGCTCGCAGGTGGAGGCGTGGCCGACCTGGGGCGCGCATTGGCCGATCTCGAGCTCGAAGGTGCAGCCGACGAGTTGCAGGCGGTGCTCGACTCGGCGGCGTTCCGGTCACTCGCCGGCCCCGACGCCTCCTTCGACGAGGCCGAGTCAGCCTGCGGGGTGCTGGCCGCGGCCGACGATCGGGTGGCGGACCTGCTGCCCGAATGGGCCCGCGAAGCGACGACGCCCGACCGTTGGCTCGACGATCGCCTGAGCAGCGTCCTGGCGCTGTGCATCGCACCGCCGAAAGCTCTGTCCTCTTGGTACGAGACGACCCCCGCGGCGCGACCCGGGCTCGTCGCGATCACCCTGATCGCAACGGTCGGAGAACGGGGTGCGGCGAAGGTCGACCTCCCGGACCGTCTGCGGGCGGCCGACTCGATGAGTCGCGCGCTGCGCGCTCTCGGACTCGACGAACGAACGGTACGGGACGCCTCCGCGGTCGCGACGATCGCGTGGCGCGAGTCCTGGACTGCCGAGAGCGAGCCGCCCACGCGGGCGCAGATGCTGGCCGCCTTTCGGAGCTGGATCGAGAACGACCGGGCCCGAGCGCTGCTCGGCTGGCACCGCCAGGAGGCTCGGGAGTGGGTGCGGCAAGAAGGTCTCGAGGCTCTCACCGGCTGGCGGTTAGCCCTCGCGCTGGTCGCCGCACTGCGCCGCGGCGGCGGTCCGGGAGAGCGCCGGCGCGCCATGGCCGAATGGGTAACCGCGATCGGCGAGCTCAGGCGGCAAGTGGGCGACGCCGGGCTCCAAGGTTATCGAGTTCTACGAAGGGCAGGTTTACGTCGACGACGTGACAAAGAAACTGTGAGGGATCTGGGAACGTAGCCCCTCATTGCCGGCTTCCTGATCACCCGGAAAAATAACCGTTTTCCGGGTGCCAAGCTCACTGGTGTAAGGTGAGACGATCAAGCTGGAGGTGCGACGATGGCGAGGCGACGTATCAGCCGGGGATTCAGGCTACGAGGAGATCAGCGGGCCCGAGGAGAGGGACGCGCGGTTCATCGCGCGGCGAATCGCCCTGTACAGCACGGCACTGCACTAGGGTCCCCATTTTCCGTCGCGCTTTCCCTGGCGCTGTGTCTGCTCGTTGCCTGCGACGCCGGCTGGTACTCCTCCCAGGGGCAGACTGTCGACGTACAGGCTGGAGAGCCGGATGTTTCGCCGGATGAGGCGCTGGTCGCGGCGCAACGGAACACTGCCGGGATCGAAGATTCGAAATCGCGTATTCGACTCGTTTACGGCGATGACGATCGGGTCGTAGAGTTGCATGGCCCGGGAAGCCGCGTTTTACGCTTTTCGTACGATCAACGCGGACGGATATCGAAGATCGTCAGCAACAGTGACGAGCAGGCATTCGAATACGACCGGCTGGGCAATCTCGTCGAGATGAATGACAGCTCGGGTGTCAGTCGGTTCTCGTACGATGGTGGTGGCCGCCTGCGGAACATGACCTACCCGTCCGGAGCGGCTGTCGCTTACGAGTACGACGTCATGGGCGGCTTGTCGTCCATCGCAGTCGACGACGATTTTCGATTCGAATACACACGCGACTTGTTCGGCAACATCATTTCGATGACCACGCCCGTGGGCGACATCGCAATTGCCTACGACTACAACCAGCGAATTATGCAGAGGACCTACCCCAATGGGGTCGTTAGCCAGTTCCGGTACAACATTGCCGGGCGTCCAATCGAGATTCTGCATTTCGAACCGGACGGCAACGTACTTCTCGCGTTCAAATACTCGTACGAAGATTCGGGGTTGCTTCGCCAGGTAATCGAGAAGTCGCCGGGTCGCGAGAACAACATACGGTTTCGTTACGACCCTTACGGACAACTACTCGCTGCGGACTATACGGACGGCAGACGACACACTTACTCGTACGACAGGTTCGGCAACCGTGAAAGCGTCACGCGCGCGACTGCAGCGATTGCGTCAACGTACAACGCGTTCGATCAACTGGTAACCACAGGTAACGAAACGGTCACGCACGACGAGGCCGGAAACATCACGCGCATCGGCGGCTCGGCGTATGCTTTCAATGACCACAACGCACTGGTGAAGGCAGGTAGCACGGAGTACGCCTATAACGCACTCGGTGCGCGCGTGTCGGAAAAAACCGATAATGCGTCGGCCGAGTTCATTCACGCGTTCGGCGAATTGCCGTACCTGCTGGCGGAACGCGGTGCCAATCCTCGCTACTACTTGTGGGCGGACGACCAGCACTTAGGCCAGGTCACGGCTGATGGCAGGCCTTCGTTTTACCTGGAAGATCACCTTGGGTCCGTACGTGCGGCGGTCGACAGTGACGGCAAGCTCATCGACACGGTGGAGTACACGCCCTTCGGTGTGCCGATCGGTCAAATTCCGGATGTACCCTTCGGCTTCACCGGTGCGGAGCAGGACGAAACCGGGCGCGTGTATTTGCGCGCTCGGTACTACGAGCCATCACACGGACGGTTCCTC
>CALZKB010000064.1 GCA_945787575.1 Thermoanaerobaculia bacterium | reverse complement strand
GCAAGAGAGATCGACTGTCGGGTGTCGACGCTCCCCCCTGGGTCGAAGTCATGGAGCCGACCGCCACCCCGGCCGACGGTGCCGCTGTTGCGGAAATCGCTCGCGTACGCCTGGTCGGAGTTGTTGCCCGCCGAGCTGAAGTACGCGACGTCGGTGGTCGACACCGCATCGACCGCTTGGGCGATGATGCCGTCCTGGAACATCGGCTCGTTGAAGTAGAAGACATCGTCGACGATGACGGTCGCGCCCGCTGTCGCCAGCTCCTGGATGCCGCTGGCGAAGTCCGCGGCGCCGTTGAACGCCGAATGGAAAATCGACGTCGCCCCCGGGGTGACGTCGTGGACGAGCTGCATCATGGCGCGGCCTTCGTCGGAGCCGCTGCCGCAGCCGGTCTCTTCCTGGAGCGCGTAGGCGCCGGCCGGAAGGTCGTTGGAGGCGATGTCGCCGACGGCTTGGCCGAGGCAGTCGTAGCTGTCGGAGAGAACGCCCACGGTGACGCCGGTTCCATCGAGCCCGTTGGCGATCAGATTGCCCGAGCCCATACCCTGAACGTGCTGACCGGTGACGCTGCCGGTGTTGGCGCGAGCCACCGAGGGCCGTGCCTGGCGCAGGCTCGATAGCGTCGCCAAGCGCTCGACACTCGCGATGGGCACGAAGGCCGAGACCATCGGGCCGTACGTAGAGATGCTCTCGGCTCCGAGCCGGCCGATGTCTCGCGCCAGCTGGCTCGTCGAGTCGTGGGCCACCGCGTCGACGAGGACGAGCGGGCCGGTTGCCGACGACCGCACTCGCGCGAGCTCACTCGAACGCCGGGCAGTAGGGTCGCAGTAGAGCGTGGCGAGGGCTCCCCCGACCTTGGCAAACCGGCCGGTTTTGAGCTGCGACGGGTGACAGCCGTCGATCCCCGAAGGGGCGGTCGCTTCCGTCAGCCCGAGAACCGGTTCGACGCCGCTCGAGAGCGGCTCGGCCGGGAGGGCCGAGATCGACAGCAGGAGCATAACCGGCGAAACGATCGCGAAGAGGCGGCGACCCCGGCCGGGCGAACAGTGCAAGGCTGGCGGGGGCTGGGGGTCAAGGGACATTGTCGTCCTCCGTGGCATGCGCCCCCCCAGAGCAACGCACTTGGGAGAATGTGCAAGGGGGGTGCCACAGAGGCCCCGGTCCGCGGATCGGGGTGCGGACAGCGGACGGGAGACGTCGCCGCGGGGATCTAAGCGTCAGTCGCGGGGGAGGGTGCCGGGGGTGGGCGGGCCCGACGGCGCTGCAACGGCATGCTCGAGCTCGGGCGTGAAGTCCTCGCCCGGATTGATGAATTGGTCCATCTGGAGCTGGTATTGCTTCTCGTAGAGCTCGCGGTAACGCCCAGCGCTAGCGAGCAGCTCGTCGTGCGTCCCACGCTCGACGATTCTTCCCTTTTCCATGACGAGAATCTGGTTTGCATTGCGGATCGTCGACAGTCGATGGGCGATGACGAAGGTGGTGCGACCTTGCTTGAGTCGCTTGAAGCCTTCTTGGATCGCTGCTTCGTTCTCGCTGTCGAGGCTGGAGGTCGCCTCGTCGAGGATGAGGATGCGCGGATCGGCGAGGGTGGCCCGCGCGATCGACACCCGCTGGCGCTGGCCCCCGGAGAGCTTCACGCCGCGCTCTCCGATCACCGTGTCGTAACCATCGGCGAAACCGGCGATGAACTCCCCGCAGCGAGCCAGCTTGCCGGCGTGCTCGATGTCCTCGCGACGCGCCCCCGGTCGGCCGTAAGCGATGTTGTCGGCGATCGTTCCGTCGAAGAGAAAATCATCCTGCAGCACGACCGCGATATGGCGCCGATAGTCGTCCATCCGGACGTCTTCGAGGGAGTGTCCATCGACGGTCACCCTGCCCTTTTTGGGATGCCTGAAGCCCATTACCAGGGAGATTACGGTGCTCTTTCCGGCGCCGCTCGAGCCGACCAGCGCGGTGGTGGTACCGGCGGGTGCCTCGAAGCTCACGTCGCGCAGCACGAGCTGCCTTCCGTCGTAAGAGAAGTCGACGTGGTCGAAGGCGATCTGGCCGTCGAGGTGGGGCAGCGGGACCGATCCCTGAACCTCGTTCTCAGCCGCTTCCGACATCACCTCGCGGATGCGATCGAGCCCGGCGAAAGCCTCTGTGAACTGAGTCCCGATGTTCGACATCTGAACGAGTGGGCGCACCAGCAGCCCGGTGAACATCACGAACATGAAGATCTCGCCGACCGTCATCCGGCCGGCGAGCACCTCGCGGGCGCCGACGATGCTCATCACCACCCCGACGATGCCGAAGATCAGGGTCGAGAGACTGGTGATACCCGCTACTCCGATCATCGATTTGGCGACGTTGCGCAGCAACCGGTGGACGCCTCGGGTGAAGACCCGCTCCTCTCGCTTCTCGGAGGTGTAGGCCTTGACCACCCGGATTCCGCCCAGCGACTCAGTCAACCTCCCGGTGACCTCGGCCTGGATCTTCCCGCGCTCGCGGAAGATCGGTCGAATCCTGGCGAAGCCCATGACCATGACTACGCCGAAGAGCACGAGGAAGAGCAAGGTCAGCGACGTCAGCCGCCAGTTGAGCCACATCAGGACCAGCAGCGCGACGGCCGCGCTGAAGAGCCCGCCGACCATCTGCACGAAACCGGTGCCGACCAGGTTCCGGATGCCCTCGGCGTCGGTCATGATGCGGGAGATCATCTCGCCGCTTTTGTGATCCTCGTAGTACGAGACCGGGAGCAGGCCGATGTGGCGCTGCACCCGGCGCCGGAGATCCGCGATCGCCCGCTGGCCGGCGACTCCGAGCAGCACCGTCAGCGAGAACGACATGGTGGCGTTGATGAGCGTCGCCCCGATCGCCGCCAGGGCGATCCACTTCAGATACTCGACCTTGCCCTGCCCGATGACGTCGTCGATCAGAAACTTGGTCGTCGCCGGCAGCACCATTCCGGCAGTCCGCGAGATCACGAGCAGCAGGAACCCGAGCGCCATTCGCTTGCGATAGCGCCAGACGAGCTCCTTAGCCTCCGGCCAGACGTCCGACCAGTCGAACTTCTTCTTCTTGGTTTCGCTCATGCCCTCGGTGGTAAATGAAGAGGCACCTTATCGCATAGGCCGGCGACGGGTGGTCGCCTGAGGGCCTGTGCCCCGGGCGGCGATCCGGGTGGAAAGAGCGGCGACCACGGGTGCCGCCTCGGAGGTCGTTCGAGATGCTCGTCGAGCTTTGGCAACCGCGACTCCTCCGGTCGTCGAGAATGGCTTCGGGTCTTCTCATCGTCGGCACAGTCGCGCGAGGGGCCGGACGGTTCACACCCCCGCGACCGGAACCGTACGGACTCCGTCGCCGCCCATCGCCATCCGGGGATGAGGGAGCGGCACTCGAGTCGCGCTGCGGTAGCCTCCGTGGAGCTCACGATGTTCCCCGCTGCCGTCAGCGACTTCTTCACCGCCAACCAGAGTCTTCTTTGGGTGTTGACCGTCTGCCTGGACCTCTCACTGACGCTCCTTATGTTCAGGCTCTTCGGCAAGCAGGGGCTCTACGCGGTGATCTGTCTGAATGTGCTGCTGTGCAACCTGCAGGGGCCGAAGCTGACGACGGTCTTCGGGATGCCGACGAGCCTGGGGGTCATCCTCTACTCGGGAATCTACTTCGCGACCGATCTCTTGAGCGAGCGCTACGGCAAGCGGGAGGCCAATCGAGCGGTTCGAATCGGATTCTGCGTCAGTGTCTTCGTCGTGGTGTTCATGGCGATCAGCCTGCTTTTCGAACCGACCGAGGCGAGCGCCGAGGCAAACGCGCTGGCGGTCGATGCGCACGAGGCTCTGACCTTCCTCTTCGGCTACACGCCGCGCTTCGTCTTCGGGTCGCTCGTCGCCTACATCGTCAGCCAGAGTCACGACGTCTGGTTCTTTCACTGGATCAAGGATCGAACCCACGGCCGCCATCTGTGGTTCCGAAACACGCTCTCGACGACCGTGTCGCAGGCGATCGACACGGCGATCTACTCGCTCGTCGTCTGGTGGGCGGTACTCGACCTGCCGACCGCAATCCAGTTGGCCGGCGTTAAGTACGTTTTCAAGTTCGTCGTCGCGGTGGTCGATACGCCTTTCATCTACTGGGCGCGCAGTTGGGGTACCGGCGACAACGACTGGCAGGATCCGGCGGACGTGGCTAACCGGGAAGACCAGACTTGAACGAGGATCGCGCCGCCGTGCGCGTTCCGCCGCCGCTGCTCTTTGCGGTGGTGGTCGCCGTCGGGTTCGGCCTCGAGCGTCTCGTCACCCCGCTGCCGCTTGGAGGTGGTGAGCCATGGGCGAGGGTCGCAGCCAACATCCTGGCGGTCGTGGGAGCCGGGATCCTCGTGGCGGCACTCGCGGTCATCCTGCGCTCTGGTCAGAACCCGGAACCGTGGAAGCCGACACCTTCGATCGTTTCGAGTGGAATCTACCGCTACTCACGAAACCCGATGTATCTCGGCATCGGGCTGCTGCAGGCCGCGGCCGGGCTCCGGTACGGCAAGGGTTGGCTGCTCGTCCTGGTGCCGGCGTCGTTTGCGGCGGTCTACTGGTTCGCCGTGCGTCACGAGGAGGCGTACCTCGAGCGCAAGTTCGGAGCCGAGTATCTCGACTACACGAAGTCGGTGCGGCGGTGGTTGTGATCACTCTCGCGAGTCGAGCAAAATCTTGACTCCCACCAGCACGTCGAAACCGAGGCAGACGAAGCGGTACCCTTCGGGCGCGTAGCTCGCCACGCCGAGGGGATGGACGAGAGCGTCCCACAGAACATGGAGCAGCCAACCGCCTCCCACCAGCCACGGGTAGCGGGCGACGCCGAAGCCCGCCAACAGCCCGAAGAGGCCCACGCCGATGAGCTCACGGTGAATCCAGCGGCGAGGACGGCGCCAACGAGCACCTGCAGGGCGGAGAGAAGCATCACGAGCGTGGGGTCGAGCCACACCTTAGCAGGCGACCGGTCCAGAGGACGGGTCCCGCCGTCAGCGGCGGGACCCGCGGTCGGTCAGCCGGCGCTACTCTCGGAACAGGTCTCTTTGCGTCGTCGCTCGAGGCGCCGGTTGAGCTGGATGCGCTCGGCCTTCAGGCGCTCTTCGGTGTTCCTCCGGCGGCGCTCGGTCCAGGCGGCGCGTTCTGCGTCTTCGCGGTCTTTGCGTTCGTCGGCCATGGCTCGGCTCCTTGGGTCGTGCGGTTGAGGGAAGATCGTCTAGATCGGTTTCGGTCGAGATCGACCCATCGACGGCCTCCTTTCGGTCAGTAGTGTTCTGTGCACACTAAGCTTAGTGTTTACTTAACACCATGTCAAGCCCGTGCGAGCCATCCGACGGAGTGCCCCGAACGACGGCGGGCGCAGGTCCCGCCTTTACCGGCGGCGGTGCCGGGAGGCAATCGCCGGTCTCTGAAAGACTCCCGGCCACCGGCCCATACGGAGTCGGGCGCTTTAGACGAAGGGCCAGTCGAGGGCGGCTTCGATCTTCGCCATGACGGTGGGCCAACGGTAGTTGCGCTCGACGTAGGTCAGTCCTTGGGCGCCGAGCCGATCGGCCGTATCGGGTCGGGTCGCGAGCAGCTCGGCAGCTTCCCGGAACTGTTCGTAGCTGTCGTAGTAGAGCCCGCCGTCCGCTCTGCGCACCTGACCTCGCAGGACCCCGCACCGGCCGTTGACGAGCGCCGGGCGGGCGTGGTTCCACGCCTCGAGCAGGACCAAGCTGAGGCTCTCGTACGGAGAGGGCATGACGAGAAACTGTGCTTGCGCGAGGAGGGTCTGGCGGAGCTGTTCCGACACGAAGCCGAGCCGCCGAATGCCCGGATGCTCGGGAATCGGCATCGCTTCCTTGCCGGCGACGGCGAGGGGTAAGGGGTGATCGGCCTCGCCGGCGTAGCGCCGATAGTGGTCGAAGAGAGTCGCGCACCCCTTGTTCTTGTCGACTCGACCGAGGTAGAGCATGAAGCCCTCGCCGAGTCCGAGATCCTCGAGGGCTCGGAGCCCGCCGTCGGTGGGGGCGGGCGCAGGATCGAGGCCGCAGCCGATGATGTCGGCGGGCTCGAGCCGACCTCCCGCCGCGGTTTCGACGAGCCGTGCTTCCTCTTCGGTCAGGAATAGGAAGCCCGCCGGCAGGCTGAAGAAACCGCGCAGGGAGCGGATGCGGATGGCGGGGTCCTCCTCTGCGGTCGGCAAGAGGATGGCGCGGTCGGCGACCGCGGGAAGGCCGCGAAACGACGGGTAGTAGCGATAGGTCCAGAACAGAACGCGGTCGTAGTCGGTGCCCCGCTCAGTGAGGTGGGCGACGAGATCGGGGGTGTAGGGTCCGTTCTCCCGGAACCAAGCGTCCTCCTCGGCGGGTCGACCTCGACCGGAAAGCACGATCTGGTTGAGCTCCCAGAAGCGGGCGAGGTTCCGCGGCCGGGCGCGGAAGCGGTGGATTGTGACCCCCGCTACTTCGGTGACCCCCGCCGGGAAGCGATTGCGCCAAGTGACGTAATCGTGGGCGCAACTCGTCAGCACCGTCACGTCGTGCCTCTCGGCGAGGCGCTCGGCAATCTCCCGGCAGTGCGCCTCGGAGCCGCCGGCGACGTCGGCGCCATACCTCTGAACGACCAGCCCCAGCTTCATTCGACGGGGGCGCCGTCGTCGCCGGCGATCGCCGCCAGTTTGCGGCGAAGCTCGGCGTTGTCGGCTGCCAGGAGCTCGATCGCAGCCGAGAGTTCATGGTTGATCGCTTGCTGGCGCTCGAAGTTCTCGCGGCAGAACTCGAACAGCCAGTAAGCCAGCGGGAAGAGGATCCGGCGCTTGACGAAGACGACGAGTGGACCGAATCTGCGATGGCTCTCGAACCGGATGAACGTCTCGAGCTGGCGCTGGGAGCCGTCGCGAACCAGATCGCCGAGCAGGGTCTTCTTGCGCGCGGCGCGCGACAGCAGATCCTCGACCGCTTCGAAATCCTCCTCGTCGGCGAGCGAGGAGAAGCGGCGCCGGACCCTCCCGCGAACTTCGGTCATCAGGCCGTCGGTCGAGACCTGCCGCCCGTCCCCGGAGTCGTCCTCTCGCTTTCCCGGCATACCGGGGCAAGGATAGCGTGGTGGGTCGGCTTTCACGCATTCCGGCGAGCCCGTACAATCGAGGCACCCATCACCCCGGCGCGGACCGGAGTTGGCGGATCCCGTGACAGAGCAGACTCTACCCAGCCTGGGCCGGCGCGGACTCCTGGGCATGGCTCGTGCGCTATGGCTCTACCGGCGTTTCGTAGCGTCGATGGTGCGGCGCGAGTTCGTCAGCCGCTACCTCGGCTCGCTGCTCGGCGCGATCTGGGCGCTGATCACACCGCTCGTCACCATCCTCATCTACCTGTTGATCTTCTCGGCGGTCATGCGCGGCAAGCTGCCGGGCGAGTCGGGAGACTCACTCGGGTACGGCATCTTCCTGTGCACCGGGATCCTCATCTGGACCTATTTCGCGGAGGTCGTATCCCGCTGCCAGGGGACGTTCGTCGAGAACGCCAACCTGCTCAAGAAGATGAGCTTCCCGCGGATCACCCTGCCGATCATCGCGCTGCTCAACGGGACGCTCAACTTCGCCCTGGTCTCGGTTCTTTTCGTGGCCCTGCTGGCGGTCGTGGGCCGCTTCCCGGGGATCGAGGTGGTCGCCTTCCTACCGCTCCTGGCGCTGCAGCAGGCGCTGGCGCTCGGCATCGGCATTCTCCTCGGCACCCTGCACGTCTTCTTCCGCGACGTCGGCCAGATCTGGCTGGTGACGGTCAACCTGTGGTTTTGGGTGACGCCGATCGTCTACCACCAGGACATTCTGCCGGAAGGAACGCGCTGGATCTTGCGGCTGAACCCGTTGACCCCGCTCTTCGTCGCCTACCAGCGGATCGTGCTCGAGAGCGCCTGGCCCGACTGGCGCACCCTGCTGCCCACGCTGGTGCTCGCCGTCGTCATGCTCGGGCTCGGTCTCTTCGCTTTCCGGTCGCTCTCGGGCGAGATGGTGGACGAGCTGTGACCGGTACCGTCAGTGCCCTAAATCTGGGCAAGAAGTACAAGCGTTACTCGGGCCCTTGGCGCCGACTCGGAGAATGGTTGACCGCCGGCCGCCACCGAGCTCACGAGGAGCACTGGGCGCTTCGCCATCTCACTTTCGAAGTCGCCGGGGGCGAGACCGTGGGGATCGTCGGCCAGAACGGCGCCGGCAAGAGCACCCTCTTGAAGCTGATCGTCGGCACTACCCAACCGAGCGAAGGGAGCTTCCAGGTGGAGGGCAGGGCCACCGCATTGCTCGAGCTCGGGATGGGCTTCCACCCCGACTTCAGCGGTCGGCAGAACACCCTCATGACCCTGCGGATGGGCGGATTCAGCGAGGAGGAGGGGCTCGAGATTCTGCCCGAGGTAACGGACTTCTCGGAGCTCGGCGACTTCATGGAGCAGCCGCTACGGACCTATTCGAGCGGCATGCAGGTGCGCCTCGGCTTCGCCATCGCCACCGCCCGACGCCCGGATCTGCTGATCGTCGACGAGGCGTTGTCGGTCGGCGACGCCTACTTCCAGCACAAGTGCATCCGAAGGATTCGCGATTTCAAGGAGCTGGGAACGACGATGCTATTCGTCTCCCACGACCCGATCGCGGTCAAGACGTTGTGCGATCGCGCTCTGCTTCTCGACCAGGGCCAGTTGATTCAGGAGGGATCGGCGGAGGCGGTGCTCGACTACTACAACGCGATGATCGCCGAGCGTGAAAAGCACGCGAAGGTGGTCAAGCAGGAAGAGCAAGACGCCCGTACCCGAACCGAGTCGGGCAGCGGCGAGGTGCGCATCGTGCGGGTCTCGATGGCGGACTCGCGGGGAGTCGAGACGACCTCGTTCACGACCGGGGAACGGGCGCTCGTCTCCTGCGAGCTGGAGTTTCGCGACGAGCTCGCGGACTACTCCGTCGGGGTCCTGCTGCGCGACCGGCTCGGCAACGAGGTCTTCGGCATCAACACCACCTACCTCGGCCTCGACTCGATCCCCGGGATGCCCGGAGACCGGGTGCTGGCGCGCTTCGAGGTCGAGCTCCATCTCGGTTACGGCCACTACGCGATCTCGGTGGCGGCGCATTCACCGGACGGACACGTCGACGCCAACTACCACTGGCTCGACAACGCCTTGACCTTTCAAGTGTTGCCGGGCGATTCAGCGCGCTTCGCCGGGGTCGCCGCGTTACCCGCCTCCGGATCGTTTCGGCGCGTGCCGCGCTAGGAGCCCCCGTGTCTCTGGGGTCGCCGTCCGGCAACCGAGTGACAGCCTCGGGAGAAGCTGTAGCTTCCCAGCCCGTCAAGGCGAAGAAAGGGGTGCTTTCCGGCTGGGGTAGGGGATGGGTTGGCCAGCCGGAAAGCACCCCTTTCTTCGCCTGAATCCGTCGGACGCGGGCCGGAACATCAGGCCAACAATGAACCGACGTTAGTCGGCGGCTGCCTCGACCGGTCGTCGCCAACGATAGACGGCGGCGCCGACGACGAGGGCGATCGCCGCGGCGAGGAGGTGGCGCGAAGTGGCGCTGGCTGCGAGCGCCGCGGTCACGAGCGCCGCGGCGAGAGGAATGGCAAGGCCGCCGGGTAATCGCCAGCCGCCTGCCGAGCCGGCCCTGCGGCGCAGGACCGGGACCGCGAGGATGGTGCCGAAGTAGGTCGCTAACCGCGCGACGACCGACAGAGTCGCGAGGCCGGCGAAAGTGCCGCTCAAGGCGAGCGGCAAGGCGATCGCGACCTGGAGGAGGATCGCGACGTCGGGAGTGCGGAACCTCGGGTGTAGCCGCTCCAGAACCCGGGGGCCGAAGCCGTCGCGCGCGAGGGCGAACAGATAGCGCGGTCCGATCAAGATGGTGTTGCTCTGGGTGCCGAGGATCGAGAGCGTGGCGCCGACCGTCAGCAGGAGCCCCTCCACGGGGCCGGCGAAGGAGCTTGCGGCGTCGGCCAACGGCGTCTCGGAGGCGCCGGCGTTAGTCAGGGTGCCGAGCGCCACCCACTGCACGAGGAAGTAGAGGCCGGTGATGAGGGCGATGTGGACGATCAGGGCGAACGGCAGATCGCGCCGCGGATTCCGGTACTCGCCGGCCGGTGCCGTGGTGTTCTCGAAACCGGCGTAGGCGTAGAGCAGGAGCAGGGCGGCGGCGCCGAGGTCGCCGCTCCCCGTCGGCTGGCCGGCGATTCGTTCCGCCTCGACGAACCGCCAGCCGAGTCCGATGAAGACGGCGAGGGGAACGAGCTTGCTGGCGACCAGCACGACCGCGGTCCACACTCCAGTGCGTACACCGATCCAGTTGAGCCCGGCGAGCGCTAGGGTGGGTGCGATCACCGCCGCCGCGCGGCCGGCACCTGCCGAGGCGGCCGGCCAAAGGTAGGCGAGCGCTTGCGCGAAGCCCGCGGCCAAGGAAGCGACCGAGGCGACTCGCGCGAGCCAGGTCATCCAGCCGACCTCGAAGCCGATGAAGTCGCCGAAGGCGTGCCGCGCGTACAGATAGGCGCCGCCGGGCTCGTCGAAGTGGGTCGAAGCCTCTGCGAAGCACAGCACGATCAAGAGCACCGCGCCGCCGGCGACGAGCACCGCCCACAAGCTCTCTGGACCCAGCATGGCGGCGGCCGCCGCAGGCAACAGATAGATACCGGAGCCGATCACGTCGTTGAGCGCGAGCGCGATGATCTGCCAGCGCGAGACGACGCGCTTGAGTCCGGTATCGGAGGCGGGGATCACTGGCGCCAAGTATCTCAGAGCGCCGCAGGGTCAGTGCAGGGAAGCTCGGTCGCGGGTTGCTAGACTGCGCGGCGATGGAGCTCGATTACCAGGCTATGCTCGAGGTGGCGATCGCCGAAGCACGTGTCGGCCTCGCGGAGGGCGGGATCCCGATCGGAGCAGCCCTGTTCTCCGGTTCCGGGGAGTTGCTCGGCAGAGGACACAATCGCCGGGTGCAGGAAGGCGATCCGTCGATTCACGGCGAGACCGACGCGTTTCGCAAGGCGGGACGGCAGAGAAGCTACCGGGACACCATCATGGTCACGACGCTCGCGCCCTGCTGGTACTGCAGCGGACTCGTGCGCCAGTTCAAGATCGGAACGGTGGTCGTCGGCGAGTCGGTGAATTTCGGTGGCGGAATCGAATGGCTTCGCGATCATGGCGTCGAGGTGGTCGATCTCGCGTCGAGCGAGTGCATCGAGATGCTTGGCATCTTCATCGAGGCCCACCCGGAGATCTGGAACGAAGACATCGGCGAGTGAAGGGCGGCACGACGCTGGGGCTTGACCGCTCCCCTCGCAAGGTGTAGACATCACACTAAGACGGTCGGGATTCGAACCTCGCTCGAGGGGTCGGAGAGTCGCCATGCAGCTGATCAAAGTCGCCAGCGCCACCCTCAATCAGACTCCTCTCGACTGGGAAGGGAATCGGGATCGCATCCGCGAGGCGTTGACGGAGGCGCGCGAAGCCGGTGCTTCCATCGTCTGCCTACCGGAGCTCGCGATAACCGGCTACGGCTGCGAGGATGCCTTCCTGTCTACCGGCCTTCACGAGACGGCGCTCGGGGTGCTCGAGGAGCTCCTGCCCGACACCCACGGCCTCGTCACCTGTCTCGGCCTCCCCATCTACCACCGCAAGGCGATCTACAACGCCGTCTGCCTGGCGGTCGACGGCGAGCCACTCGGCCTGGTGGCCAAACAGTTCCTGCCGGGCGACGGCGTTCACTACGAACCGCGTTGGTTCAAGCCGTGGCCCGACGAGGTGCGGGAGGAGGTCGAGGTGGCCGGTCGCAAGCTGCCGATCGGCGACCTTTTGTTCGACTGCGGCGGAGTTCTCGTCGGCTTCGAGATCTGCGAGGACGCGTGGGTAGCGGACCGCCCGGGAGCGGACCTGGCGCTGGCCGGCGCCGACGTGATCTTGAATCCGAGCGCCAGTCACTTCGCGTTCGGAAAGCAGGAGATTCGCAAGCGTTACGTCGCGGAGAGCTCGCGGGCCTTCGGCGTCACCTACGTCTACAGCAATCTGCTGGGCAACGAAGCGGGGCGCGTGATCTACGACGGTGAGACGTTGATCGGTCACGACGGTTCGCTCGTCGCCACCGGCGAGCGTTTCTCGTTTGCCGATTGGCGGCTCTCCACCGCGGTCGTCGATCTCGCCGAGAACCGCCTACGCCAGACCCGAACGGCGGGCTTTCGGCCCCGCCACGAAGAGCGGCCGTTGGAGACGGCGTTCGACTACCCCCACCTCGTCCCCGAAGTTCCGCAAATCGAGGAGGCCGACTGGGAGGGGGGCAGCGAGGTCAAGGAAGAGGAGTTTCGGCGAGCGGTTGCCCTCGGACTGTTCGACTACTTGCGCAAGAGCCGTTCGGCCGGTTTCGTCGTGTCGCTGTCGGGCGGCGCGGACTCGTCCGCCGTCGCCTGCCTGGTGGCGGAGATGGTCGCACTCGCGGTCGCCGAGCTCGGAGTCGAAGGGACGGTGGCGCGCCTCGAACACATCGAGGCCCTCGCCGACGCGACGAGCGGCGAACAACTCGTGAACCGATTGCTGACCTGCGTCTACCAGCGGACGGCGAATAGCTCGGAGACGACGCGGAGTGCCGCGGAGGGGGTGGCGACGGAGATCGGAGCGCGCTATTTCGAGCTCGATGTCGAGCCGATGGTGAGCGGCTATCGCGAGCTGGTCGAAGCGGCGATCGAGCGGCCGTTGACCTGGGAGCGTGACGACCTCGCCCTTCAAAACATCCAGGCCAGGGTCCGTGGGCCGTCGGTGTGGATGCTCGCCAACCTCCAGGGAGCGCTGCTGCTCGCGACCTCAAACCGCTCGGAGGCGGCGGTCGGCTACGCCACGATGGATGGCGACACCTGCGGGGGGCTCTCGCCGATCGCCGGCATCGACAAGGCGTTTCTGCGCCGGTGGCTACGCTGGCACGAACGAGCCGTTCCGGCGCTGGCGGCGGTCAACGCACAGCAGCCGACGGCGGAGCTGCGACCGCCGGGCGCCGAGCAGACCGACGAGGGCGATCTCATGCCCTACCCGCTGCTCGATGCCATCGAGGGTGCAGCGATTCGCGACAAGCACACGCCGGTCGAGGTCTTCTTGGAGATGCGCGCTCAGTTCCCCGATCTCGGCGCCGTCGAACTGGCGGGCTACGTGACGCGCTTCTTCCGGCTGTGGTGCCGCAACCAGTGGAAGCGAGAGCGTTACGCGCCCTCGTTCCATCTCGATGACAAGAACCTCGACCCCAAGACCTGGTGCCGGTTTCCGATCCTCTCGGGCGGCTTCGAGCGCGAGCTCGCCCAGCTCGCGGCCGAAGTGGGCGGGCTCGGCGATCCGGAGGCCGGGTGAGCCCGGACCACGACCACCCCAGGCCGGCGCTGACCGTCGACTGTGTCGTCTTCGCGATCGGTGACGACGGTCTCGAGGTCCTCCTGATCGAGCGCGATCATGAGCCGTTTGCGGGATCATGGGCCCTGCCTGGCGGTTTCGTCGAGATGGACGAGAATCTCGAGTCGGCGGCGCGACGCGAGCTCGAAGAGGAGACCGGCCTCACCGATGTCTTCCTGGAGCAGCTTTACACTTTCGGCGCAACGGACCGCGATCCGCGCGGCCGGGTGGTAAGCGTCGCCTACTACGCGCTCGTCGATCGAGCCCACGCGCACCTCGCGGCCGACTCCGATGCCGCGGCCGTCGACTGGCACAGCGTCGCGGCCCTGCCCGGGCTCGCCTTCGACCACCGGGAGATCGTCGCCGCGGCGCATGAGCGACTCCGCGGCAAGGTTCGCTACGCACCGCTCGGATTCGAGCTCTTGCCTCGTCACTTCACCTTGACCCAGCTGCAGCGGATCTACGAGGTGATCCTCGACTCCGCGCTCGACAAACGCAACTTCCGCCGCAAGATCCTCGCGATGGGCCTGCTCGTCGACACCGGCAAGCTCCAACGCGGGGTAGCTCACCGAGCACCCCGCCTCTACCGGTTCGACCGCCGCCGCTACAAGCAGCTCGAGCGCGACGGCTTCAGCTTCTGGCTGTAGGGTGCGGCCCCGCCGCCCCGCGCGAGACGGGGTGAGAAACGCTATCTAGTCGGGTGGCTCGGCGGCGACGCTTTCGAGATCGATCTGCTTCAGCGCCTCGAGCTCGCTTTCGAGCTGGGCGATCTCGGAGCTGAGAATCCGGGCCTGACGGGTGAGCTCGTCGACCCGGCCCTCGAGGCCCGCTCGCACCTCCTCCTTGCCGGCGACCTCGTCACGAAGCTGCTGGCCGGTCGTGGCAAGCGAGCGCAGCACGTTGTCGAACGTCTTGAGCTGCTTGTCGCGTTGGGCGATCTCTTCCTCGAGACGTTCGACCCTCTTCGCGGCCCGCATTCCGGCGAGCATAATCTCCGCCTCCAGGCCTTGCTCGGTATGGGGAAACAGATCGGTCAGGACGCGCAGATAGTGCTCCGAGGTCTCCGGATCGTAGCGTGGTGATTCGGCTCTGCCGTAGGCGATCGCGAGCCGCATCAGCAGGGAGGCGTCGTCGGCGGACAGTTCGGCCCGGCGCACCAGGTAGTCCTCGTAGAGGTCGATGGCTGCCGAGTAGTCGCCCGCTTGGAACAGCTGATCGGCCTGTCGAGGGACACAAGCGACGAGCGCGACGACACTCCAGAAGACGAGGTGACAGGAGCCCTTCACGACGGCCCTCCCGCGGCGGAGCGGCGAGCCTTGGAGGTCGCCGTCGCCGAGAGCTCGACTCCGAAGACGCTGCCACCGGGAGGATTGTCACGGACCCACAGTCGGCCGCCGTGGGCTTCGGTGATCTCGCGGCTGATCGCGAGACCGAGACCGAACCCGTGCGACCCATGGCGGTCGCCCCGATGAAACCTCTCGAAAATCGTCTCGCGCTCCTCTTCCGCCACCCCCGGGCCGCGATCGCTCACCGTGATCGTCGCCCGGTTCGCCCGGCCGTGCAGCCGGCCGGAGAGAAGGTGGCTGCGGCGAGGCGCTTCGACGGTCATCCGCACGACGCTCTTGGAAGGAGCGAACTTGAGAGCATTGGACAGGAGATTCTCCAGGACCTGGAGCATCCGATCGCGGTCGCAGTTGGCGACGACCTCGTCGGCCGCCAGCGAGAGCTCGATGGCGATGTCGCGCTCCTGGGCGGCGGCGGCGAACTCGTCGGCGACCCGCGCGACCAATTCATTGAGCTCCACCGCGGTGAAGTCGTACTCCATGGCCCCTGCCTCGAGTCGCGAGAGGTCGAGGACCTTGCCGATCATTCGGGAGAGCCGAATAGCGCCGTCACGGTTGAGCTCGAGCATACGGCTCTGCTCGGTGCTCAACGGCCCCGCCAGACCGTCGAGCAACAGCTCGTTGGTCTCTCGCATGGCGACAAGCGGAGTGTTGAGCTCGTGCGAGACGTGCGAGAGAAAGTCGCGCTTGAGCTCGTCGAGCTCGCGCAGCCGTTGAACCATCCGGTTGAAGCTCTCGGCGACTTCGGCGAGCTCATCACCGCTCGACGCGTCGAGCTGGAGGGCGAAACGCCCGGCCGCCACGTCGCGGGTACCTGCCGTCAGACGGCGCAGCGGCCGGTGGATCGAGCGGATCGTCCACCAGAGGAGCGGGACGGCCAACAGCAGAACGCCGCCGACGATCGCCCAAGCGAGGCGCTTGGTGAGCGAGACCGTACGCTGGGCCTCTCGGCGTCGCGTAGCCAGGTGATCGCTGGTCGCATTGGTGAGCTTCCCGAGGCGGCTTCTCAGCACCCGCAACTGGGCGAGATGGGCCTCGAGCGTCGTTGGATCGGCGACCGCGGGATCGCCGGCGATCAAGAGCGGCGGCAGCGCCAAGTATCTCTGCCATTCGACCTGCACTCGAGCCAGCGCGATTCGCTCGCTGGGGGCCAGCTCGAACAGCGAGAAGTCGCGCAGCTCCTTCTGGACTCCGGCGCGAACCGAGCGGAGACCAGCCTCCCAGTCGGGCAAGAGGGCGGCCTTGCGCGAGAACTCGATCAGATCATGGACTCCGCGGTCGAGCTCGAGCTGGGCGGAGCCGACGCGGAAGATGGTGGTCGGGAGACGTGCCGTGGCCTGGGCGAGGCGCTGAACCCACCACACGTGGAGAGCGAGAACGGCGGTCAGGAGCACGATCAGAGTGCCGGCGAGAGCGACGATCTTGGTGGCGACGCGCATCTTCACTTCGATCGAGGCCGCTACCGTCGCTCCGCCGAGACCCCGTAGGTACGCAGTTTGTTGCGGATGGTCTTAACGTCGAGACCGAGTCGACGAGCGGCCTGGGACTTGTTGTTACCGCAGCGCTCGAGAGTCTCGAGAATGAGAATCCGCTCGGCATCGAGCGCGGTGACGTCGGGCGGCAACACGATCCGGGCGCCGCGAGCGAGGGAGCTGTCGCGGAGGAAGGGGGGTAGATGGAAGCTCTCGATCCACCCTTCGCGAGCGAGGATCATCGAACGCTCGATGATGTTGCGCAGCTCGCGAACGTTACCCGGCCAGTGGTAGCCGACCATCAGCTCGAGCGCGTCGGCACCGACGCCGCGAACCTCGACACGATGTTTCTCGTTGAAGGTCTCGATGAAGTGCTGAGCGAGCAGGGCCACGTCGTCCAGCCGCTCTCGCAACGGGGGAAGCTCGACGGTGAAGACGTTCAGCCGGTAAAAGAGGTCTTCGCGAAGCTCTCCGGTCCGCACCGCCTCCTCCGGATCGCAGTTGGTGGCGGTCAACACCCGAACGTCGACTTCGAGCTCGCGGCGAGCGCCGAGGCGGCGGACCTTGCCGTCCTCGAGCACCCTCAGGAAGCGACGTTGGAGCTCGACCGGCATCTCCGCGATCTCGTCGAGGAAGAGAGTGCCTCCGTCGGCCATCTCGAAGCAGCCGGGGCGCGCCGCCGTGGCGCCCGTAAAGGCGCCGGCCTGGTGTCCGAAGAGCTCACTCTCGATCAACCCTTCGGGCAGTGCTGCGGCGTTGACCGCGATGAAAGGACCGCCCGCACGGCGGCTCAGATGGTGGATGGCGTGCGCGGCGACCTCTTTGCCGGTGCCGCTCTCGCCGGTGAGGATGACGGAAGCCTCGCTTTCGCCCACCACTCGGATGAGATCCTGAACCTCCCGCATGACGCGGCTTCGCCCGATCAGTCCGCCGACGCCCGGGTCGCGGCGTAGCCGGCGCTGGAGCGCTCTCGTCTCTTGATGGCGAGCGAGCTCCCTTTCCGCAGCCTTGACGAGAGAGGACAGCTTGTCGTAGTCGAGCGGCTTGGTGAGGAAATCAAAGGCGCCCCGCTTCATCGCTTCGACCGCGACGTCGATGCTCCCAAAGGCGGTGATCAAGATCACCGGCCGGCCCGGCGCCGGTCCCCGGAGGAGATCCAACAGGTCGAGACCGGAAGCGTCCGGTAGGACGACGTCGGAGATCACGAGGTCGGGCTGGAGGCGTTCGACCGCCTCCCGCGCGGAAGCACCGTCGCTCGCGAGCTCGACGCCGTACCCCCAGTCGCTGAGACGGACCTGTAGAACCTCCCGCAGGGCAGGCTCGTCGTCGACGACGAGAATGGTTCGCAGCTGACTCATGTTCGATCGTCCAATATGAAGGAACTCGGGAAGAAATCCCTGTTAGAAACCTCGCTTCGAGCCGCGATCGCGGGTGCCGACTCCTCGCCAACCGTCCGCCTGTCAATCAGATAGCCGTCCACGGGTGCCGGTGGCACGACTGTTGCGGACCACCGCTGTAAAGCGCCCGGACGAATGCTCGTGTGGTCGAAAGGAGTGACGATGCAACGAACGGATCTCAGGTCTTTGCCGCTGATCGCGGCTCTCGTCGCAACCGCCGCCTGGAGCTTCGGCACCGAGTCGCGGGTGCTCATCGAGGAGCCGAGCGCGGAGGCGCCGTGCAGCGCGACGCTGCGTCCCGAGTCGGTGCTCGCCGAGGACGACGACGTTCTGCTGTCGGTGGTGTTTGCGCCGGACCCCGGCGATCTCACCGCAGCGCGCAGCGAAGCAGGCAGCGGCATCAGGGTGATCTCCTTCGACCCCCCGAGCGACGATCTGGCGAGCGAGTGGGTCGCGCTTCTCGACCTGTCGGAGGCGGTGGTCGGGTCGTGGCGACTGGAGTTTGAGGGGGACCGAGGAATCTGCGCGGCACAGCTGGTGGTCAACGAGTCGGCGCCAGGTCGGATCGAATAGCCGGCCGAGTCGGCCCGGGGTCGCGGTCGAGGACTTCCCTCGGTCGCGGCCGCGCCCCGGGTTGTCCGGAGCGGCCGAGGCCGAGGCAAGGGAGGAATCCGAACTCGGCGAGAGGTCATATCGTCCACCAGGCAACTGACGTGCCAGCGACCGGCGGACGGCCGAACCCCTTGGATCTGGCGCGTCCGCCGGAAGGTTCCCGTGCACATCGCGTGAAGAGCAACAGCGGCCCGACCAGGGAAAATTTCCCTAGTTGTCGGGTGGTGAGCCTCGACGGAGGTCACGCCGTTCGAGGCCGGCGGCCGAGTCCAGCCCCAGGGATCAGGCGAGTCGATCGGCCTTGGCCGCCCAGACGAAGTCGGCCTCGTTGAGGCCGTCGATCTTGTGAGTGTAGAACGTCACCCGAACTCGGCCCCAAGTGAGGCAGATCTCCGGGTGGTGCTCGACCTCTTCGGCCAGCGCGGCGAGCTGATTGGTGAAGTCGAGCGCCTGCACGAAGTCAGCGAAGGTGTAGGTCTTCTCGAGGTGGTGTCCGTCGACGACCTGCCAGCCGTTGCCGAGCTTGCCATGCAAGCCGGCGAGCTCTTCACCCGTGAGCGGCTCGACGCCGCCACGGCAGGGGATGCACTCACGAGAGGCGAGGTCGCTCATCGATTCCTATTCTAGCGGGTGGGCATCCGGGTGTGTGCTTGCTCCGATTCCTCTCGAGCGTCGGCCGCTCCAAGACGGTGCGAGAAGAAAACGGCCGCCTCGAAGAAGGCGGCCGCGAGATGTTGGCTCCCCGGGAGGGATTTGAACCCCCGACCAATCGGTTAACAGCCGACCGCTCTACCACTGAGCTACCGAGGACTATGAGTGCGGTGAGGTACCGCGTTGCGACCGCCAATCCTAGAAAGGGGACGGGGCCCTGTCAATCAGGCGTCGGCGTCCTCCGTTAGAGCGTCGTATCCAGGAACGGCTTGAGCTGCGAGGCCCGACTCGGATGCCGGAGCTTGCGCAGTGCCTTGGATTCGATCTGGCGGATGCGCTCGCGGGTGACGTTGAATGAGCGTCCGACCTCTTCGAGAGTGTGCTCGGATCCCTCGCCGACGCCGAAGCGCATCCGCAGCACCGCTTCCTCACGCGGCGTGAGGGACTTCAACACGCGGACCGTCTGCTCGCGCAGGTTGTTGCCGATCACCGATTCCACCGGTGAGTCCGCGTTCTTGTCCTCGATGAAATCGCCGAGATGAGAGTCTTCCTCCTCGCCGATCGGAGTCTCGAGAGAGATCGGCTCCTGGGCGATCTTGAGGATCTTGCGCACCTTCGAGGCGGACAGGTCCATCCGCTCGCCGATCTCTTCCGCCGTCGGCTCACGGCCGAGCTCCTGGACCAGCGATCGGCTGGTCCGGGTGAGCTTGTTGATCGTCTCGATCATGTGCACCGGAATGCGAATCGTCCGCGCCTGGTCGGCGATCGCACGGGTGATCGCCTGGCGGATCCACCAGGTCGCGTACGTCGAGAACTTGTAGCCGCGACGGTACTCGAACTTCTCGACCGCCTTCATGAGGCCGATGTTGCCTTCCTGGATGAGATCCAAGAACTGAAGGCCGCGATTCGTGTACTTCTTGGCGATCGACACGACGAGCCGAAGGTTGGCCACGATCAGTTCCTGCTTGGCCTGTTCGCAGAGAGCCTCGCCGCGCCGGATCTTGGTGATCGTCGCAGCGATCTGGTCGTGGCTGGTTCCGTAGCGCGCTTCGATTTCCCGGATCTGCTTGCGGTACTTGTTGATCCGCCGCCGATGCAGGGTTTGGAGCTCCTTGTTGGATTCAGCCTTGAGCGCCTTCTTGGCCCGCTCGATGTCACGATTGAGGCGCCGGTACTGCCGGTCGAGCTCCTTGAGGAAGCCGATCAGCCGTTCACGGGCCTGAACGGAGAGATCGATCGTTCGGATGTCCTTGGCGATCTTGGCGACGAGCCGATCGACCTCTCGCTCGACCTCGGCCCACTTGTCGCCGCCCTCCTTGAAGCGCCTCTGCTGCTTGCGCAGCTTCTGGATCTTGCCGTCGTGGGTGCGGATCCGCTTGAAGACCCTGAGATGGTTCTTGATCCGATCGCTGGCGCGGGCGTCGAGATCCTCTTCTGGCGCCTTGACGAGCAGTGAGCCCTCGCCCACGAGCGACTCATTGAGGCGCAGCAGCTCTTGCAGAACGACCGGGTTCTCGCACAGCGCCTCGTAGATCAGCCACTCGCCCTGTTCGATGCGTTGGGCGATCTCGACTTCACCCTCGCGGTCGAGCAGCGGCACCGTGCCCATCTCGCGCAGGTACATGCGAACGGGATCGTTGGTCTTCTCCTGTTCGCTGATCGGGAACTCGGGAGTCTCGTCGGCCTTTTCGAAACTGATCGAGATCGCGTCGCTATCGTCGCGATTCTGGTAGCGCTCGGGTCGATCGATGACCTCGATACCGAGTTCGCCGAAGCGGATGTAGATTTGGTCGATCTCGTCGGCGACGGCAGTCAGCTCATCGGGCAACAGATCATAGATCTCGTCATAGAGCAGGTAGCCCTTGCTCCGGCCCAGCTCGACGAGCTGACGCACGGAGGGGATTCGTTCTTCGATCGGGTTAACGGCGGTGACAACCACGTTCCGGATGCTCCTTGGTGGACTTGGTGTGAGAACGCGGTCGCTAGTGGCGTGTATGGAGGGCGCGGCTCAGGGATGCCTTCTCTTGCAACAGGGCGCTCACTGTCTCGGTGTCCCCCTGGCGCTCGGCTTCGGCGATTTTCGCCGTCAATTCCCGCGCTCGTTGACGCTGCCAACGACGACGCAGCTTTGCCAGGGCGGCTTGCAGCTCGTCGCCACCCTGAGCAGTCGACGATTCTACATCGTCCTGGACCAGTCGCGCAACCGCCGCTGACTGTCCACCGAGAGCTTCCTGGAGCTGCTTGGGGGTAGGTAGTGAGCGACTCTCGCCGAGCTCCCGCCAGGTCTCGTAGACCTTGCGGAACTCGGGGTCGAAGAAGAAAGCGGGATCCGGGAGCTCCGCGGTCGCGATCTCGGTTCCCACGACCACCAGCAGCCGGAGCACCTTCTCCTCCTCGCTGGTGACGACGCCGCCGCCGCCCGCGATCTCGCCAGTCTCTCGGACGTCGTTCCGGCCGCCGAGGCGACGCCAGAGGAGGTCTACCGGCACGCCGAGGCGATCGGCGGCCTGCCGGGCGTAGCCGTAGCGCAAGACCCCGTCGGGAATCGGTGCCAGCAGCTCGGTGATCGCGCGGGCGGCCGCAGCCTGCTTACGCGGCTCGCGGGCGGCCCCCGGCGGCGCCAGCTCGTCGAACTCGAGGAGGACGGCGTCCGGCGCTTCGTCGATCGCGCGGCGCAACGCCTCGGGCCCATCCTCGAAGCGCAGCGAGTCAGGATCGTGCCCGGCGCCGAACCGGGGTCGCTTCACGCCGAGATTCTCGGACAGCAGCAACGGCAGCGCGCGGCGCGCGGCGCGTTCCCCCGCTTCATCGCCGTCGTAGCCGACGTAGACCTCTTCGGCGTAGCGAGCGAGAAGGCGCGCCTGCTGTTCGGTGAGAGCGGTCCCCATGCTGGCGACGACCCAGTCGATTCCGGCGGCCACCGCGCCCAGAAGATCGAAGTAGCCTTCGACGAGCAGGACCCGGCCGCCGTCGCGCAGCGCGCGCTTGGCGTGGTGCATGCCGTAAAGGACCGAGCCCTTGTGAAAACGCTCGGTCTCGGCGGTGTTGACGTACTTGGCCCGGTCGTCGTCCAACGCCCGCCCGCCGAATCCGAGCAGTCGGCCGGAGAGAGAGTGGATGGGGAACATCAGCCGCTCCCGAAAGCGGTCGTAGTGCTTGCCCGACTTCGGCGAGCGACCGATGAGACCGGCGGCCTCGAGGGTGCGCAGAGGCACCTTGCCCTTGAGGGCCGTGAGGAGGTTCTCCCAGCCCGGTGGGGCGTACCCCAAGTCGAAGCGCTCCACCAGCTCCGGCGAGAAACCGCGATCGGAGAGATAACGGCGAGGCATCTCGGCGTTGGCGAGCGCCGCGTGGAAGAACTCCTGAGCGGCTTCGAGCGCGCCCTCGACGTCGAGCTCTTCCTTGCCGCCGGTGCGGGGTGAGGTGCGCGCCGGAAGGGGGATGCCGTAGCGCCGCGCCAGCGCCTCGATCGCTGCCGGGAAGTCATCGCCCGAGGTCTTCATGTAGAGGTCGATGGCGTCGCCACCCTCGCCGCAGCCGAAGCAGTAGTAGAGGCCCTGCACCGGCTCGACCGAGAACGAAGGCGTCTTCTCCTTGTGTAGCGGGCACAGCGCTTTGTAGCGCTTGCCGGCCTTGGTCAGGCGGGTGTGCTCGGAGGCGATATCGACGATATCGACGGCGTCGCGCACGGCCTGCACGAACTGCGGGGTGAGCTGGATGTTTCCGAGAGCCATGGGAGGGACGCGGAGGGGCAGCGTATCAGGGGTCGATCCCCTCGCGAGGGCTCGCGGACCTTCAGCGACGGCGGCTAGATGCGGCGCGGTGGCGGCCGAGCGTTCGCTCGGCCTCGTCCGCGATGTCGAAGTCGGTGCTCTCCCGAGCGACCTCTTCGAGGAGGGTCTCGGCCGCTCGGTGCTCGCCGCGCT
>CALZKB010000063.1 GCA_945787575.1 Thermoanaerobaculia bacterium | reverse complement strand
ATAGCCGAACGCTCGATCGAGAATCTCGAAGTCCCCGGCCGTGACCCGGCTCCCGCCGCGGTAGGCGACGGTCGCCGCCACGAAGTTGGCCGCGGGCTTGCGGGCGAAGGCCGGAATCGAGTCCCGCTCCTCGCGCGCCGTCGGCAGCCATTCGAGGAAGGAGAGCGCCCGCTCGTGGTCGCGCTGCAAACGCTCGACCTCGGGCCGGACCGTGACCGGGCCGTCGTTGAGCCGGCGAATCGAGTCCCAGGCGGCGAGGTGCCAGGGCGCGAGCGCGAGAACGAAGCCGGCGACGGTCAGCGCCGAGCCCACCCCCGCCGCCCGCGCCGAGCTCTTCGACCAGCACCAGGCGAGCCAGAGCAGCGCCATGCCGAAGAAGAGCGCGTGCTCCACCCGAACGAGACACGCGACGCCGTTCAAGGTACCCCACAGGCCGGCGACCAGGCCAGGCCGTGATCGAAGGCGCACGAGGTCGGCCAACCACAGGACGGCGGCCAGGACGACGAGGTAGAGCACTTCGTTGTTGAGCGCGTTGCCGAGCATCAGGAGCCCGGTGGAGCCAGCGCAGACGATCCCGAGCGCCGTCCCCGCTCGCTCACCCAGCAGTCGTGCCGCCGCCGCCGCGAAGCCGACGACCGCTAGGGCACCCAAGACGCACCAGAGACCGCGCAACTTCCCCACCCTGGAGAGCTCGCCGTCCCAGACGAACGCCAGCAAGTACGGCATCGCCGGCGGACGCAACGGCAGTCCGAGCTCGAACGGCTGCCCGGAGTCGAGCGCCTTGGCGTGCTCGACCCAGACCCAAGCATCCCCCTTGTAGAACGCCGAGTGAGGCCAGGCCGCGTCCTCTCCGGCCTGCCAGTAGAGCAGCCGGAGCGCCAGCGCCAAGCCGAACAGGATGAGGAGCGTGAGCCGCGACAGGCGCGCGGAAGTCGAGGCGGAGTCGGCCGACTCCGCTCTCGAGGTCGGCGCGTTCTTGCGCCGTTTTCGCCTCCTTCGACCGCTCAAGATCGATCCGGCCGCTCGAGCAGCCGGCGAGCCTCGCGCCCGGCCGCAGAGTCGCCCCCGACCCGGACGGCGCTTTCGAGCATCGCCCGCGCCTCCTCCACCCGATCGAGGCCGAGCAGGAACCGACCCACGTAGACCCGCGCGCTCGCGTCAGCGGGATTGAGCTCGAGAGCGCGCCCGAAGCGCTCGAGAGCGAGGTCGGGCTGGCCCTGTCGCTGGGCGACCAGTCCCCAAGACCACCAGGCCGGGGCGAGCGTCGACACGAGACCGTTGGCGCGACCGAGATGGCGATCGGCCGCGGCGAGGTCGCCGGTCGCGAGAGCGAGCTGGCCGAGGCGGGCGAAGATACCGGCGCTCAGAGTTCCCGACTCTACCGCCTCGCGGAGCCGGCGGGTCTCCTCCGCGGTGTCGCCCCTCATCCCCGCCAGTTGCGCCAGGCCGAGCCAGGCGTCGGCCAGCCTCGGGTTGCGATCGAGCGCCCGGCGGTAGGCTGCTTCCGCCGCGTCCCACTGGCGCAGCATCAGCCGTGCGTTGGCCATCCGGAGATGCAAGAGATCCAGATCCGGATTGATCTCGAGCGCCCGCTCGAGAAGCTCGAGACCGCGCCCGACCCGCTCGGTGGCGAACTGCGCATCCGCCGCTCGCATCAGGAACGGCACGTTGTCGGGATTGCGCCGGACGAGCTCGTCGAGCGCGGCCCGCGCTCGGAAGAGGGCGCCCTGCGAGAGCAGACGTTTCGCCTCCTCGAACTCGTCGAGCCAGGCGATCGCGTCCTTGGGGTCGATGGTGCCCGTCTCCTCCCCGGTCATTCCCGAGAGATAGCCCAAGGCGCGGAGCTGCTCGCCGAGATCACCGTCCTCGACGGCGGGCGCTCCCGGATCGACTTCGGTCGCGAACTCCCCTAGCTTGCCACGCATCGCGGCCGCCAGCTCGGGGCGCTCGTCGACGAGGTTGCGACTCTCTGTCGGATCGGCCACGAAGTCGTAGAGCTCCGGCCGGGGTGCCTCGACGTAGCGCCAGCGATCGTCGGTCACGGCCAGCAGCGGGCTCCAACCGTAGGCGGTCGCCGGAAGCCGGGCTTCGCTGTAGATCGGCCGGCAGCAGGTCGACTTCCCGACCTCCGAACCTGCCGCCGAACCTGCCCCCAGACCGGGAAGCCCCGGGCCGAAAGCGCTCGAATCCCCACCCGCCAGCTCGACGATTGACGACGCAACCTCCGCCGCGCCGACCGTCTCGCGCACCACTCGAGCTCCGACGCCGGGACCGCTCACGATCAATGGCACTTCCAGACTCGCTCGATAGAGCAGGAGTCCGTGCGCGCGCTCTCCGTGCTCGCCGAGCATCTCGCCGTGATCGCCGACAACGACTACGAGCCGGTCTTCGGCGGCGCCCGGCAGGCTGTCGAGCAACCGCCCGAGCTCTCGATCGACGAACGCGATCTCGGCGGCATAGCGCTCCTCGGCCGACTCGCCGGCGCCTGCGTGGCGCACATAGGGGGAATGGGGGTCGTAGTAGTGCACCCACAAGAAATAGGGACGCCCGCCGTCGTGACTCTTCGCCCAGCTCAGCGCCGCGTCGGTCACCGCTTCGGCGTCGCGCTCCGGGTAGCCGTACTCGCCTTTGAGCTCGGCCGTCAGCTGGTCGTCGTAGTGATCGAAGCCGCGGTCGAGGCCGAAGCGGTGGTCGAGGACCGCCGAGGCGACGACCGCGGCCGTCGCGTAGCCGAGCTCTCTCAGCGCCATCGCCAGGGTCGGAAGGTCCGGCGGCAGGGCCCGCAAGCCGTTGTCCTCGACCCCATGAGCAGGCGGGATGAGGCCGGTCATGAGCGAGGCGTGAGCCGGGAGGGTCAGCGGCGAAGGAGTGATCGCCCGCTCGAACCGCGTGCCGCTCGCGGCCAACCGATCGAGAGTCGGCGTCGCGGCATCCCCTCGACCCCAGGCGCCGAGGTAGTCGGCGCGCGTCGTATCGAGGGTCACCAGCACGACGTCGCCGGCCGCCGCCGGCGTGACGACCAGCGGAGCGAAGAGCGCCGAGTGCAGGAGTTTCCGCCATGGTCGGCTCACCGCCGGATCATATCCGCCGGTCGCTGCCGTGAAGCCGACGCCGAGGAGTGGTACGATCCCCCAAACTCGTTGGCGCGGTCGCCAAGCCCCAACAACCGGCGGCTGTCCACCCTACAGGAGGTCCCTGATGTCGCGTTCGAGCCGTACCCTGACGTTTGCCGCTCTCTCGATTCTGGCTTTCGCGGCGGTTGCGGGGGCCGTCGTCACGCCCCAGCGTGCCGACGTCTCCGAGTTCCGCGTCCCCGCCATCAACATCGCCCCGGCCTACCGACCGGCCACCGCTCTCGGTGAAAGCCACGGGGCACGGCTCGCCGGCTTGGCGGCGCTCGGCGTATCGCCCGAGGAGGCTTTTCTCGACCTCCGGAGCGATCGCTGGGGCACCCTGATGCCGACGCATCCGCTGCTGCCTGGGACGGGGGTCGGAAACACCCTCGAGTGGAGCGCCTTCGGCGGCAGTCCCGCGAGCACCAGAGAGCTCGAGCGCCTCGCGTGGGAGGCGTTCGCCAGCTTCCTCGAGCGAAATCGAGAGACACTCCGAATCGATCCAACCGAGCTCCCACCGCGTGGCAAGGTCACGATTCACGACAATGGGGACCTCATCCAGATCTACGCGCCGCGGGTCATCCAAGGTGTCCTGGTGCGGGATGCATCGCTCACAGCGGTCGTGAACCACGGCAATCTAGTGCTCTTCGGCGCCATCAAATGGGGCGACGTCTCCACCGCGGTCGCGCCGTCTCTCGACGCCGGCCAGGCGCTCGCCGCGCTCAGCGGTCAGGTCGACGAGGTCGTCGTCTTCTCGCGGCGGGCGCCGTACCTGACTCTCGTTCCGGCGGTTGATGGCAGCCAAAAGGCAGCGCCCGGCGCCGGCTACGACTACAAACTGGCGTGGGTTCTGTCCCCCTCGCTTCGAGGAGACCAAGGGCAGTGGGAGGCGCTGGTCGACGCTCACACCGGTGATGTCCTTGCGCTCCAGGACCGCAATCAGTACGGCGGCGGCGCGACCAAGCGCCGCGTCATGGGCGGCGTTCTGCCGGTCACCAACGACGGTGTGCCGCCGGACGGTGTCGAGCAGGCGGGCTGGCCGATGAGCTGGTCGGACGTCACGGCCGGCGCGGACACCAGCTTCACCGACGCCGGCGGCAACGCCGGTTTCTGCACCTCCGGCAGCATCACCTCCACTCTCGATGGCCAGTTCATGCTGATGAACGACAACTGCGGCCCCATCAGCCTGACGTCGAGCGGCGACATCGACTTCGGCACCTCGGGCGGAACCGACTGCGTGACGCCCGGCTTCGGCGGCGCCGGCAACACCCATGCTTCGCGCTCCGGCTTCTTCGAGATGAACCAGATCAAGGCACAGGCTCGCGGCCAACTGCCGAACAACCCCTGGCCGCCGGATCAACTGCAGGCCAACATGAACATCGTCAACAGTTGCAACGCCTTTTGGAACGGCAGCACGGTGAATTTCTACCGTTCGGGCGCCTGTGCCAACACCGGCGAGCTCGCCGCCGTCTACGACCACGAGTGGGGTCACGGGATGGACAACTTCGACGCCGTCCCTACGATCTCGAGCCCGGGTGAGGGCATCGCCGACATCTACGCGGCCCTGCGCCTCAACACCTCGTGCATCGGTCGCAACTTCCGCCTGGGCACGAATTGCCCCGGCTACGGCGATGCCTGCACCTCGTGCGACGGCGTGCGCGACATCGACTGGGCCAATCGTGTCTCCGGCCTGCCTCACACGATCACCGGGATCGGCGGCACGGTGGGCATCGATTCCCTCTGCGGCAGCGGCGGCGGTACGCCCTGCGGCGGCTCGACCCACTGCGAGGGCGCGGTCTATGCCGAGGCCGCCTGGGACATGATCACTCGTGATTTTCCCGCGGCGGGTTACGACCACGTGACGGCGATCGAGCTCGCCACTCGTCTGACCTATCTCGGCGGCGGCAACGTCGGCAACTGGTTCCAGTGCGTCGCCACCTTCGGCGGCTGCAACGCCGACGGCGGCTACCTGAACTATCTGGCGGCCGACGACGACAACGGGAATCTCGCGGACGGCACCCCGAACATGACCGCCATCTTCGACGCCTTCGACCGCCACGAGATCGCCTGTGGAACGCCGACGGTCCAGGACGGGGGCTGCGCCGCCGGACCGAGCACGGCGCCGGTAATCAACTCGGTCACCGCCATCGACAAGGGAGCGGTGGTCGATTTCACGCTCGTGACCGGCGCCACGAGCTACGAGATCTACCGGACCGACGGCGTCTTCGACTGCAACCAGGGCAAGATCAAGGTCGGCACTTTCGTGCCCCCTTTCAGCGCCACCGAGAGCAGCCAGGTCTTCGTCGATGACGGAATCCAGAACGGGCGCGAATACTGGTACACCGTCATCGCGGTAGGCGACGACGCCCAATGCAGGAGCCCGGCGGCGACCTGCACGGCGGTGACGCCGGCCGACGGTCCGAATCTGGCGCTCGCCACGGGCGGCGCTTCGTTCGCCGAGGTCGTCGGCGACAGTGACGGTTTCCTCGACAACTGTGAAGAGGTCACCGTCTCCTTCGACGTCAACCATATCGGCACCGGCGCGCAGACCGACGTGCGGATCGTCAGCATCACGCCGCTGGCACCCCATGACGCCTCGGTAGTCACCACGACCCTGCCTTCGACCGTTGCGGCCAATTTGGCGGCCTGCGACAGCGCCGTCGCCTCGTTCGGCTTCCAGCCGCGCGACCTGGCGTTCAACGACACCTTCCGGGTCGAGGTCGGGATCACCAGCGACCAGCTCTTTCCGGTCGTCAAGACCGGCACCGTCGCCATCCGCTTCAGCGAGAGCGACCTGCAGAACTTCGCCTCGAAGACCTTCACCTTCGAGACCGACCCCGAAGACTGGACGGTCGAGGTGGGCATCTTCGATCGCGACGACACCATCGGCGGAGCCGACGGTACCGACTGGTACGAGCAGTCGTCGGCCTTCATCGACATGCAGTGCGACGTGATTCGATCGCCGGCGATGGTCGTCTCGCCGACCTCGACGCTGTCGCTGTGGAACAACTTCCGCATCGAACCGATGTCGGGCGGCACCTGGTACGACCGCGCGAACGTCGGTATCGTCGATGCCGACGAGAGCCGCACCCTGCTCACCCCTGACGGGGGCCGGCTGTACAACGCCGACTCGAGCGGTCCGGGGACCTATGGCGGCTGCAACGAGCCGGAGGAAGGTTGGGCCGACGTGTTCCCGACCTGGGCCGAAAGCACCTGGTCGGCCTCGGCCTTCGGCGGTGTCGCCCCAGCGGGCCTAGCCCAACTGGAGGTCATTTACGGCACCGACCCACTCGCCAACGACGACGGCTTCCGCTTCGACGAGGTCACCGTGACCGACGTCGGTCTGCAAGTCGCCGACACTCAGGGCGACGCCTGCTTGGCGCCGAACGCCATCTTCGCCGACGGCTTCGAGTCGGGTGACACGAGTGCTTGGAGCACGACCGTTCCATAGCTCCAATCTCGACGTTGTCCAGCACAAAGCCCCCGGGGTGATCCCGGGGGCTTGTTTTCTGGTGCCGCGACCGACTCTCGCGTTCGCTAGGGAACGGTCGTCGACCAGGCCGTCGTGTCGCCGCTCTCGAAACCGTCGGCGAAGATCAGGTTGGAGGAGCCGATCGCGTTGTTCGGGAGATTCGCCCCGAGATCCGCGATGATCGCTGGAATCGAGACTCCACGATTCGGGTCGTCGACGTCCGGATTACCGGAGGTACAAAAGGCCGATCCGCGGCAGTGATGCAGGGCGACGACCAGAGTGTCGTCCCAACCTAGGACGGGCGAACCCGAGGAGCCACCCTCGGTGTCCATGAAGTAACCGACCTCCGGCTCGGCGCCGCCCTGGCAGACCGGTTCGACGAGGCTGTCGACCTCGGCGAAGCCGCTCGGATTGCCCGGATAGGTCGAGATCACGGCGAACTCCTTGGCGCGAGCTCCGGCGTGCTGCGGGGACCAGATGCGCTCCTCGAGGACCGCTCCCGTTTCGCGAAGCTGCATGAAACCGTAGGTTGCAGAGTGGTTGGTCGGCAGTAGGACGAGGCTGAAGTCGAGGTTGACGTCGGTCTGGATGAGGGTGCCGGAGGTCTCCTCGATGATCCCGCTGCAGGGAGGATCGGTGCATCCACCGCAGGTGTTGTCCTCGAACATGAACTCGTAGTCGGTGTTCATCGCGTTGGTCGCGGTGCCGATGCAGTGCTCGTTGGTCATGACGTGTCCCTCGTCGCCCAACAGCCACCCCGTGCAGCTACCGACCCCCGAGATGGTGAGCTTCAATACCGCCCGAGCCTCCTCGTAGATCGGATCTCCCAGGTAGCAGACCGCATCCTCCTTGTCGTTGATCGTGCAGATCGACTCGGTGTCCTCGGTCGGATCGCTCGGTTCGTCGAATCCTCGGGCATAGCTGTCGACCGAATAGCCGAAGGCGCGACGACCGCTCTTGCCCCACAGCTCGACGATCGCCCGGTCACCGTCGATGTGGATCCCCCAGAACCCCTCGTTGCCCTTGCGGCCGAGCTCCGCCTTGCCGAAGCCTTCGTAACGCCACGACCTCGAGAAATCCGGAGAGCGCACGATCACGAAGTCGCCCGGGGCGAGCTCCATCCGGCTGAAGTGCGGCGCGATGTAGCTCCCGCCGGCGTCGTGGATCTCCTGGGTGAAGAGCAGCTCCGCCTCCTGGCGCGCCGGCGCCTGATAGGGGTGCGGACTGTCGAAGCCGGCGACGATCGATTCGCCGATCTGAATCGGCTGCGCCCAGCTGACGGCGGCTGTCACCGCCGTAGCGAAGACGACTACTAGTGCGAGCTTCCTCATGGTACCTCCGGTTCTTCAACGCTCGGGAATTCGGGCGTCTGGCTGCCCGACCCGTAGGTTGAGGGTCAGTGTCTCTCGTTCCAGCCCGATCCTACGCCAGGAGAGGTTCCCGCCCAAGACCAATCCTCCAGAGGCCGTTGTCGGCGGTCCTGGCGACTCATATACTGCCGCCTCCGGGCCGTTAGCTCAGTTGGCAGAGCAGCAGACTTTTAATCTGATGGTCATAGGTTCGATTCCTATACGGCCCACCACTAAGTCCCTTCCGCGCAGGGCGTTACAGGGCACGGTCTTCAGGCGACACCTTCCAGCGAGATTAGGGTTATCGATGGGTCATCAGGATCCGGTTTCTGAAGCGATGGCGCGGCGGGTCTTCTCTGGCCATGGTCGCATGCGGCACGGCAGGCGCGAGATCACCCCAGGCGACGGGGATCCCTGGCCACAGGCTCGATGGCTGTCCAGCCTCGCGACAGCGAACCCCATTAGCTCACGTGGTGTGAGAAGCAGGTACTAGGATTCTGGGGGGGCGATCTCAGCGAACAGGCCATCTGCCTCCGCCACATCACTCGGACTGCTTGTCTGTCCGGCCGGACCAAGCGGAGGTATAACCAGAAGTTGTGGATCGACGGCTGGCCGCAGCCGGCTGGTGGCCCGGTTTTCTGAGGTGAGAAAGGCAGCATATCCTGCTTGAGACTCAAGAGGCTGCCCTGCCCGCCAAACCCGAGTGCAAGGAGCTACCGCCATGCTGAGGATCATCGAAGATAGCCCCCGCGATGCAGACGGACTGCCCACGGACCTGGACGAGCTGGCCCGCGAGGGCGCCCGAAGGATGCTCGTGGCGGCGCTGGAGGAGGAAGTAACAGCCTACGTCGAGCGCCACCGAGTGGAGCGCGACGAGAGAGGCCACGCCCAAGTGGTGCGCAACGGCCGAGCCCGGCGCCGGAAAGTGACCTTGGGCAGCGGCACGGTGGAGGTGTCAGCCCCCCGCGTCAACGACCGGCGGACCGATGAGAACGGCCGTCGTCAGCGCTTCACAAGCTCTATCCTGCCGCCGTACATGCGGCGCTCGCCGAAGGTGGCCGAGGTGCTGCCGGTGCTCTACCTTCGCGAGCTGTCCACCGGGGACTTCCGACCGGCGCTGTGCTCTCTTCTGGGCGAGGACACCGCGGGTCTGTCAGCGACCAACATCAGCCGGCTGACGAGCGAGTGGGGGGAAGAGTATCGGCAGTTCCAGCAGCGTCGATTCGACGACCGGGACTACGTGTACGTGTGGGCCGACGGCGTGCACTTCAACATCCGTCTCGAGGACGATCGACTGTGCACGCTGGTGCTGCTGGGGGCCCGGCAGGACGGGACCAAGGAGTTGCTTGCTGTAGTTGATGGCTACCGCGAAAGCACGGAGAGCTGGCAGTCGGTGCTGCGGGATCTGAAGCGCCGCGGCATGCAGGCTCCGGTCTTGGCGATCGGGGACGGGGCTCTGGGTTTCTGGAGGGCGCTTCGCGATGTGTGGCCCGAGACCGAGGAGCAGTTGGACTGGTGCCACAAGATGGCGAACGTGCTCGACAAGCTGCCGAAACGGCAGCAGCCGAAGGCGAAGCGAGCGCTACGCGAGATCCTCTATGCCGCGACGACGGACGATGCGGAGGAGTCGTTCGATGCTTTCGTCGATGAGTTCTCCCCGAAGTACGAGAAGGCGGTGGAGTGCCTCGCGAAGGACCGTGAGCGACTCCTGAGCTTCTTCGAGTTTCCGGCTGAGCACTGGAAGCACTTGCGCACGACGAACCCGATCGAGTCGGCTTTCGCGACTGTACGGCTACGCCAGCGGGTGACCAAGGGGGCTGGCAACCGGACGAAGGGTTTGATGATGGCGTTCAAGCTCCTGGCTATGGCTCAAAAGCGCTGGCGTAGGCTGAATGGAGCCCACTTGCTGCCGCTGGTCCGAGCGGGAGTTGAGTTTGAAGACGGGAGACCGGTGGAGCGAAACGACAACGACCAGAAGGAAGCCGCCTGAAACCACAGGTCCGGCTGATCGCAGCGTGGCACTTTTCGCCAAGAAAGGTGACAGACCACAAGCCGAGTTCGGGTGTTCTTATCAGCCCGCCAGGCCCATCTTCTCCAGGAACGCCGGCCAGCGCGGGTCGCCTTGGAGGTTGCGGAAGATCGGGTCGTTCTTGAGCAACGGCATCCCAGTGTCACGCTGAGCATAGGCCCGGTCCAGCCACTCGAAGGCCTTGTCCACTTCGCCTCGGAACGCATAGACCCCGGCGATCTGGTAGGCAGCTACGTCCTGAAATGTCTGGATGAACTCCGCGAGAGACTCGTCTGACTCTTCTGGTCTTTTTCGGGCGTGATGCGCCAGAGCCAGCCCGAAGGCGCGTCCCCGCGTTTCGCGCTCCATCTCTGCCAAGGCTGCTTCGGGGCGCGACTTCTCCAAGTAGACCAGGCCTAGCAGCTGGTGGATGACCTCGGCCTCCGGTTGGAGCTCCAAGGCCCGCCTCAAGGCCGCTGTCGCCTCGTCCAGCCGGCCCGCATACATGGCATGGGTCCCATGAACCCTATGAGCAGAGACGTTGAGTGGGTCGAGCCCCACCGCCCGACGGTCGAGGGCGATCGCCTCATCGAGTCGGCCCAGCGCGGCGGCCAGCCCCGCCGCGCCGAGGACGACCGCCGCGCTGCCCGGCTCGAGCTCCAAGGCCCGCTGGAAGGCCGCGTCGGCTGCGGCCCAGTTCCACTCGAAGCTCCACTCGATCCTCCCGAGTGCGACGTAGGCCGCAGCCAAGCTGTCGTCCAGCGCCAGCGCCCGCTTCACCGCTGCCTTCGCCGCGGCGTAGCCCTCATCCACCGGCACGTAGCCCCAGTTGGCTTGCCAGCCGTGGGCTGATGCCAAGCCTGCCCAGGCCGGGGCATAGTCGGGAGCGAGGGCTAGCGCCTCCTTATAGTAGGCGATGGCCTTCCTGCCGCTCTCCTCACTCTGCCGAAGGGAGAAGTACCTGCCCTTCAGGTAGGCGGTGTAGGCCTCCGGATCGACCTCCACCGGCGAAGATCCTGCAGCCTCCCCCAGGAGGGTCACTTGGAGCGCCGACGCTACCGCCCCGGCAATCTCCTCTTGAATGGCGAAGATGTCTGTTAACTCCCGATCGTAGCTCTGTGACCAGAGGTGGAAGCCGTCTGTTACGTTGATGAGCTGGGCGGTAATTCGCACCTGATCGCCATCTTCCCGCACGCTCCCCTCAAGGATCGTACCGACGTGCAGCTCACGCCCGATGTCGGAAAACTTGGTGTCCTTGCCCTTGAAGAAAAACGACGAGGTCCGGGCCGCCACCCGTAGGTCTCGGTTTCTCGCCAGAGCGTTTAGTAGCTCTTCCGCCAGCCCGTCGGAGAAGTATTCATTCGACGGGTCCTCGCTCATATTGACGAAGGGCAGCACCGCGATCGAGGCGGCAGGCTCCGCAGCCATGGCAGCTCGGTCTGCCGCCTCCTCCGGTTTGTCAGCCCCCTTGCCGAGCCAGAGCCCTGCCATGAGAGCCAGGACCGAGGCTGCCCCTCCGAGCCCGACCCAGAGGCCCCGGCGGGAAGGAGCCGAGGGCGGCTTCATGGCCTCGACGGCGACCGACGGCTCAACCGGAGTCGTGTCCCGTTGCAGACGCTTGAGGTCGGCTTTGAGATCTCGGGCCGACTGGTAGCGCAGCGCCCGGTCCTTCTCGAGCGCCTTGTTGAGGATGTGCTCCAGCTCGTTGGGCAGCTCCGGGTTGAGACGTACCGGGGCGGTCGGGGCCTGGCGCAGGATCTGATCGAAGATCGCCCCCGCGGTCTTGCCTTTGAACGGCTGCTTCCCCGTTGCCATTTCATAGAGCACGACGCCCAGAGAGAAGAGGTCTGTTCGTTCGTCGAGTTCTTCACCGCGCACCTGTTCCGGCGACATGTAGGCGATCGTCCCCATCGCGGTACCAGGTGTCGTCAACTGCTCGGGGGCCAGCTCGGTCTCGGCCTCTGCCCCATCCGCCCCGCTCGACATCTTGCGAGCCTGATCTTCGGTCACCTTGGCGAGCCCGAAGTCAAGGACCTTGGCGTCGCCGCGCTCGGTGACAAAGAGATTCGCCGGCTTCAAGTCCCGGTGGACGATCCCAGCCTCGTGGGCCGCCTCCAAGGCGTCCGCCACCTGGGTGCCGATCTTGACGATCTGCTCGGCCGGCATGGACTCATCGCTGATCCGGTATTTCAAAGTCTGGCCGTCCATCAGCTCCATGACGATGAAGTAACGACCTTCCTCCTCGCCGAGCTCGTGGATCGTGCAAATGTGTGGTTGATTGAGCGCCGAGGCCGCTCGGGCCTCGCGCTGGAACCTCGCCAGAGCCTCGGGATCTTTGGCCAGCGCCTCGGGCAGGAACTTGAGCGCCACCCGTCGGCCCAGGACCAGATCTTCGGCCTTGTACACCACTCCCATCCCACCTCCCCCGAGCTTCTTGAGGATCTTGTAGTGGGAGATGGTCTGGCCGATCATCGGATACGCTCCCCAGACGCGCTTCGTGGGTGGGACGCTCTGGGTGCCGCTGGCGCTGAGGGTAACACCGAGGGGAAGTCGGTCTGAGATCCGATCCCACGGCTTCCTTCACCGGGAGGAAGGTGACAACGTGACGCCTTTCGGGGCAAGAGAGGCGCAGATGCACCTTGTCGGCCGCTGGTCGCTATTGTTCTGGCCAGCACCGGTAGAGAACTGCGAGAGAATGAAACCCGCGTCCCCCGCGTGTGTAGAAAGGTGCTCCGATTCGGTCTTTCGATCTCGAGAAGGCGGCGAAGACGGAATCAAAGCTCGAGAACTTACTCGACCTCGAACTCCAGCAGCTCGACGGGAATGATGATGCTGCCGGTGGCCCTGACCACAGCGTTGGTCGCGGTGAGCGGCGCGGAGTTGTTGCCGGTCCAGTCACGCTGGTGACCGTGGAAACCCTGCCCGTTGGTGGTCGCTGTGACCGCGCCGACACTGCCGAAGAGCGCCGGTCCCCGAAGCGGTTCACCGCCCGGGAACAAGTTGAGCCCGACGAAGAAGTTCGGACTCCCGGAAACAGTGACGGACACACTGATGCTGTTGAACGCGTATTGGTTGACGGTCGCCAAGAAGGCCGCGGCTCCGGTGGCGGCGCCCGGGTTTAGGAACACTCCAATGAAGGCGTAATACCCACTCAAGCCCTCTTCCTCTCCACCGCAATAGGGCGGAGGGCAACCGGCGCCTTGATACCAAGACAGCCGCGTCACGGTTCCCGAGCTCAGGGGCTGGCCGTTGCGGGTGTCGAACAGGTTGCCGACGTAGGCAGCGCTCGACGTGCCTGTGATGTTCATCGTCGGGCTACCGGTGTCGTATTGGACCGTTCCCGTCCCTTCCACGGCGCCGCTGACCCGGTTGGCGCGGACCCTTCTGGCGGCGGCCAGACGCTCCTCCAAGCTTCGACTCTGCGCCTCGGCGGCCGCTGCCCCCGCCAGGACGAGTACTGCCATGACAACGATCGTGCGCTTCATGCCGAACTTCTTCCGGTCGTGAGCTGTCTGTAGTGTACCGGAGGACGCCGGATTCCGCCGCCACGGCGAAGTCCGCGAGCAGTTCCGGCTCTCACGCCTTGGCGTCGTACCAGGTCGGGCCGGCGGCGACGTCCGACCACCAGCGGCACCCGCAGCCGCTCGGCCCGCTCCATCTCCTCGCAGACGAGCTCGCTCGCCGCCTCGGCCTTCGCCGCCGGCGCCTCGAGCACCAGTTCGTCGTGCACCGCTAGCCATTACGAAAACGCTCGCGATTCTTTCGCTCATTCCAAACTCCTCGTCCTGACGGACTCTTGGGTCAATGGACGGCGGCACTCTTCCGCACTCGGCGTGCTGCCAGCTCGAGAGCATGCGCTTATGCTCCTGGCACCGCCCTTCGCGCCAGTCGGCGGGGGTGCAATTTTGGGTGCATCGCTGCCCAATACTCGCCTGAACCGGCCAATCCTCAACCGAAGTCAGACCCCTGCTATCACTAAAGCTCGCAACTAGTCGCCGGCCAGAAAGCGCAAGCGATTGGAATACCTGTCCGAGATGAGCATGCGCGGTGAGCCTGCCGCTCCGCTAGAATCAGCACATCCTGACGAGAAGGAGGTCGCTCTCCGGACAGGTGGCTCCCGGAGAGGCTTTGATGATTGGCAGCACTGTCTCCCATTACAGAATCCTCGACAAGCTCGGGGGTGGCGGGATGGGTGTCGTCTATACGGCCGAGGATCTGACGTTGGGTCGCCGGGTGGCGCTCAAGTTCCTGCCGGATGAGTTGACCGGAGATCCTGAGGCCCTGGCGCGGTTCCAGCGCGAGGCGCGGGCGGCGTCGGCGTTGAACCACCCTCATATCTGCACAGTCTATGAACTGGCTGAGGACGGGGGGCGCCCGTTCATCGTTATGGAGTTGATGGACGGTCAGACTTTGAAATACCGGATCAGCGGCCATCCGATGACGGCCGAGCAAATCGTGCGGATCGGCGCCCAGGTCGCCGATGCGTTGGAGGCGGCGCACAAAGCCGGGATCGTTCATCGGGACCTCAAGCCGGCGAATCTCTTTGTGACCGATCGCGGCGACGCTAAGGTACTCGACTTCGGGCTTGCCAAGGTGACCGAAGACCTGGCTCGGCAGGAGGCGAAGTCAGCGGAGGCTGAGACCGAGCTGGCTCCCGAGCAACTGACGACTCCCGGCACTGCCATGGGCACGGTTGCCTACATGTCTCCCGAGCAGGTGCGCGGGGAGGAACTGGACGCGCGGACCGATCTCTTCTCACTCGGTGTGGTGCTCTATGAGATGGCGACGGGAAGACAGCCGTTCGAAGGCACGACGGCGGGGGCAATCTTCGACCTGATCCTCAACCGGGCGCCGACGGCACCGGTGCGCATCAATCCGGATCTGCCCGACGAGCTAGAGCACATTCTCAACAAGGCGCTCGAGAAGGATCGCGAGCTTCGCTACCAAAGTGCCTCGGAACTCAAAGCGGACCTCAACCGGCTGCGGCGAGACACCACTGCGGCAGCAGCGCCGGTCTCGGCGGCCACCGACGCGGCGAGAGGAAGGCGTCTTGTTCGCGTCGCAGCCTTGATTGCCTTGGCAGTCTCGGCCGTCGCTGTCGGCTGGTGGCTGAAGCGCGGCTCCGAGGAGCCGACTCGGCCTGGGGCTCGGCAATCGGTCGCGGTTTTGCCCTTCCTCAATCTCGCAATGGACGAGTCACTCGATTACTTACGGTTGGCGATTCCGGACGAAATCACGACCGCGCTCAGTCGCGCCCCGGAGATCGCCACTCGCCCCTTCGCCATGAGCGCCGGTTATCAGGGCGAAGATGTGGACCCCCGCGACGCCGGGCGGGAACTCGGGGTTCTCAATATCGTCACCGGTCAGTACTTCCGCGAGGGGGATCTGCTCCAGCTGACCCTCGAAGCGATCGACGTCGAGAAGGGCCTGTTGGTCTGGCGCGAGAGCGTACGGGTGGCGGCGGAAGACTTGATCTCGCTGCGCCAGCGTGTCGGCGATCGAGTACGCCAGGAACTGCTGCCCAAGCTGGGGTCATCGGCGGGACAGTCCTCGGAAGGGGCGCGGCCCACCGACCGGGTCGCTTACGAGCTGTACCTGAGGGCGCTCGCCGTATCGTCGGATGTGGAGCCGAACCGGCGCGCCATAGAGATGCTCGAGAGAGTGGTCGAAGCGGATCCCGAGTTCGCGCCGGCGTGGGCGGATCTGTCTAAAAGGTACCAGTGGGACGGAAACTATTCGGAGGCCGGACAGGCTTCCCTCCAGAGAGTCGAGGAGTTGGCGAACCACGCCCTGGAACTGGATCCCGAACTGAGTTCGGCTATTGCTCAGTTGATTTCTTTCAGAACCGAGAAGGGCGAGCTCGGCTCGGCGTATCTCGAGGCCGAGAGGTTCGTGAAACTACGCCCTCAGGACTCCTACGCTCATTTCCTGCGCAGCTACGTGCTGCGCTACGCCGGCTTGTTCGAGGAGTCGATGCGCGCTTGCGACATCGGCCTCTCTCTCGACTCGACGGATCGGCGCCTGCGCTCGTGCTCGCTCGCATTTTCCCTTGCGGGGCGGCAGGATCGCGCGCGCGATTTTCTGGAGACGGATCGCGGATCGCAATGGGTACGCCGGATGCTGGGGAGCGTCCTCGTGCGGGAAGGGAAGAGACAGGAAGCCCGCGCCTTGCTGGACGGTTTCGAATCGGGCCTGGAATTTGACGGCCAGATCCGGATCTGCCTCGAAGCCTGGCCGGCGCCGGAGCACGATCGCAGAATCCAGGAGATGGAGGCGTCGGCGATGGAGCTCATCGACCCGGAGCAGCACTACTGGACCGCAACCTGGTTGGCATACTGCGGCGGGCCACGGGCCGCTCTTGGCCTGCTCCGCCGGGCCGTGCGCGGCAACTACTGCGCGACCGAGATTCTCCCGGCGGATCCAACGTTAGCCAGTCTGCGCGACGATCCGGAGTACGGCTCCGAGTTCCAGGAGATCGTCGCCGAGTCGAACGAGTGCCAGCAGCGTTTCCTCGCCGAGGTCGGCGGGATCTAGCCTTCATTCCTCGGCAGTCAAACCAGGACGGGCCTGCCGGAGTGAGCCCGAGTCGAACTGCTCCTCGGGACGGCTCAAAAACGAGACTCTTCTGTGGTGCACTGGTGGTGCAATCGAAGGCAACCTCTGACCACTCCGTTCAACAACGCTCAACAAAGCCACACCCCTCGCGCAGAGAGCTGAAGCAGACGCCGCAACGGTAAGCCCAATTGCGGGAAGAGTGATCGCATCGCTTCCTTTTAATCTGATGGTCATAGGTTCGATTCCTACACGGCCCACCATTTAAGATATTCATTGACAAAAGACTAGTGTAGTAGCGCGGCGATGGCCTCGTCCTCCTCGCCACAAAAGGACTCTCCTGAGGCACTCCGCTCAGGGATGGGCTCACCCGGCGGGTTCCCCGGCTACGGCACCGTGTCCGACCAGGCCGAGGTGTCACCGGACTCGAAGCCGTCTGCAAAAACTAAGAAGTCGAGCTTGAAGGCGTTGTGGCTATTCGCCCCCGCCACGTAAACGTCCCTCGACCTGTCCACCACGATGCCCTGGGCGGCAAGGAGAGGATTCCCTCCACCATCGCCCGTTCCGTCGATGATCTCGGTGATCAGACCGCCGGGAGTGATCTTGAAAGCGTTGCCCTCAAACCCCGTCACGTAGACGTTCCCCGTGCTGCCCACCGCGATCTCGTAGGGCTGGATCAGCGGATTCCCGCCGCCATCGCCTGTTTCGTCGATGATCTCGGTGATCACCCCACCGGGAGTGATCTTGAAGGCGTCGTAGCTTTGTGAGCCCGTCACGTAGACGTTCCCTAACGCGTCTACCGCGATGCCGCGTGGCTCGTCGAGCATATTCCCGCTGCCATCGCCCGTTTCATCAATGATCTCCGTGATCACCCCAGCGGGAGTGATCTTGAAGGCGTTGTGGCTGAACGCCCCTGTGACGTAGACGTTGCCCGACCCGCCCACGGCAATGCCCCATGCGCTGTCGAGCTCATTGCCGGCGCCGTCTCCCGAAGCATCGATGATCTCGGTGACTACGCCGCCAGGCGTGATCTTGAAGGCTCTGTCGGCCTGGCTCGCTGTCACGTAGACGTTACCGGACCCGTCGACTGCGATGTCGGATGCCCCACCCAGGCCGTCGGCGATCTCGGTGATCACACCACCAGGAGTGATCTTGAAGGCGTTGCTGCTGGAATACCCCGTCACGTAGACGTTCTCCGACCCGTCTACCGCGATGCCATACGGGACACTGAGCGGATTGCCACCACCGTCGCCGGTTTCGTCAATGATCTCGGTGATGCCCCCTTCCGGCGTTATCTTGAAGGCGTTGTCGCTGAAGTACCCCGTCACGTAGGCGTTCCCCAAGCCATCCACCGCCATGCCGTATCCACCAGTGAGCGGATTGCCAGTGCCGTCGCCCGTTTCGTCGATGATCTCGGTGATGATCGGCTGGGCGCCCGCAGACGATGCGGCGAGCACGAGAAGGAAGGCGAGGATTCTGGAGAATCGTCTACGCATCTTGACCTCCGCTTCTTCAAGATTGGAGGGGAGGCAAGAACCCGTGGCTGGCTTGACCGCCGTGGGTTTCCGCCAAGTGTGCCTTTGTCGGGCTGTGACTAGGCTACACCTGCAGCGCATCGCAGCGCACTACCTGAGAGGGTGGTCGGCCCTGCCAACGTCTTCCAGAACGGCACGAGCTGCTCTCGAATGAGGTTGAGAACCTCTGACCGCGTAGACGTCGTGGCTGTGATTCCGGACACGTCTACAGACCGCTCCGGCCCTGCTCGGTGGACGCAGTGGCACGTTACGCAGCTACTTGGCGGTAGTATTCGGGGCTGCTCTGGGGAGAATTGCAGGGGCCCTGTGTCGGACACGCGCGCGCGTGTGTGTGGAAACCCAAGGCTCAGCGGGTGGGCCCTCCCCCGCCAGCAGAGAACCCGCTAATCGACCTCGAACTCCAGCAGCTCGACGGGGATGATGATGTTGCCGCTAATCCTCACCATCGCATTCTGGCCGGGAAGCGGGGTGGTAGCACCGACGCTGAAATCACGCTGGACGCCGTGGAAGCCCTGGCCGTTGGTCGTGGCTGAGCGGAGGCCGAGATTGACGAAGGGTCCGTACACAGCAAAGCCCGCGAAGAACGGACCCGAGACCGCTTGGGAAGTTGCAGGGATGGTGGCAACGTTGAAGGCATTAGAAACCACTGATGGGAGGCCTGGGGCGCCGGAAAATGGGACCCCAGGCGCGACGATCTTGAATGCATTCAAGCTCGCGATCTGGCTTATGTACCAGGAGACTTGGGTGACCGTGCCGGGGAAGCTGAGCGGGCTACCGTTGCG
>CALZKB010000062.1 GCA_945787575.1 Thermoanaerobaculia bacterium | reverse complement strand
GGGGTTCTACGTGCCCCCCTACGTCGAGGGAGAGCGGGTGGAGATCGAGCCGATGTCGAAGTTCAGGCAGATCACCTCGGCGCACATGACCTACTCGAAGGCGACCTCCGCCCACGTGACGACGGTTTTCCACATGGATCTTTCGAAAGTCGACCGGGCGCGCGCCCGCGCCAAGCCGGGTTTCCTCCGCGAGCACGACACCAAGCTCACCTACAAGCCCTTCATCTTCAAGGCGGTGGCGACGGCGCTCAAAGCCAACCCAAAGCTCAATGCGGCGGTCGACGGCACCGACATCGTCTACAAGAAGGACATCAACATCGGCATGGCGGTGGCCCTCGATTGGGGCCTGCTGGTGCCGGTACTGCGCAACGCCGATCGGTTGAACCTGGTCGGCTTGGCTCGCACCGCCAACGACCTGGCCGACCGCGCACGCGCAAAGAAGCTCTCGCCCGACGAGCTCAAGGGTGGGACCTTCACGGTCACCAATCCCGGCGTGTTCGGGACGCTCTTCGGCACTCCGATCATCAATCAGCCACAAGTCGCGATCCTCGGTTTGGGCACGATCGAGAAGCGTGCCGTGGTCGTCACCGACGGCGACGAGAACGATACGATCGTCATCAAGCCGATGTCGTACTTCGCCATCACCTACGATCACCGGCTCGTCGACGGCGCCGACGCCGATCAGTTCATGAACCACATCAAGCGCACGCTGCTCGAGGAGAGCTGGAGCGAGCTGGACGCTTTCTGATCGGGCGGGGGCCGTTCCCGGTTCCGGTCGGCGTCTACGAGGCCGCCATGTCGGACGATCGCAAGCTCCTGGAGACCACCTTCCTGGGGCGCGTCGAATACGCCGCGGCGGTCGAGCTCCAGGAGCGTCGACGGGCGGCGGTGATCGAGGGAAGTGCCTCGGAGGCGCTCTTCATGCTCGAGCACGCTCCGGTCTTCACGGTCGGCCGCAACGCCGACCGGGCCGACGTGCGGGCCTCGACCGAGTGGCTCGAGGCTCGGGGAGTGACGGTCGCCGAGAGCAGCAGGGGAGGGCAGGTGACGTTCCACGGGCCCGGGCAGCTCGTCGGCTATCCGATTCTCGCCCTCGATCCCGATCGTCGCGATATTCGGCGCTACGTGCGCGATCTTCAAGCGGTACTCGTCCGGACGCTGGCCGATTTCGACCTCGAGGCGAAGGCGCGGTCCCACCCCGAGATCGGAGTCTGGGTCGGAGACGCCAAGATCGCTTCGCTCGGGATTCACATTCGACGGTGGGTGACGATGCACGGTTTCGCCCTCAACGTTACGACCGACCTCGACTACTTTGGCGGCATCGTGGCGTGCGGCTTGGACGACGTGCGGATGGCCTCCATCGAGAGTCTCACGGGGAATTCTCCGACGGTCGCCGCCGTAGCCGCGAGAGTGATCGGGCATTTCGCCGAGGTGTTCGACCGGCAGCCGGTGGAGGGATGAGCGTGAGCCGAAGCATCGTGCTCGGACTCAACGCGGTCATCGTCGCGGTCACGGACGAGCAGCCGCGGGTGCTCGCAGTGGACAGCGAGGAGGGGGTCGCTCTGCCTTATGGGCCTCTCGATCCGAATCGCCATCGGACACTCGAGCTCGGCCTTCGCTCGTGGGTGCGCGAGCAGACCGGCCTCGAGCTCGGTTACGTCGAGCAGCTCTATACCTTCGGCGACCGTGACCGGGTGAGCGGCCATGACGAGCGACTGCTATCGGTGGTCTACCTCGCCCTGGGCCGAGAGCGGAGCGTCCCCTTGGCCGACGCGACTTGGAGACCGATCTACGACTTCCTGCCGTGGGAGGACTGGCGGAATGGCAAGCCAGGGTCGATCGACCGGCAGCTCGCCCCCGGTCTCCGGGAGTGGATGGAGCGAGTGGGCCGCACCGCCGACCGCCGCCAGCGATGCGCCGTCTCTTTCGGACTGCGCGGGGCTCCGTGGGACGGGGAGCGGGTACTCGAGCGATTCGAGCTGCTTTACGAGGCGGGCCTGGTGCTCGAGTCGTCGCCCAACGCCGGGGGAAAGTCGTCCGGCCGGTCGATGGCGCTCGATCATCGCCGGATGGTCGCTACGGCGCTCGGGCGCCTGCGGGGCAAGATCCGCTACCGGCCCGTGATCTTCGAGCTCTTGCCGGCGCAGTTCACCTTACTTCAGCTTCAACGGGTCGCCGAGGCGCTCGCCGGCGCCAGGCTCCACAAGCAGAACTTCCGGCGGCTCGTCCAGCGTGGCGGCCTCGTCGAGGGTACTGGTGCGCTCGAGACCGAGACCGGAGGCCGCCCTGCCGAGCTCTTCCGCTTCCGCCAGGAAGTGCTCCGCGAACGGCCCGCGCCGGGTGTGGGGCTTCCCGGGCTCGCCAGCTGAGCGAGACCTTGCGACACTTGACGGGCAGTTATGCTCTCTTGTAGCATTAGGGTAGATCGAGCCGGCTGCTTCTTTTTTTTGGCGGCCACTTATACTCACTAGGAGCATAGGAGACGACGATGTCGATGAGCACTGCAAGCGAGACGGGTGAGCCCTCGGGCGGCGAGAGACTCGCTGCGATCGGGAGCCTCTTGGCTGGGGTGGTGCCGGAGATCGAGTGGCGAGTTCACGAGCCCTACATAGCGGAGATCGCGAGGCTCAAGGAGGAGCGCAACGCGTTCGTGATCGTCCACAATTACCAGACTCCGGAGATTTTCCACGGTGTGGCCGACTTCACCGGCGACTCCCTGGCGATGGCTTATGCGGGTGCGGCGACCGAGGCCGACGTCATCGTCGTTTGCGGCGTCCATTTCATGGCCGAGACGGCCAAGATCTTGAGTCCCGAGAAGACGGTTCTGATCCCCGATATCGCGGCCGGTTGCTCGCTCGCTGCCTCGATCCGGCGGGAGGACGTTCGCGAGCTTCGCCGGCGCTACCCGGGCGTACCGGTCGTCACCTACGTGAACACCTCCGCCGAGGTCAAAGCGGAGTCCGACATCTGCTGCACCTCGGCCAACGCCGTCCAGGTGGTGGAGTCGCTGGGCGCCGAGCGGGTGATCTTCCTCCCCGACGAGTTTCTCGGTAAGTACGTCGCCGCCCAGACAGACGTCGAGATCGTCCTCTGGAAGGGTCACTGCGAGGTCCACGAGCGCTTTCGGGCCGAGGAGCTCCAGGACTACCGCGCGAGCCACCCGGGACTCGACGTCATCGCTCATCCGGAGTGCTCGCCCGACGTGCTGGCCGAGGCCGATTTCGTCGGATCGACGGCGAAGATGATCGATCACGTCCGCGAGCGACGGCCGGCGCAGGTGTTGATGGTCACCGAGTGCTCGATGAGCGACAACGTATCGGTCGAGCTTCCAGAGGTCGAGTTCATCCGACCGTGCAACCTCTGCCCACACATGAAGAAGATCACCCTCCCGAAGATCGAGCAGGCGCTGCGCACCCTAGCGCCGACTGTCGAGGTGGAACCGGAGACGGGGGCGCGAGCGCGACGCGCCGTCGAGCTGATGCTCGCCGTGGGAGCTCGGTGATGAAATCGAGCAGGGCGGTCGATGCCATCGAAACGTCGGACGTCGTCGTCGTCGGCGGCGGCGCGGCCGGGATGGCCGCGGCGCTCGGTCTCGAGGGGCTGCACGTGCGGCTGCTCGCCAAGGGACCGGCTGGCGCCGACGGAGCGTCGGCGATGGCCCAGGGCGGGATCGCGGCGGCGATCGGACCCGATGACTGCCCCCAAAGGCACGCCGGCGACACTCTGGACGTAGCGGGCGGGATCGCGGTGGAGTCTGCGATCGAGCAACTGACCGCCGGGGCCGCCGACTGGATCGTGACCCTGGAGAGCCTCGGCGCCGGTTTCGATCGGGACGGGAATGGCGACCTGGCGCTGGGCCGCGAGGCCGCTCACAGCCGTCCGCGGATCGTTCACGCCGAGGGTGATAGCACCGGTCGCAACATCTCCCTCGCGCTCGGCGGCGCGGTCTCAGACAGTGAGCACGTCGAGCTCGAAGACGGCGCGCTCGCGTGCGACCTCATCCGACACGGCTCGCAGGTCGTCGGCGTCGTCGCCGACCATCCCGAGCATGGCTCGGTGGCGTACCTGGCGCGGGCAGTGGTACTCGCAACCGGGGGAATCGGGCGGGTCTATCGCGACACGACCAACCCGTCCTCGTCGACCGGAGACGGCTTGGCGATGGCGGCGCGAGCGGGCGCCGCGCTCGCCGATCTCGAGTTCGTTCAGTTCCATCCGACGGCTCTCGCCGTAGAGACGGACCCGCGCCCCCTCCTGACCGAGGCCCTTCGCGGTGCGGGAGCGCGGCTCGTCGATGCCAGCGGCCGGAGGTTTCTGGCAGCGATCGACTCACGAGCAGAGCTGGCGTCGCGCGACATCGTGGCTCGCGCGATCGCGGAGCTGGTGGCCGCAGGCGAACGGGTCTGGCTGGACGCGACGGACGTCGCTCGCGGTTCGTTTCCCAGCCGTTTCCCCACGGTCTTCGAGATCTGCCGAGAGCATGGGCTCGACCCTCGGCGGGATCTGCTAGAAGTACGACCGGCGGCGCATTACCACATGGGAGGGGTGGTCACCGACCTTCGCGGGCGCACCTCGCTGCCAGGCCTGTGGGCCGCCGGAGAGGTAGCCTGCACCGGCGTGCACGGTGCGAATCGACTGGCCAGCAACTCGCTGCTCGAGTGCTTGGTCTTCGGACGCGAGGCCGCCGAGGACATCGTGCGTAGTCGGCCGGCGGCGCCGCCGCCACTCGTCGAGGTGGGACCAATGGCAGCGAGCACGAACGGGCGCCGCGAGCCGGAGTTGGAGACCCGCGTGCGAGAGCTGATGACGCGGCATCTCGGCGTTCTGCGTCACGCTGAGGGTCTCGGCAAGGCTCACGCCGAGCTCGCCGTGATGGCGGACGACGTCTATGCAAGCCACCCGACGACGCGCAACCTGTGGACGGTGGCCGCGCTGGTGACGAGCGCGGCACATCATCGGCGGGAATCACGCGGGAGCCACAATCGCCCTGACTTTGCCGCGCCGTCGGAGGACGGTTCGTATCGGCTCGCCCTGTGGATGGGCGAGCGCAATCCCCTCGAGCCGGTCGTCGAGCGATTCCGTCCCGGCAGGAGCTACTTCGCGGCGGTGGGTCGATGACGGGGCGCCAGGCGACCCCGCCGCCCGCCTTCGCTTGCCGAGCGATCGTCGATCGAGGACTCGAAGAGGATCTAGGCCGCGCCGGCGATCTGACCAGCGACAACCTGCTGCCGCCCGAGCACGAAGGCGTCGGCTTCCTGGTGGCTCGCCAAGCCGGTCGAGTCTGCGGCGTCGAGATAGCGAGGCTCGTCTTCGAGCGGCTAGAGCCCACCGTCGAATGGGAGACGATGGCCACCGACGGGTCGGATCGCGCGGCTCTCCGGTATCGCGACCGCGACCCGCGATCTGGTGCGTCTCGTGGAGGGCAGCGGCGCTCGGGTCGTATGCACCCGCAAGACGACGCCCGGATTGAGGGCGCTGGAGAAGTACGCGGTGCGAGTCGGCGGCGGCCGCAACCACCGATTCGCGCTCGACGACGCGGTGCTGATCAAAGACAATCACCTAACGGCCGTCGGCTCGGTCGGCGAAGCGGTGCGTCGCGCACGCTCGGCCGTCGGTCATTGCGTCACCGTCGAAGTGGAGGTGGACACTCTCGATCAACTGCGCGAAGCGCTGGATGCCGGTGCCGACGCCGTGCTGCTCGACAACATGAACCCCACCGAGCTGGCCGAGGCCGTAAGGATCTGCGGCGGACGCGCGGTGACCGAGGCGTCGGGCGGGATAGCCGCCGACACGATCGGGGAGGTCGCGGCCTCGGGAGTCGATCTCATCTCCGTCGGTTGGCTCACCCACAGCGCGCCGGCGCTCGACGTGGCGTTCGATCTGACGGACTGAAGTGCCGACCGCCCTGCTCGCGACCCGTGCTCCCGGTTGCGGCGAAGAGAAGGTCCGCCACAGGTGTCGGCCCGACCCCGGATCAGGTCGGCGGCCGGGGACCGGTGCCCCCTGGGTCGCTGGTAAACTCCGGATGATGAGCGACCGACTTCTCCAGATCGGAGCGGGGCGACGGGAACCGCGACCCGAGTGGCTGCGCATCCGGCTCGCCACGCCGCGTCGATACCACGACGTCAGGCAGCTCGTCGATCGGCTGAATCTCAATACCGTCTGCCAGGAGGCCCGCTGTCCCAACATCTACGAGTGCTGGGGCGATCATGGAACGGCGACTTTCATGATCTTGGGCGACATCTGTACTCGTCGCTGCGGCTTCTGCGCGGTGACCTCGGGCCGCCCCAAAGCCGGCGTAGACCCTGAAGAGCCGGCGAACGTCGCCGAGGCGATCGAGGTCATGGGCCTGCGTCACGCCGTCATCACCTCGGTCGATCGCGACGACCTGCCGGACGGCGGCGCGCGGCATTTCGCCGACGTCATCGATGCGATCAGAGCCTCCTCGCCGGAGTGCGCCGCGGAGGTGCTGACGCCGGACTTTCGGGGCGTTCCGGAGGCGCTCGGCATCGTCCTCGCGGCAAGCCCCGAGGTCTTCTCCCACAACATGGAGACGGTGCCCAGGCTCTATCGGAAGGCGCGACCGGGGAGCCGCTACGCTCGCTCGCTCGAGCTCCTGGCGGAGTCCGCGGCACGCAAAGCCTCGGGCGAGTACGGTGGCGTCGTCAAGACCGGCATCATGCTCGGGCTCGGCGAATCCCGCGACGAGATCGAGACGACGCTTGGCGACATCCGGGGCGCGGGAGTCGAGGTGATCACCCTCGGCCAGTACATGCAGCCGACGCGCAATCACATGCCCGTGGCCCGTTGGGTGCCCCCGGACGAGTTCGCCGAGTACCGGTGGCTGGCTCTCGAGCTCGGCTTCAAGCACTGCGAATCGGGACCTCTGGTTCGCAGCAGTTATCACGCTCACGAGCACGTCGGTAACGAGCTCGCGATTGCCGCCGGCTGATCGCAGCGTGCCGAGGGGCAGCTCTCGGCCCGTTTCGGGGCGCCGCATCCACATCGGTCTCTGGGACGAAGTAGACACCACGGCCAGCGGCCGCCAATTGCGCCCCCCCACACGCATCGCTACAATGAGCGCGCCCTTGAGGAGCCGTTCTGGCTCGAGGACTCCAACTAACTCCTACTCATCACGGACACGACGACCCAAGTGAAGATTCGCCCTCTCGAGGACACCGACCTCGGCGACATCACGGCGCTCGACTAGCTGATCGGCGGTGAGTACCGCCCGCAGATCTGGGAGATGCGCCTCGGTTACTACATGCGGCGGGACCCCGAGGCTTCGCTCGTAGCGGACAGCGGAGGCAGAGTAGTCGGCTTCATGATGGGCGAACTGCGCTCGGGCGAATTCGGCCTCGAGGAGCCGACCGGCTGGATCGAGGTGATGGGCGTCGATCCCGACCTCAGGGGGCAGGCGATCGGCCGCCGGTTGGCAGAGGAGATGCTCGCGCACTTCAAGCGCCGCGGGGCGCGATCGGTGCGCACTCTCGTCGAAGAAGGAACGCCCGGGATCGCGGAGTTCTTCACGGCACTCGGGTTCGAGCCCGCCGGCCTGACTCCGTTCGTCAAGAAGCTCGAATAGGGGACCGCGATGGCGACTACCAAGACCCATCTGCCGAAGAAGTTCCACGATGCGGTGATCAAATGGCGGGAGACCTTCCTCCCCGATTACGGCTTCCTGATGGAGAGCTGGGACAAGCACTTCCCCAAGGAGCCGCGCTTCGAGGCGTGCGCCTTCCGTGAGGTCGGAATCTGCGACGAGATCGAGTGCGGCGATCTGAAGGGGCAGCCGAAGTTCACCAGAGCTGTCGATCTCGAGGACAAGCAGGCGTCCCATCTCCTCGGCGCGATCAAGGCTCAGGCGAGCACCGAGTTCGGATCGATTCAGCAGCACCGGCTGACCCTCGCTCGCGCCCAGGACGAGAAGGACCAGGTGTGGATTCTCAGAATGATGGCGGAGGAGCTCCGCCACGGATACCAGATGCTGCATCTACTGCTCGATGACGATTGGAGCTCGGTGTCGTACTTGACAGGCCCGGACATGGTCGAGGAGATCCTCTCGATGACGACGGGTTCGCACGTGCTCGGGGCGTTCAATATCGAGTTCGACTCCTTCGTCGACAACGCCATGTTTTGCACCTTGATCGACCGCGTGGGCAAGTATCAGCTGGCCATGCAGCGGATCAGCGCCTACAAGCCTTTCGCCGAGAGCATGCCGCAGATGCTGCGCGAAGAGGCGTTCCACCTGGCCGCCGGCGTCGTGCCGCTGCGGCGGTGGGTCGAGGACCATGCCCGCGGGGGCGTCTACATCACGACGGCCGATATCCAGAAGGTGCTCAACAAGTGGCTGCCGCGGGGACTCGAGATGTTCGGAGACGAGCGTGGAGGCGGCACCAACGTTCGCTATGGTTTGAAGCCGATGAAGAACGCCGAAGCGCAGGGTCAGTATTACGCCGAAGTCGAAAAGCTGGTGCGCGATCTCAACATGCGCTATGTACGTGCGCGGCTGCCGGAGCTCAAGCTCAAGGAGGCCGAGGCGTTGCTCGATAGGATTCTCGCCGACGGCGATACCGTGCAGGGGATCGCCTGGGAGGAGCTCGTGCACGTCCCCCACAGGCACTTCTTCCGGCGTCGCGGAGTTCCCGCCTTCGAGCTCACCGGCTGGGACGGCACGCCGTTCGACGAGGTCGAGAGCTATCTTCAGCATCTGAGCCGGCATCTGCCGGACGCCTATCGCGCGAGTAGCGACTTTCGCGACTATGCAGAGCAGCTCCGGCGGGTCGGCCGGGGAGAGATCGATGCGGCGGCGGCCTCCCACCAGATGCCAGCGCTCCGGCGGGTGGGCGGCGCCTGCCCCTGCTCGAAGTCGGTGCGGTGGATCGCCGACAACGGCGCCGGTGCTACGACCAGCCACTGACGGCCGTGGTGGGAGTCCTGTGGGTCGCGCGACTGGGGCTTGCGGTGCAGCTGGCAGCACGACCGGCACGACTTCTTGCTAGGGAAGCCGAAAGGCGAGTCGGGTGAGCTTGTTCAGCCGCCTCGTCTTGCTTACGCTGCCGCTCGCTCCAAAGGTGCTGGTCAGGCAGGTCGCGAAGAAGTACGTCGCCGGCGCGGACCGGGACGCCGCGCTCGCGGTCTCCAAGCGCCTCAACGGTGAGGGTTCGATGGTGACCCTCGACCTGCTCGGCGAGGAGGTCACCCAGCGGGACAAGGCGCTGGCCGCGGTTTCGGAGTACGTCGCCCTGCTCGAGGAGATCGAGGCGTTGGGTCTCGATGCCAACGTGTCGATCAAGCTCACCTTGCTCGGTCTCACGATCGACCAGGGCTTCTGTCGGGACAACGTCGAGCAGATCGCCGAGGTGGCGAAGCGATTCGGCAATTTCGTGCGGATCGACATGGAGGACCGCACGACCACTGACGCGACGATCGCGATCTACCGTGAGCTCCAGGAGCGGCACGGCAACCTCGGGGTGGTCTTCCAGGCCTACATGCGCAGGACCCTGGCCGACATCGAGAACCTCCCTTCGGAGGGAGCGAACGCTCGACTCTGCAAGGGCATTTACGTCGAGCCTCGCCACGACGCCTGGAAGGGCTATGAGACCGTGCGTCACAACTTCGTGGCGGCACTCGAGAAGCTCTTCGACCACGGCGTCTACGTCGGGATCGCCACCCATGACGAGTACCTGGCCTGCGCCGCGACGGCACTCATCGATCGCTACGGCCTCGATCGCTCTCAGTACGAATTCCAGATGTTGCTGGGGGTGGACAAGGAGCTACGACAAGTGCTGCTGGCACAGGGCCACCGCCTTCGGGTCTACGTCCCGTACGGGCCGGACTGGTACCAGTATTCGATCCGGCGGCTGCGAGAGAATCCCGAGATCGCTCGCCACGTCGTTCGCGCCGCGCTCGGCCTCCGATGATTGGTTCGACCGATAGAATACGAACGATGAATCCGCCTGGTAAGATGACATAAGCTTCGCGGGACGCTCGGCTCAACACAAGGAGGAGGCTGCATGCCTGCGGTTGAAGATCTCAACATTCTCTCGAAGATCCCTCTATTCGAAGGGGTCGAGGCGGCGGATCTGGCGGAGCTCAACGGGCTCTTGCACAAGAAGGCCTTCCCGACGGGCACCAACGTCATTACCGTCGCCGACCGCGGTGAGCTCGTCTTCATCCTTCTCGAGGGCACGGTCAAGATCTACGTCGACCAGATCGACGGCTCCGAGGTCATCCTCGCCTTTCTCGGCCCCGGTGACACTTTTGGTGAGATGGGGTTGGTGGGAAGCGCAGGGCGATCGGCCAATGTCGTAACCCTCGAGCGGTGCGTCACTCTCGCGATGGACCGCGAGTCGTTCCACCGTTGCCTCAAGGAGATGAACGAGCTCAGCTACAACCTCGTCCGGCTCACGGCGCGCCGGCTTCGCCTGGCGAACGAGCAGATTCAGGCACTGTCGACCCTGGACGTGCGCGGGCGGGTGGCGCGCCAGATCGTCGCCTTTGCCCAGCAGTACGGAGAGCCGATCGAGCCCGCGGGCCTGCGAATCCCGCTGCGTCTGACGCAGACCGACGTCGCCTCGCTCGTCGGCGCTTCGCGGGAGCGGGTCAACCAGGTCATCGTCGACTTCAAGGAGAGCGGCTTCATCTCCGTCGACCCCACCCACCGCATCAGCCTCCACGACCCGGACGCGCTCATCGCGCGCTTCCAGTAGTCGACGAGACTCGAGCGTGGGCTCGCTGCCGGTTTTCTACAACTGCGCGAAATGCCCGGCATACTGCTGCTCCTACCCTCGAATTCACACGACCCGCCGCGACATCGAGCGACTCGCCCGGCACTTCGACCTCCCCTTCGACCGAGCTCGGGAGAAGTTCACCAAGCCGGGTGAAAAAGAAGGCCAACGGGTTCTGCGTCATCGTCACGACACCGTCTACGACTCGGTCTGCAGATTCCTCGATCAGGAGACCCGAGCCTGCACCGCCTACAAGGCTCGCCCCGCCATCTGTAGGCATTATCCTGGTAGTACCCGTTGCGGCTACTACGACTTCCTGAGCTTCGAGCGACGAGTGCAGGAGGACCCCGACTTCATTCCGTCGGCGTAGTCGACCCGAGAGATGCTCAGAGACCTATCCGTCCGCAATCTGGCGGTCATCGAGGAAGCGACGGTCGAATTCGATCGCGGCCTCAACGTCATGACCGGGGAGACGGGCGCCGGCAAGTCGATCGTCGTCGATGCGCTCGCCTTGCTGCGTGGTGCGCGCGCCAGCGCCGAGCTGCTGCGCAGCGGCGCCGATCGGCTGGTGGTGAGCGGACGCTTCGATCTCGATGCCGGAGCGGCCGCGGCGCTCGCCGCCGCCGGTATCGACTCGGAGGCGGACGAGCTCGTCGTCAGGCGAGAGATCGGCCGCGAAGGAAGGAATCGAGTCTTCATCAACGATCAGCCGGCAACCCTTCGGCTCTTGAAAGCGACGACCGAGTCGACGCTCCAAATCCACGCGCAGCGCGAAGAGCTGGCGCTGGCCACGGCTCAGACCCAACGCGACTTCGTCGACGGCCTCGGTGGACTCGGGGGTGAGGAGCTGTTGGCGGAGGTGGCCGACCGATTCGCGGAATACCGGGTCCTCGCCGATCGACTCGATCGGGTAAGAGGAGATCGCCGCCTGCACGGGGAACGGGTCGACCTCCTGCGGTTCCAGATTGTAGAGATCGACCGAGCCACTCTCCAGGCCGGCGAGGATCTGGCGCTGCGAACCGAGCGCGAGCGCCTTCGCAACAGCGAGCAGATCGCCGCGACTCTGGGTCGAGGACACCTCGAGCTCGCCGAGGAGGACGGAGCCGCAGTTGAACGCCTGGCCCGAACCGAGAGTGGGTTGCGGGGGATTACCGCTTGGGAGCCCGAGGCCGAGGGGTGGCTGCGAGAGCTCGAAGAGCTCCGGATTCGCCTCCAGGAGGTCGCTGTAGCCATGCGTCGGAGCCTCGATCACGTGGCTGCCGACCCACGAAGGCAGGACGAAGTCGAGGAGCGCCTCGCGGTGATAGACCGGTTGCGCCGGAAGTACGGAGACAACGTCGAGCAGATCCTCGAACATCGAGCGGCGAGCGCTTCCGAGCTCGAGATGCTGGAGAGCGACATGCACGACAGCGCCGCTCTCGAGAACGAGGTGGAGAGGGCGCTCGGTCGGGTCGGTGATGCCGCGGGAAGGCTTTCCGCCAAGCGGCGCGTCTGGGCCCGCTCCCTCGTCGAGGAGGCGCAGGCGGAGTTTGCCGACCTCGCCCTGAAGAAAGCTCGGTTGTCGGTAGAGATGACCCGCCGACCCGATCCCCAGAGCGCCCTCGCCGTCGACGGCGTCACGGTCGCCTTCGGCCCGCACGGTTACGATCAGATCGAGCTCTTGCTAGCGGCCAATCCGGGAGAGGAGCCGCGACCGCTCGCGACGAGCGCCTCCGGCGGCGAGCTGTCGCGGGTCTTCCTCGCCTTGCGCCTCGCTTCGCGAGGTCCAGAGAAGGAGGTCCTTACCATGGTCTTCGACGAGGCCGACGCCGGCCTCGGCGGCGAAGCGGCGTCCGCGCTAGGGCGCAAACTCCAGAAGTTGGCGCGCGGCAGTCAGGTCCTGGCCGTGACTCACCTGCCGCAGATCGCGAGCTTTGCCGACGCCCATTTCGGAGTGCGCAAGGAGGTCTCGTCGGGCCGTACCAAGACCTCTGTCGACCGGCTGTCCCACGGCGAGCGGGTGGAAGAGGTCGCGCGCATGCTGGCCGGCAAGCAGCAGACGGCGACCGCGCTCTCCCACGCCGAAGAGCTGATCGCCTTGGCGCGGCGTTGAGTGCTCGCGCTAGAATAGGAGCGAAGGGCGGACCGAAGTGGTCGCTCAAAAATGCCTGGGGCCTTGAGGGACCGCAACCATGCGTGGCTCAGGTTAGATTTGTTTCTCTTGAGGAGTCGACACCATGCCTGACGACGAAGAAGGCCAGGATGACGGCGGTACGGGCGGCTCGGGATAGCGAGCAGCCTGCCGTTTGAATCTGCGAGCCGAAAGGGCCTTCCCCAGGAAGGCCCTTTTGGCTGACGCAGGCCCTTGTCGCCCGACCCACGGCGCTTCCCCGTGAGCCGCTAGCCGCCGGCGCCTCCGATCAGGACGAAAGGCGCCCAATGAAACGGATGGGACCGCGCGGGGTCGTGGTGGCGAGCTCCCGATAGAAATTCGCCATCAGGGCGGCGGTCGTCTCGTCGGCCACTTTCCACAGACTCACCTGCACTCCCCGCGCTCCGGCGTAGAGAAAGGCACGGGTGAGGCCGATGAGACCCTCGCCGCTCACTCTCCGGCCGAGGGCGGTTTCGCATCCCGAGAGCACGACGAGATCCGCCTGAAGCGCCAGCTCGAAGACCTCCGACACCGTCAGGTAGCCGTCTTCCCCGCCGGCCGGGCCGGGTGCGAGTATCACCGACGAGCTCGCGGGATCTTCCTCCGAAATGAGCGCATGGGCCGCGAGGTGAAGCCACCTGGCTCTCGGTACGTCGGCGTTGGACTTGAGCTCACTCTCCAGGGCGTCGTCGCCCACGAAAACGCGTGACTCGATACCGACCGCCGAGGCTGCCGCCTGCACCTCCAATCGGGCGCCGGGAAGCCGCTGCCAGGTCGGCGAAGGTCCCGAAGCGCCTGCGGGCGGAGTGGGGTTCTTCGGATCGGCGAAGGCGACGAGGACGCCGCCGGCTTGGAAGTGAGAGGGGTCGCGCTCGAGGCTCAGCCAGACCCCGGCCGACGGCGAGTAGGTGACGGCGTGTCGCCGAATCAGGTATCGAGGACTCGGGGCGGAAGTCGCACTTCCAATTTGAAGAGCCTCGAACGGGAGGTAGTTCAGCACTCCGTCCGCGACGACAATCAGCCGTTCTCGGCTCTCCACCGCGGGGAGAATCGGGTCGAAGAGGAAAGCGCCCAATGAGCGCGAAGCGTCGAGCAGGCGCCCAAACGAGCGGCGGGAGGGTCGGGCAGCCGAGAGGCGCATCGACTCGACGAGAGCTTCGAGATCTTCGTGGACCGGCAGACGCACGCTCGAGAACCGATCGCGGGTGAGGACGAAGGCGGCCGCCGCTCCTGGTCGCAGCCAGTACTCGACGAACGCCTCGTCCGGTCCGAGATGGGCCTGCACTTCGGCGACCGTGATCGGAGTGGGGAATCGAATCTGGGCGTAGCGTGGCGCCGCCTCTCGGATACGCCGCTCCTCGGCTTGCAGCTGCGCCTCGGCAGCTGCCAAGGAACGGTTGAGCAGCTCGAGCTCGCCGGTGTTCTCGCTCCCGGCCGCAACCGCTGCGTCGAACCGCTGGCGGGCGAAGGCAACGGCCGCCAGGGAGTTACGCTCGCTCTCGAGAAGCTCCGGATCGACCGCGGTCTCGGCGCCCTGTCTCGCCGTCTCCAGAAGCTCGACGAGGCTCCGGGCTCGGGCGCGCTCGACGGTGGCAAAAGCGCGTTCGGCGTGGCCTTGTCCCGGGGCTCGGTCTGCCATATCCAGCAGCAATTCGACCGTGAAGTCGTAGGCCTCTCGGACGCGCGAGAGATAGGTCGCCCGCAGGTCGGGGTCGGCGACGGTGGAGCGTAGCGACTCGACGATCTCCAGGGCGAGCTCGGCGGCGGCGAGAGCGCTCTGCGGATCGTCCTGGGCGAGGCGGACGCGGGCACCCTGAAAGGCCACCTGGAACCGGATCTCGGGGACGGAGAGGTCTCCGAGCGCGTCCACTGCCTCCCCCAACGAGCTTGCGGCGCGAGCGGGGTCTCCGGCCTGCAAGTGGGATTCGCTGGAGAGAATCAATGCCCGAGCCCGCTGTGCCGGTCGCCATTCCAGGCCGGGGTCGGACTCCAGCTCCTGCAGCAGGCGGAGCGCCTCTCGGGGGCGCCCTTGGCGTAGCTGGATGGTAGCGAGTCCGCTCACGATCATCGCCTCTTCGGTCTGGATTCCACGTTGGAGACAGATCGTGCGGGCCTCCTCGAAGTACCGCTCGGCTTCCTCCAGGGAATCGCCGGCGGTCTCGAGCCAACCGAGCGACACGAGGATCAGGATCTGGGAGAACGGATCGCGCCGTCGACGCTCGATCTCCAAGGCTCGTTCGAGCAGCGGCCGAGCCTGCTCCGGCTCCCCTAACTTGACCAGCGCCCGTGCGAGCGCCGTCGCGAGTGACGCCTCGTGCCGGTGATCGTCGATCGCGACCGCGGTGGCGAGCCCTGCCCTCCAGACAGCGAGCGCCTCTTGCCACTGGCCGCGGGCGAAGAACAGGTCAGCCAAGTTGGAGAGTCTCTGAAGGTCGGCCCCCGGGATTCCGGTCAGGCGGGCCACTTGGACGGACTCTTCGTAGTAACCGAGGGCCTCCCCCAGCATCCCTCCCGCCTTGGCGATCAAGGCGAGGTTGTTGAGTGCCGAACCGAGACTCTTGATGTCGTGCGACGCGCGGAGATGTTCGACGGCGCGTGAGAACAGCTCGTGGGCCTCGCTCAGGCGCCCCGCTTGGCGGCTCATGCGCCCTTGCCAGTTGAGGACCTTGCCTTGGAGGCTCCGGTCGCTGGCCCGTTCGGCGGCGTCCAAGGCGCTGGCGAACTGGTCGCTTGCCTCTGCCACCCCTCCTGCGCGATAGAGACTCTGCGCCAGCCAGTAGCGACTCTCGGCCTCGGCGCGGGAGTCGCCCAACTTGACGCTGTGCGCCACGGCCTCTCTTCCATGTCGGACGGAGGGCTCCAGGTCACCCAGCGCCCGCTCGAGCGAGGTGAGGCGGTTGAGCGCGCGGATCAGCGACTGCGTGTCGCCCAGGCGTCTCCAGCCGGCAATCTCCGATCGGGTCAACTCGCGCGCCTCCTGCCAGTCGGCCTGGGAGTTCGAGCCATCAAGGCGACTCGCTTCCCGACCGATCGCCTCGAGTTGCACCCGGAGCCGGTCATTCACTCGCCACGGTCTCGAGGTCACGACCCTGAGCCGTACCCACCCACGAGGCGCGCCGGGCTCCGCCGGCTCGACGACGACTTGGAAAGAGCCCCGCGGCAGGCGCAGAGCTAGCCTCTCGTCGACCCCCGTGCCAGCGAAACCGTCGGTGGCGGCGATCTCGCTGCCGGAGGCGTCGATCACCGAGAGCCGGACGTCGAGCGCGCGCTGCTCCGCTACCAGGACGCAATAGCTGACAGCGTCGGCCGCCAACGAGCCGCGCCACGGGAACCCCGCCTCGAGCTCGAGATCGAGCACGCTACCCAGGCTGATCGCGCTGCCGACCCGTACCGAGGGCTGGTGGAGCCTCTTCGCGTTTGGAGCGCGGTAAGTGGCGCCCGACCCGCACGACCACTGGATGGCGGCGAGCATCGCCATGACCGGCAGACTCGATTTGCGAATCGTGGCCACTGCGTGGACGGAAGAGGACGAGATTCGAGACGCTCGCGAGACGACCTGGGGCGCAGGCGCGCGTTCATTGACTTCCCCCGGGCCGTCGGACAGCATTGCTTGCCAACGTACGATAGCACCGGAGGGGCGGACGGCGTGAGTAGGGAGAGCGACGCGAAGATCGAGGCTTATCTGGCAGGTGAGGCCGAAGTCGTTGCCGAGGTGGATCGTTGGATTCAGAGCGCGGCACGCCCGTTTTTTCGCAGACTGTCCTCTCAATGGGACGACGTTCTGCAGGACGTGCGCCTCGAGGTGTTCAAGGTGTTCTCGAGTGGTCAGTTCCGGGGCGAGTCGAACCTCAAGACCTACGTCTGGAGGGTCGTCAATCACTCGTGTCTCGATCAGGTTCGCAAGCTCTCCCGATGGCTCTGGACCGACATCGAGGACTCGTCGGAGGCACAAGAGATCGCGGAGCGCAAGATGCGCGACGAGCGCCTTTCGCTGTCGACCACCGACCTGCTGACTCGGATTCTCGAGCAGGTTTCGGAAGAGTGCAGAAAGCTCTGGCAGATGCTGCTCGAGGGCCACAACTATCGCGAGATGAGCCAAGCGATGGCGGTCAAGGAGGGCGCTCTCAGAGTTCGGGTCTTGAGGTGCCGAAAGAGGGCGATCGAGTTGCGAAATGAGCTTCTTGATGGGGAGTCGTAACAATCCGCGCCGTCGGACGCCCATACTCGGTGAGAGGGGGGAGCGTAACCGGCGAAAGGGTCATTTCCCATGTCTTCTGATCGATATGTAGCGGAACGGATAGCCTGGTACCTGAACGGTACGCTGGAAGAAAGCGAGCGAAGCGAAGTCGAGCGCCTGTTGGCTGCGTCGGAGGAGAACCGCGAGGAACTCCGGGAGGCCATGGAAGCCGCTCGGATCTACGGTCACCGGTTGCCGGCGCGAGTGCTCGTCGACTACGCCTTTGACGGCAGCCACGAAGAGATACCGAGCGAGCTGATCGAGCGCCACCTCGCTGCGTCGCCGTTGGCTCGCGCCGAATACGAAATGGTGCGCGAGAGCCAGAAGACTCTCGAGCGCGAAACGGGCTCGGAGGAGTCGCCGGCCCGAGTCCCCCAGTTCTCGCGACCCATCGCTTCCGGCTGGCGCCGACTGGCCCTGGCCGCCTCCCTCATCGGCCTTACCGCGCTGGGCATGGCCGGCTGGCAGTGGAACAGGCTCGCGGAGCAGGGCGATCGGCTCGCCGAGGTGGAGAGCCGCCTGCGCGAGGCGCTTGCCGAGGAGCCGGCCTCGATGGAGGCGCCCGACGAGGTCGTGCCGGAGGCCCCCGCCGACCCCGCGCTCGAGCGGCGTTTGGGGGAGCTCGAGCTCGAGAACTCGCAGCTGGCGGCGGGGAAGTCCGATCTCGTCGAACAGGTGGCTCGGCAGGACGACGAGATCCGGCAGCTCGGCGAGCAAGTCGCCGAGTTCGCGAGTCCCCAAGCCAACCTGGCGGTCGTCGATCTCTACCCGGGTGACATGGTGCTTCGGGGACAGCCGCAGTCGGAGCGAGTCGTCACGATCCCGCGTCAGACCCGGAACGTCGCGCTGATCCTGAACTCGGGGATCGCAGCCGAGGAGCCGCTGACCGGCATGCGGATCCTCGACGAGAGCGACGAGGTGATCTGGACATCGGACGAGCGCCCCGAGCGCGATGACCTCGGGACCTTTACGGTGTCGCTGCCCGTCGGGCGTCTGTCGGCCGGTCGGTACACGGTCGAGCTGATCGATGAGGCCGGCGGCGAGCTCTCCGTCCTCGAGAGCTACCTGGTCGAGATCCGCTGAGCTTGCCGACGGCGCCGACGCCGTCGAGGGGATGTCGGCGCCAAACCGCTAAGCTCGACGGGTGACTGACTCCTCGAGCGATTCGACCCAGGTCGGTCCGAGCGGTACCGTGCCTCGCATCTGGAAGTGGGACGATCCCACGGACACGGTTCGCGACTATCTCGCGAGCGATCGGATCGTCGCCGTGCCGACGGAGTCGAGCTACGGTCTCGCGGTCCGGCCCGAGAGCTCAGTCGGAGTCGCGGCCGTCTTGGCGGTCAAGTCGAGGCCTTCCGGAGAGCCGCTCCCCGTCGTCGCCGGGACGGTGGCCGAGCTCGTAGGCCTCGGCGCCAGACTCGACGATCCGCTTCTCGCTTCCGCCATCGCCGCTTGGCCGGCCCCGTTGACGGTCGTCGCGCCGCTCCGACGCCCGATCGCGGCGGCGTGCGGCGAGACGACCCTGGCCGTGCGCGTGCCGGCGCATCGGCGGCTGGTCGACCTGTTGTCGAGCCTGGGAACCGCGGTTACGGCGACGAGCGCCAATCGGTCGGGGGAGCCGGCGTTGAGCAGGGTCGAAGAGGTTGTCGGCCTCCTGCGCGGAGTCGACGCATTGGTGATCGACGACGGAGAGCTGCCGGGCGGGCCGCCATCGACGCTGGTGGCCGTGCGAGAGGGCCGCCTCGTCGTCTTGCGGGAAGGGCGCTATCCGTCGAAGATGCTGGTGAGGTCATCTTGAGCTATCCTGCGCCCGGGGTTTTCCGCAGTTATTGTGGAAATCTCTGAGGATGAATCGCGATTGTCTAGTGGTGGTGAGGCTCTTCTGAAATGCAACGAAGAATGTGCAGCCGGGGCGTGACGATCGGTGCGGCTGCGGTCTTCGCCCTCGGCGCGAATCCGCCCTCCGACGTCGTCCCGCTCGACCAGGTCGAGCGCGGCCTCCAAGGGCAGGGCTGGTCGGTCTTTTCGGGCCGCGAGCCCGAGCCTTTCGACGTCGAGGTTCTCGGCGTCTGGCAGGAGATCAGCCCGAGCTCGAGCTACATTCTCGCGCGCCTTGCAGGTCGGGGACTCGAGGAGTCCGGGGTTATCGCCGGGATGAGCGGAAGTCCGGTCTACGTGGGCGATCGCTTACTCGGCGCCGTCGCCTTCAGCTGGCCGTTCGCCAAAGAGCCGATCGCCGGGGTGACGCCGATCGAGAGCATGCGTCGGATGTCAGAGGGGGGCGCGCTACCGCCGGTGCGCCCGACCGCCAGCGTGACCGCCGAGCAGATCGTGCAACCGGTGTCCGGAGTCGAGTCGCTGCGCGATCAGCTCGAGCTGCTCGGCGGCAGGGTCGAAAACCGTGGCGGTCTATTGTGGAGCAGCGTCGGACTGGGCGGCCGCGCCGGCGAGCTGCTCGCGGAGGCTCTCGGCCCGACTGCGGCGGCGGGCCGCATGGAGAGCGCCGAAGAGGGTTCCCTCGAGGCGGGTGACGCCGTTGCCGCCGTGCTCGTGGACGGCGACTTGCGACTCGCGGCGACGGGAACCGTCACCGATCGCATCGGCGACACGGTGCTGGCCTTCGGCCATCCGTTTCTCGGTCTCGGAGATATTGCCGTCCCGATGGCCGAGGCTGAGATCGTGACCGTCGTGCCCAGCCTCGCCAGCTCTTTCAAGATCGCGAATCTCGGCCGGATCGTCGGCAGTTTCGATCGCGACCGGCCATCGGGAATTCGGGGACGTATCGGGCTCGAAACGGCGATGCTGCCGTTGCGCGTCACGGTGCGGGGAGGGGCGGCGGAGCGATTCGAGATGCGCCTGGCGCCGATCCCCGCTCTCACCGGCTCACTCGCGGCCGCGGCGACTCTCGGCGCGATCGATCAGGCGACCGGGGCCGGCGGGGATCGGAGCATCGATCTGTCCGCTCGGCTCGGACTGACCGATCGCGAACCGCTCGAGATCGGCCAGAATTTCGACGGCCCGAGCGCAAGTCTCGACGCGGTCGTTCATCTGCTCAACGTCATCGGGTTCATCATGAACAACGGCATGGCGGAGCTCGAGATCGAGGCGATCGACGTCGAGATCGACCTCGTGGCCGAGCGACGTGCCGTCCGGATCATCGGCGCGCACGCCTCCAGGCAGGTCGTGAAGCCAGGATCGAGAGTGGAGCTTCGGGTCGAGATGCAGCCGTGGCGCGGCGACGGCTACCGCGAGACGATCGAGCTCGAGATTCCTAGCGATCTGGACGACGGTCGCTACATCTTGTTGATCGGGGACGGAACGAGCATCGATGCGGCGCGGTTGAAGCTCGAGAAGTTCGCTCCGCGCCGGATCGAGCAGGCACTCGACTTTCTCGACAACCTCAAGGGTCGGAGCCAGCTCGCGGTGCTCGGGGTCGATACCAAGCCGGGCTATGCCGTGGGCGGCGAGGCGCTGACCCGCCTGCCGGGCTCGATCCGGGGGATCTGGCGCGCAGCTCCTCAAGGCGCGGCTCGGGCGCTGGCAACCGCCATTCGACAGGAAGTCGTCGTGGAGAAGGGCGTCCCGCTCGAGGGCTTGGTGCGAGTCGATATCGAGGTGAAACGGTGAAGCTGGGAGTGGGCTGACGATGAAACGAACGGTCCAGCGCGTAGCGCGATGGGCGCTGATCCTGGCGCTGGGGCTGGCCGGGACGCTCGCCGCGACGGAAGTACGAATCTTCCAGCAGCAAAGCCGGAGCGACTTCGCCGACGGTGAGCTCGACGGCTTGGCGATCGGTGTCGACGGCTCTCTGCGACGTGCGGCGCATTTCGAGCGGCTGGCCGAGATCGAGGAGCCGTTCGTCTTTGCCGCGGCGAAGTCCGGGACCGGCTGGGTCCTCGCGACCGGCAACTCGGGGAGAGTCATCGAGGTCTCGGCGAGCGGAGCGAGCGACGTACTCTGGACCGCTCCCGAGCCCGAGATCTTCGCCTTGTTCCGCGATCATGACGGGACGGTGTACGCCGGATCTTCTCCCGATGGCAAGGTCTATGCGCTTCGAGGAGGCGGGGGTGAAGAGATCTTCGATCCGCAGGAAACCTATATCTGGGCGATCACGAGGGCGCCATGGGGCGACCTCCTGGTGGCCACCGGCGATGAAGGCAAGCTCTACGCGATCGGGCGCGGCGGCGAGTCGCGGTTGCTCTACGCCAGTGACGAGCCGCATTTCCGAAGCCTCCACGCACTCGAGGATCGCGTGCTCGTGGGCACTTCCGGAGAGGGTCTGATCCTCAGCGTCGACGAGCAGGGTGTCGTGCGGACTCTCCACGATGCCGACGCCCCCGAGGTCGTCGCCTTTGCGACTGGAGAGAACGGCGACTGGTATGCCGCCGTGGTGGCTTCGGAGGCTGGGCTGGCGAGCTCGAGCCGCTCCGCCAACGGCAACGGAAACGGCAATGGCAACAACAAGCAAGACGAGGACGAGGGCGAATCGGTCCAGGTCTCGGTGGAGGCAGCGAGTCAACCCGAGACGCCGCCGAAAGGCGAGGCTCGATCCGTGATCGTCCGGGGCCGTGGCGGCGCCGTCGAAGAGATCGAGAGGCTCACGGACGAGACCGTCTACTCGCTCGCTTGGGTGGAAGGTAGGTTGTGGGTGGGAACGGGCGTCGAGGGGAAGGTCTACTCCCGCCATGACGACGGCCTCGCCCTCGAGACGACCGTCGCCGACCGCCAGGTGATCGGCGTCTTCGGGGGCACTCCGCCCTCGCTCGTGACGACCAACGCCGCAGCCGTGCATCGGGTCGCTCCCGACGCCGAGGTCGCAGGTTCGTACGCGAGCAAGCCTCTGGACGCGCGTTCGGTCGCCCGCTTCGGAACGCTGCGCTGGGTGGGAACGGCGGGGGACGAAGCGGCACTTCGCTATGCCTTCCGAACGGGCTCGAGCTCCAAGCCGGATCAAACGTGGAGCGCCTGGACCGAGGGAGCTTCGGGGCGCGAAGTGAGCCTCGCCGAAGTTCCCAGCGGTCGCTACCTGCAGTGGCGACTCGATGTAGCGCCGGAGGCTGGAGCCGACACGCGGGTCTCCGCCGTCGAGATCTCCTATCGCCAGAGCAACCGCCCGCCGACGATCACCGCGCTCGCGGCACTCCCCCCAGGGCAGGTTCTGGTGCCGGCATCGTTCAATCCGGGCGACCAGACGTACGAGCCCGCCCATCCGAATCGCGATGGCATCTTCACCCGCTTGGAGCCGTCGGTGAGGAGCTCGAATGGGCGACTCAAGACCCTCTGGCGGCGCGGTTACTTGACACTTCGGTGGGAGGCGGGAGATCCGAACGAGGATCAGCTCGAGTTTGCCCTTCACTTCCGACGCGACGGAAGTGAAGGGGAGTGGCTCCCGCTCGCCGACGAGCTGGAAGAGACTCACTACGGTTTCGATGCGACGGTTCTTCCCGACGGTATCTACCGCATCAGGTTGACGGCCAGCGATGCCCCCGCCAACCCGGCTGACGACGTGGCGCGGGTCGAACGGGTGTCACCTCCGATCGTCGTCGATCACTCGCCGCCCTCGTTGGGCACCGCGAGCGCCGGCCTGGTCGAGATCGTCGATGAACTGAGCCCGATCCGTGGTGCGGAGGTCAGCATCGACGCGGCCGAGTGGGTGCCGGCCGTCGCGAAGGACGGGCTGCTCGACGGTCGCACTGAGACGGTCATCGTCGAGTCGCCTCCCGAGGCGGAGCTCGTGCTGTTGCGAGTGATGGACGCCGCCTTCAACACGACGACCTTCGAAATCTCAGGAGACTCTCGATGAGCTCGACTCGCATCGCCGTGTATGCCGGGTCGTTCGACCCGATCCACAACGGTCACCTGGACATCGTCGAGCGCTGCCGCAAGGTCTTCGACGAGACGATCGTCGCCGTGCTCTCCAACCGGGACAAGGAACCGTCGTTCTCGGCAAGAGAGAGGGTCGCGATGATCGCCGGTGAGTTGACGGGCTACGAGGACTGTCGAGTCGAGAGCTTCACCGGCCTGTTGGTCGACTATATGAGCTCGGTCGGCGCCAGGACGATCGTTCGGGGGCTTCGCGCCGTGTCTGACTTCGAGTACGAGTTTCAGATGGCCCTCATGAACCGTCGGCTCAACCCGAGCGTGGAGACGGTGTTCATGATGCCCCGCGAGGACTACATCTACCTCTCCAGCCGGCTCGTCAAGGAGGTCTTCGTACTGGGTGGCAATCTGACCGGTTTGGTCCCGGACAAGGTGCTCGAATGGCTCTCGTCGATCAAGGACGAGCGATTCTCGGACTGAGATCAGACGATGATGGAGAGCCGGCTGCGGAGTCTGCCGAAGGCGGAGCTCCACGTTCATCTCGAAGGCTCGATGAGACCGGGGTTGCTGCTCGACTTGGCGCGTCGTCGCCGGGTATCGCTTCCCGCCGACGAAGTCTCGGGCATCGAGCGCTGGTTCGAATTCCGCGACTTCGAGCATTTTGTGGAGATCTACCTCGCCTGCTCACGCTGCCTGCGAGAGCCGGAGGACTTCGAGCTGCTCATGGACGACTTCGTCGAGCAACAGGCGCGGCAGAACGTCGTCTACAGCGAGGTCCACTTCACGATCTCGACACACTTGACGAACGGCGTCGATGGCGGGGAGGTCGGCGAAGCGCTGGCCGAGGCGATCGGACGCGGAGAGCGGCGTGGAGTCCGAGTCCGGCTGATTCCCGACATCGTCCGTAACATCGAACCGGTGCACGCCGACCGCACGCTCGAGTGGGCCCTCGAACATCGCGATCGGACCGTCGTCGCCCTGGGGATCGCCGGGATCGAGGGTTATAGCGTGGCGCCCTTTGCGGAGCATTTCGAGGCGGCTCGCGGCGCCGGCTTGCGCACCACCGCACACGCCGGAGAGCAGCGAGGCCCGGATTCCATTCGGGAGGTTCTCGACGTCTGCAGGCCGGAGAGAATCGGCCACGGGATCAGGGCGGTCGACGACCCGAATCTAATCCGCCGGATCGTGGCGGAGCGAATCCCGTTGGAGATCTGTCCCACCTCCAACGTCTGTCTCGGCTACGCCGATTCGCTGACCTCTCATCCCTTCGACCGCTTGCTCGCTGCGGGAGTGCCGATGTCGGTCAGCTCGGACGATCCGCCGCTTTTCGGCACGACGTTGACCGCAGAGCACGAGGCTCTCGCCGAGGCCTTCGACTATAGTGAGGCTCGGCTCGTCGCGATTGCGCGTGCGGCCTTCGAGCAGGCGTTTCTCGAGCCCGACGACAAGGCGCGATCGCTCGATCGATTCGATCGTGCCGTTGCCGAGAGTGAACCAGAACTCTGACACCCCGCGAGGACAAGGAGATCGTGATGCCCGACCCCAAGATCGCCCAGCCAATGCCCTACGTTCTCGAGCTCGAGCCGGGAACCTACTTCTGGTGCTCATGCGGCCAATCCGCGAATCAGCCGTTCTGCGACGGTTCCCACAAGGGGTCGGAGTTCAGGCCGCAAGTCGTCGAGGTCGAGGAGCGCCGAAGAATGGCGCTATGTGGCTGCAAGCACACCGCCAACCAGCCGCTCTGCGACGGGAGTCACGCCGGCCTCGACTAGCCCTCGTTTCTCTACCGGCTGCCGGGCCCTCCGCTTCGGTTCGTCTGTCGAGGCTCCGCCCCGGCGGCGCTTCGAAAACGAGCTTCACGGTGGCCGGGGGACTCGTGCCCCCGGTTGGTTCGCCTTCGGCTGATCGTCCCGGCGCGCGTCCGGCGGATTCAGGCGAAGAAGCCCTCCTTCCCAGACTGGCCAGCCCGTCCCAACCCCAGTCTGGGAAAGACCCCTTCTTCGCCTTGACAGTTCGGAAAGGTGCAGCTTCTCCCGTGGTCGCTCGACGCTACCTGGTCTGAGCGGTAGTCGAGCCTACAATCGTCCGTCGACGGTTTCTGGCAGGTGGAGTTGGAACCGTGCTGGACGGGCTTCGCGCTACAACTGATGGAGAGTAATCGCCGCAGAAACTGAAACCGTACGGATCGTCAAAGCGAAGAAAGGGGTTTCCTCCGGATGGGGTTGGGATGGGCTGGCCATCCGGAGGAAAGGGCTTTCTTCGCCTGAATCCGCCGGACGCGCGCCGACACGATCAGTCGATGTTGGACCGACCGGGGGCACGAGTCCCCCGGCCACGTGAGAGGAAGGTCGCCCGCGTCGAGGTCAGTCGATACCGAGGGCCGCGAGCCGGGCCGCCTCGAACTCGTCGCCCTCGTTCCAGGTCGGCATCGCGTCGGCTTCGGCGATCGCCAGGCCGCAGAAGAGGGCGAGGCGAGCGTCGTCGACCATACCGTCGAAGTTCCAAAGGTCCTCGAGCTCGTCACTCGGCTGGTGGTAGTGATCTCTCTCCCACGCCTCGATCTGCTCGTGGCCCCAGTCTGCCGGCCGATCGACGAAGTCGGAGCCGACGTCGAGGTAGATCGCCGGTACTCCGATCCGGGCGAAGTTGAACTGGTCTGAACGGTAGAAGTAGCCGCGATCGGGAAACTGGTCGCCGACGACGGTCCGACTCTGGTGGGCGGCGGCCTCCTCGACGACTGCGTCGAGGCTCGACTTGCCGTAGCCGATGTAGGCGACGTCGCGAGTCTTGCCCCAGATGTTGCCGCCATCGAGATTGATGTTGGCGGCGATCTTTCCCGGCGCGATCGTGGGGTGGCGGGCGTAGTAGGCGGAGCCCAGCAGCCCCTGCTCCTCCGCGGCGACGAACAGCACGAGGATCGATCGACTCGGTGGCGCCGGGAGTGCTCGGATCGCCCGAGCGACCGCCACGATCTGGGCTACTCCGGCGGCGTTGTCGAGGGCGCCGTTGTAGATCGCGTCTCCGCTCTCGTCGGGCTCGCCGACTCCGAGGTGATCGTGATGGGCGGTGAAGACGACCACTTCGTCGGCAAGCTCGGGGTCGCTGCCGGCCAGGAAGCCCACGACATTGGCGGTCTGAACGCGGGAGACCTCGTTCTCGAGCTCGAGCGAGGTCGTCACGCCAAGCGGCACCGGTTCGAAATCACGGCTCCGCGCCGCCTCGAGCAGCTCCTCGAGATCGTGGCCGCCCAGTGCGACGAGCTTTCGCGCCGCCTCCTCGGTCACCCAAGCTTCGACGGCCGCCGTCGGCTGACCTTCGGCGGGAAGCTCGAACTGCGGCCCCGTCCAGGAGCTCTGAACGACTTGGTAGGGATAGCCCGCCGAAGGCGTCGTGTGGATGAGGATCGCGCCCGCGGCGCCCAGCCGAGCCGCCATCTCGTACTTGTAGGTCCAACGTCCGTAATAGAGGCGTCGCTCCCCCGCGAAGAGCTTGGGATCCCAGTCCGGGTCGTTGTTGAGCATCAGGAGGACTTTGCCGGCAAGGTCCTGGCCCGCGATGTCGTCCCAGCCGTACTCCGGAGCCTCGATGCCGTATCCGACGAAGACGACCTCCGCGGCGTCGATCGTCGCCTTCGGCTCCTGCACCCCCGAGGCGGCGATGAACTCCTCCCAATAGGCGAGCTCCAGCGCCCCGCCGGATCCCTCGAACCGCCAGGTCGAGGGAGCCGAGGCGGTGACGCTGATCACGTCGAAGGACTGCAGCCAGCCACCTTCGGCGGCGCCCGGAGAGTAACCGAGGTCTTCGAGGGCAGAGGCGAGGTAGGCCTGGGTCTTCGCGTCTCCGGGGGAAGCGGGACCGCGGCCCTCGTAAGCGTCGTGGGCGAGCTCCGCGATTGTGGCTCGAAGGCTGGCTGAGTCGATCGTGGAGGCGGCCGCAAGCGCCTCGTCACTGGGTCCCTGAGCGGACTCTTCGGCCGGCCCGATCTCCGGGGTGGTGCACGCGGGGATTGCGGCGAGGACGACGAGCGTCGAGGAAAGAGTTGTCTTGAGCGGCATGGAACCTCCTGATAGTTTGAGCCGGCGCGAACTCTAGCAACAAACCTCATGTTTCTCCGCACCATCGTTCGGGATTGTCTCTATGTCAATTGGGCGCTGCCCAAGACGAGCCTCCCGCGGCTTCCGGAGCCTCTGACCTACGAGTGTCACCAGAGTGAATCGGGTGAGCGAGCGATGGTCTCGGCCCTGCTGTTTCGTCAAACCGAGGTGCAGCTCGCGCCCGTCCCACTCGTCCGTCTAGCCTACCCCCAGTTCAATCTGCGCTTCTACGTGACCGATGGAGAAGGGGTGCCCTCGGTCGTCTTCCGGTCGCTGATGGTCCCGGCTTGGGTCGTCCCGCTGGCGCGTCTGGCGGGGCAGCGTGGCTTGCACTCCGCCAGCCTGCGTTACCCCCGAATCGGCGGAGGAAGCGAGGACGAGGGTTGGCGCTGGCGGGTTTGTGCCGGGGGGCGCTTCGAGGTGGTCGCCCGCACGGGTGCGCAACGAGTCGAAACCGGTCCCAACCTCGGCTCGTGGCAGGCTACCTGCGACTATTTCCGGCGGCGAGATCGCGGATACCTCATCGGCCGAGACGGGTTGAGCCGCGTCGAGACCTCACATGAGCGCACCACTCTGTGGCCCGCGGTAGTCGAGATCGGCGAGCACGATCTGCTCCAACGCGCCCTAGGAACGAAGGAGGCGTGGCCGCCCGTGCACTCAGCTTGGGTCTGTCCGGAGATGCCCTTGCGCTTCGAGCTGTTGAAAGCCGGCCAGCGGCTGATGGCGCCGCGCGTTCCGGCTCCCGGTTAGCAGCCGTGCCGAGCCGCCGCCGAGGCGTCTGATATCTTCTCGCGGTGATCGAATCCCCGGGAGCCGCGCTAGCCGTGATCGAATCCCCGGGAGCCGTCCTCGCCGTTCTGACCGGTGTCGCGGCCTTCTATTTCTGGCTCGAGAAGGCGACCGGCTGGAAGATCTTCCGCTACCTCGTCCCCCTGATATGGATCTATGCGACGCCGATGGTGCTGCGCAACCTGGGCGTACTGCCGGCGAGCTCTCCGACCTACGACGTCATGCGGCAGTTCGGACTCCCGATGTTCATCGTGCTGTTGCTGCTCTCGGTGGACGTCGGCGCGGCGGTGCGGATCATGGGCCGCGGCGTGCTCGTCATGTTGCTCGGCACGGCGGGAATCGTCCTCGGAGCCCCGGTCGGGTACTTCGTCGTCCACCGCTGGCTCGACCCCGAGGCTTGGCGAGGATTCGGAGCGCTCGCCGGGTCGTGGATCGGAGGCACCGGCAACATGATGGCGGCCGCCGCGGGACTCGACACGCCGCCCGACCAGTTCGGGCTCGCGGTGCTCGCCGACACGGTGATCTACGTCGGCTGGCTGCCGCTCCTGCTGATTTCGAAGAACTTCGCCGTGAAGTTCAACCAGTGGACCGGCGTGGCCGAGGGCCGGGTAGCGAAGATGGAGGAGGCGGCGAGGCGCGAAGTCCGGGTCGAAGAGCCACCTTCGGTTCGCGAGCTGCTCTACCTCGCGGCGATTGCGGCGGCGGTCGCCTGGTTCTCGGGATGGCTCGCGCCCCGATTGCCTGAGCTTCAGCCGGTACTGTCGACTTCGACTTGGGCGGTGCTGCTGGTGACCACTCTGGGGATCGCGCTGTCGTTCACGCCGGCGAAACGGTTACCCGGGTCACACAACCTGGCGATGGCCATCGTCTACGTCTTCGTCGCGCGCATGGGAGCGACGGCGTCACTCGAAGGTCTCGCGCAGGCCCCTGCCTTCCTGTTCGGAGCTTGCATCTGGATCGGAGTGCACGGGCTGTTCTGCCTGGCCGGTGCATGGCTCTTCAAGGTCGACGTCCACAGCGCCGCCATCGCTTCGGCGGCCAACGTCGGGGGAGCGGCGTCGGCGCCGGTGGTGGCCGCCTACCATCGCGAAAGCCTGGTGCCGGTCTCGATCTTGATGGCGCTGCTCGGTTACGCCATGGGCAACTATCTGGCGATCGTGACGGCCACCCTGTGCCGCTGGGTGGGAGGCGCTGCTTGAACGAGACGGATCCAAGGGATCGCCGCCCCCAGAGAATCGCCGTCTTGCCCGGCGACGGGATCGGCAAGGACGTGACGGCCGAGGCGGTCAAGGTCCTCGATGCGGTCCGAGCGCACTGGGACCTGCCCCTCGAGCTGGTACATCTGAACTGGGACGCCGACCGTTACCTGGAGACCGGTGAGTCGCTGCCCGAAGGGGCGCTCGAGGATCTCCGTGACAACTACTCCGCGATCTTCATCGGTGCCTACGGCGACCCGCGAGTTCCGGACATGAAGCACGCCGCCGACATCCTGCTGGGAATCCGGTTCGGCCTGGACCTCTTCATCAACTACCGTCCGATCAAGCTCTACAGCGAGTCGCTGTGCCCGCTGGTCGGCAAGACGGTGGAGGACATCGACTTCGTCGTCTTTCGAGAGAACACCGAGGGCGCCTATGTCGGTATCGGCGGCAACTTCAAGCAGGGGACGGCGGACGAGGTGGCGATCCAGGAAGAGATGCACACCCGCAAGGGGGTCGAGCGCATCATTCGCGCCGCCTTCGAATGGGCGAGCGGCCACGGCAGGAGGAAGGTCTGCATGTCCGACAAGTCGAACGTCATGCGCTTCGGACATGACCTTTGGCAGCGCACCTTCGCCGAGGTAGCGACGGAGTACCCGGCCATCGAGGCGCAGCACATGTTCGTCGACGCTCTCGCCATGCAGCTCGTCCGCAAGCCGGAGAACTTCGAGGTGATCGTCACCAACAACATGTTCGGCGACATCTTGACCGACCTCGGGGCGGCGCTGCAGGGGGGGTTGGGCGTGGCGGCCTCGGCCAACTTGCATCCCGGCAGGGTTTCGATGTTCGAGCCGGTGCATGGCTCGGCGCCGAAGTACGCGGGCACCGGTCGGGCCAATCCGGTGGCCGCGGTGGCGACCGTCGCTCTGCTGCTGGAGAACCTGGGGCACGCCGCCGCCGCCAACGCCGTCGACCGGGCGATCGGAGAGTCGATCCGTGCCCGGTTCACTACAGCGGACCTCGGAGGGCAGGCGTCGACCTCCGAGGTCGGCGACCGGCTCGCTGCCGGGAGCGTGTCCGGAGAGTAGCCGCGGCCGGAATCGGGTTTCGGCTCGCGCCGCCCTCCTGACGCAGGCGCTCGGCGGCACGGTTGAGGAGTCGTGGAGCCAACCTCGGGGCGATTCGATGGTCGGCACGTTCCGAGTCGTCTTCGACGGCCTATAATTCCGGTTGTGAGCCTCTCCGAATCAGAACTGATCCACGACTGGAACCTCGCTGGCGACGGCGAGATCGAGCCGGCCCGCGATCGGGTAGAGCTCGACGACGAGACCCTGCGCGACGGACTGCAGTCTCCGTCGGTGACGTCGCCACCGATCGAAGACAAGCTGCGGATCCTCCATCTGATCGCGGAGCTTCGAATCGAGTCCGCGAACATCGGCTTGCCCGGCGCCGGTCCTCATGTCGTCGCCGACGTGACTCGACTGGCACGGGAGATTGCCGACGAGAAGCTCGAAGTCGCCCCTAACTGCGCGGCGCGAACCCTGGAAAGCGACATCCTGCCGATCGTCGACATCTCACAGAAGGTGGGTCTGCCGATCGAAGTGGCGTGCTTTCTGGGCTCGAGTCCCATCCGGCAGTTCACCGAGAGCTGGGATCTCGACCGTCTGCTCGACCTGACCCGCAACGCGGTGGCGCTGGTGGCGAAAGAGGGACTGCCGGTCATGTACGTGACCGAGGATACAACGCGGGCTCGCCCCGAAGATCTGCGCCGCCTCTACACGACGGCGGTGGAAGCTGGTGCGCGGCGCGTCTGCGTGGCCGATACCGTGGGGCATGCGACGCCCAACGGCGCGACGCAGCTCATCCGCTTCATCCGCGAGGTGGTGGACGCCACCGGGGAAGAGGTGAAGGTCGACTGGCACGGCCATCGTGATCGGGGGATGTCGGTCTTCAACTCACTTTCGGCAGCTGCGGCGGGTGCCGACCGGTTGCACGGCACCGCGCTCGGCATCGGCGAACGGGTCGGCAACACGCCGATCGACCTTCTGCTGATCAACATGCAGCTCATGGGCTGGGCCGACCGCGACCTCGAACGCCTGCCGGAGTATTGTCGACTGGTTGCCGAGACGACCGGAGTGCCGCTGCCGGACAACTACCCGGTGATCGGGCGAGATGCCTTTCGAACCGGTACCGGCGTTCACGCGGCGGCGGTCATCAAGGCTCGCGAGAAGGGCGAAGACTGGCTTGCCGATCGGATCTACTCGGGGGTTCCGGCGAGCCTCGTCGGTCGACGACAGCGCATCGAGGTCGGTCCGATGTCGGGGCAGTCGAACGTCGTCTACTGGCTGCGCGAGCACGGGATCGAGCCGACCTCCGAGCGGGTCCAGAAAGTGTTCGCTCGCGCCAAGCAGTCCGACCGCATCTTGAGCGAGAGGGAGATTCTCTCGCTGTGTGACGCCGAGGAAGTCGCTCCCGGCCGCTCGTGAGCCGCGCCGACTCGGAAGCTCTCGACGCCCCCGATCGCCTGGTCGGCCGCGATCTGGACACCCTGGCCGACGAGCGGGGCCTCTCGCCCCGAACCGTCAGCTCCTACCGAGCCGATCTCACGAGGTTGGCCGGCCACCTGGCGAACGAGGGAGCTGCTTGGCGGGATGTCGACTCCGAGCTGCTCGTTCGTCACATGGGATCTCTCAAGGCGTCGGGGCTGGCCCCGGCTTCGGTCCGTCGAGCCCTGGTCGCGGCGCGGGGCTTCTTCGAGTTTCTCGTCGAGGTTGGTGAGAGGCGCGACAATCCGTCGGGCAACCTTCTCCCGCCGAAAGTCGGCCGGAAGCTGCCTCGAGTTCTCACCGAGAGCCAGGTCGCGGCGCTGCTCGCCGCGCCCGACCTTTCGACGCCGCTCGGCCGGCGCGACAAGGCGATGATCGAGCTGCTGTACGCGACCGGTCTGCGAGTCAGCGAGCTCGTCGGTCTGACCCTTTCGCAGCTGCGACTCGACGCCGGATTCCTCCTGGCGTTCGGCAAGGGGCGCAAGGAGCGTGTCGTCCCCGTCGGAGACGAGGCCGCGCGCTGGGTGGAGGACTATCTCGGACAGGTTCGCCCGGCGCTCGTCAAGGGCCGACACGGCGTCGTGTTCGTCAGCCGCCTCGGGCGGGGGATGACGCGACAAGGTTTCTGGAAGATCCTTCGCGGCCACGGCGTCACCGCAGGGGTGGCACGGCTTTCGCCTCACGTTGTGCGCCATAGCTTCGCGACTCACCTGTTGGAGCACGGCGCGGATTTGCGGGCCGTTCAGATGATCTACGACACCCACCATCCGAGGTCCGAGGAGTCCTGCTAGAGTCTCTCCGATGAGAAGGCGTCTCGCTCTTTGGCTCATCCCGTTCGGTCTCTCGGCGGCGGTGCCGTCGGGCGCCGAGATCGTCGTGCTCGACGACGGCAGGTTCCTACAGGCTTCGCGGTACCAGCTGGACGGCGACCGGATGCGAATCGAGCTCGAGGTCGGCGGCGAGCTGACCCTCCCCTTGCTGCGCATCGCTCGGATCGTGGAGGACGAAGTCTCCGACCCCGCCGCGATCAACGGGATGCTGGAGCCGCTGCCGCTCGACCTCGGCTTTTCCGAAGCTGCCGGCGTTCCCGAGGTCCCTTTCGGGCAGTACATCTTCGAATTCTCCCGAGCCGTGAACATCAACCCGGCCCTGGTCGTCGCCGTAGTTCGAGCGGAATCCGCCTTCGATCCCGGCGCCGTCTCGTCCAAGGGAGCGCGCGGCCTCATGCAGCTGATGCCGGCTACCGGCAAGCGGCTTGGAGTGGTGCCCGCAGAGCTGTTCGACCCGGAGATCAACCTCCACGCCGGAGTCACCTACCTCGGGCAGCTCATCGACCGATACGCCGACGACCTTCCCCTCGTTCTTGCCGCCTACAACGCCGGCGAAGGAGCGGTCGACCGCCACAATGGCGTGCCGCCATACAAGGAGACGCAGGACTACATCCGACGGATCTACTCGTTCCTGGGGATCAGCGAGGCGGCCGAAGAGAGCTCCGGCAGCTGACCCTTCGGCAGGCTATCGACTCTCGGGTTGCGGCGGCGGACCCGGGAAGTAGCGCATCGCCACGAGAGTCCGGTCGTCATCGGCGGCGCGCCCCCCCGCGTGGTCCTCGACCGCGGCGAGCAGGCGATCGCGCACCTCCGCGGCCGAGCTCGGGGGGCCGGCGAGCGCCGCCGCCGTCGCCTCGTAACCGAATGGTTCGTCGAGTTCGTTGCTCGCCTCGATCAAGCCGTCGGAGAGCCAAACGACGACGTCGCCGGCCTCGAGTGTCACTTCGCGATGCCGGTAGTT
>CALZKB010000061.1 GCA_945787575.1 Thermoanaerobaculia bacterium | reverse complement strand
CCTTCTACGCCGAGTGACGCCCACCTGTGTTTGGCAACTTTCACCGCTGACGACAGCGAACTCTCGTAGCAACCAGACCCTTCGCAATGCTGTCGTCAGCGGTTTTCGTCTGCCGGCCCTTAAACCTCGGGCAGCGAAGCGACGCTCAGCCGGTCGGTGGCCTCGAGTCGAAGCTGCGCGAGCTCGAGGTTGGCGTCGACGGTGAGCATCTCCCCGTTCTCGACCGCCCGCCAGCCGTCCGCTTCGGACAGGGGCTCCGACGCGATGACCACGAATCTCTCGCCGGAGTCGCTCTCACTTTCACGCCAATGGAGAGTGGGACCCTCTTTGTCCGACAGCGCGAAACGAGTCGCCACCAGCACTTTGCCGGTGCTGACGCAGAAGTTGAGCTCCAGCGGACGCCGGTTCTCCGAATCGAGATGCCAGCCGGTGATCTGACTCACCGTCGCGTCCATCGCGGCGGCCAGCTCGGTAACCGGGACGTCGCGGCGGGGCGGGGCCCCCAAACGAACGAGAAACAGCGTGAACGCGAACTCGCTGTCGGTGTTGCCGCGAATCTGGGCCAGCAGGGCGTCGTCGGCCTCCAGGGCCACGTTGCGAGTAAGGCGGGCGCGCCCGGGAACGTCGCCGTTGTGCATCCAGAGCAGGCAGCCGCGCTGAAAGGGGTGGCAGTTCTCGCGCGTCACCGGGTCGAAGCGACTGGCGGCGCGCACGTGGGCGACGATCGCCGGTGAGCGGATCCGGTCGGCGAGCGAGCCCAGGTTGTAGTTGTTCCACAAGGGGCTGGTGTCTTTGAAAACCGCCGGCTCGTCGCTGACCTCCGGCGAGTACCAGCCGACGCCGAAGCCATCCGCGTTGATGCGATTGACGTCGCGCTGGATTCGTTCACGGACGTTCGCGAGCTGCGGGCTCACCGACTCTCAACCTCCCGACGGCACAGAGCTGGGCGGCAGAAGAACCCAGTACTCGCCTCCGTCTGCCGTGCGTTCCCGTCGGGCGGTCCTCTCGTCCAGCCGGATGTCCGACCGAAGGCCGGTGAGGATCAGGCGCAGATGATCCAAAACTCGTCCGCTGTCGGCCACGTAGGAATGCCCGCTCGAGATCTCCGAGACGTCGATCGTGTCCACCCCTCCTACGACCACCTCCGGCGGTGCCTGGCCAGCTCTGGGCTCCCCGCCATGAATCAGCTGGGAGGCGAGCAGTGCCGTGTCCTTCGAAGAGGCGTACACGGTCATGTTCCTCACGGCAGGCAGGATCTCTCGAGCCACGTCACGATAGTTGGCCAGCTTGATGTCGGGAGCGGCCAGAACGAGCTCATCGAACCGCGGGCTCTCGAAAAGACGAGGCCTTTCATCCATGAGCTTCTCCACCGCTTTGGTCAGGACCCGGCTCCCCATACTGTGCGCCAGGAGCCGGACATTTTCCGCCTCCGACTCGTCGAGCACCTCCCCCAGGAACTGCGCCAGCGCTCGCCAAGCGCCGTCGACGTTCGCCTCCGAGGTCGAGTAGCTGCCGGCCTCCGACGGCCAGCTGAAGAACATCGGAGCCCCGTCGAACCCCATGTCGTAGTGAATCTGAGCGGTGCGGAAGGCGGCATCGGTGAAGGTGTTGTGGTACCCGTGGACAAAGATGAACAGGTCGCCGCCCTTGACCACCTTTCGAAGCTCGTTGAAGAAAACCGTCGAGTCGTCGATCTCGGTCACATTCTGGAGGGTGAAGTGCTTGGAGGGATCGCGCCGGAATTCGAAGATCGAAAGATCCTCGACGTTCGCCCGGCGATGGACCGGAGGGATGGTAACGGTGCAGGTTCCGAGGTCGTACCTGCGTTCGGTGTCGACGATCTGCTCGTTGCCGAAGGTGGATTCCTCCTCGACGAGGAGCTGCCTGACCATCGAAAAGCACAAGAGCGCCAACAGCGCTCCGCAGATCAGTCGAGCGCCGAGGACAAACCAACGCTCATACTGGGGCTTGAGGATCCTCTTGAAGAGGGCCGGGAGCAGAAAGAAGAGCGCCAGCAGCAGAAGCGGCAACACGAGTCGACCCAGACCCGGTTGAACCCGACCGTGTCGCGCCCCCGCGACACCGGGAGCCTCTTGGTCCGTGTTCTTGCGGGCCGCACTCTTGCGGTTGGTTCCAAAGAAGAGCTCGATCTCCACCGGCTCCTCTCGCCGGTCAATGACATCGGCAGGCTCCACTCTCAGGTTCCTCAGTGCAGCCTCGAGCGTGCCCAACCGGCCCCGCGCGGAAGCCACCTTCCTGTCTTGCTCGGATCGTTCCCACTCGAGCTCGGCGATCTGTTCCTCGCCTTCGGCAACCTCTCTGTGAGCTGTGCCCAGCACCAGCCTCAGCTCCTCGAGCTCCTTCTCGAGCGCGGCGATCCGCTGCTCACACTCTGCCGCTTCCCGCTGCGCCCTGGAGCGGTCCTCGGCACATTCGCCCGCGAGCCCGGCGACCTCGTCCTCGAGCTCTCTGATGCGTTGATCCCGTTCTGCGAGCTGTTTCCTGAGAACCAGCTCAGTATCGACGTGTACCTGCAACCGGCTCTTGGGCACGCAGGCGATCAGACCGGTCAGCGCAAAGAGTACGAGCCATGACGCCAGAGCACGGTCTGTCTTCACACCCACCATGGTGTCCTCCTCTCTCGATTCGAGAGCACTCTAGCCCACTGATCCGCCGAAGATGCCTCGGGTCGCGGGCGCGGGGCTCGACGCCGCCGTCGCCCGGACGGATGCAATCCACCCGCCGCGGGCCGCCGTACTGACCGGCAGGCTCGAATCGCGACCACTCTCCTGCGATCCGTGATGGTTTCGTGAGATCCGGTCGCTACGGTTCAGGCATGGGAGGGCACGACGTGCGGCGCATACTCATCGTCGAAGATGATCGCGATATCGCGGAGCTGGTGGCGCTGCACCTCGGCGACCTGTCGATCAGGACCGAGTTCGCGGTCGACGGCAGGGAGGCGCTCGCGCGGCTGGAGCGCCGAACCTACTGTCTCGTGATCCTCGACCTGAGGCTGCCCGAGCTCGACGGGCTCGAGGTGTGCAAGCGGCTGCGCGCGCGGGACGACTACACGCCGATTCTCATGCTCACGGCGAAGGCGACCGAGCTCGACCGAGTGCTGGGGCTCGAGGTCGGCGCCGACGACTATCTGACCAAGCCGTTCAGCGTTCTCGAGCTCGTAGCCCGGGTGAAGGCGATCCTGCGGCGGGTCGAAGAGCTCGGCAAGAGGCCGGTCTCCGCTCGCCAGGTGGTCGAGATCGGCGACTTGGTGATCGACCCCGACCGGCGCCGGGTGACGGTCGGTGGTCGGGCGCTCGAGCTGACGGCGAAGGAGTTCGACCTGTTGCTCCACTTTGCGAGCCATCCCGGCCTGGTGTTCAGTCGCAGCCAGCTGCTCGACCTAGTCTGGGGCTACGGCCACGACGGCTACGAGCACACGGTGAACTCGCACATCAATCGCCTGCGCTCGAAGCTCGAGCCCGACCCGGCGCGGCCGCGTTACATCCAGACCGTGTGGGGCGTCGGTTACCGGTTTGCCGAGGACCTGGCGGCGTGAAGCAACGCTCGCGCTCGCTGTTCGCCAAGCTGGCGTTGGTGCTGCTGGCGGTGGTCACCGCCGTCGGTGGCCTGTACCTGGCGGTGACGATCGTCACGACTCGGGCCTACCTGAACGAGGTTCATCAGAACTTGCAGCGCGACCTGGCCTACAACCTGGTCAAGGAGGCCCACCTGATGGACGCCGGAGAGGTGCAACAGGAGGCGCTGTACGAGGTGTTCCACATGATGATGGTGATCAACCCGGCGATCGAGGTCTACCTGCTCGATCCGACCGGGGAGATCCTCGCCTACTCGGCGCCCCTCGGGGTGGTCGTGCGGGAGCGGGTCAGCTTGGCGCCGATCACCAGCTTCCTCGCCGCCGACAGCCGGCTGCCGATCGTCGGCGACGATCCGCGCGATCTGCAGGGACGCAAGGTCTTCTCCGCCGCTCCGGTCGGCGATTCGGCGAGCCCCCAGGGCTACCTCTACGTCGTGCTCGGCGGCGAGGCCTACGACTCGGTGGTCGGGCTGCTCGCCGGCAGCTACATTCTCCGCCTCGGCGCGATCGGGATCATAGCGTCCCTCCTGATCGCTCTCGCCGCCGGCCTCTGGCTGTTCCACTATCTGACTCGGCGGGTACGCGGCCTGTCGCGCGCCGTCGCTGTGTTCGAGGTCAAGGCGGGGCTCGAGCCCGCTTCGGCGGTAGGCCAGGGGACCGACGACGGGGACGAGATCGAGCGCTTGGGACGCAGCTTCGACCGCATGGCCGAGCGTCTCTTGCGTCAGGTCGAGGAGCTGCGCCGCCTCGACGAGCTGCGCCGCGAGCTGGTGGCCAACGTCTCGCACGACCTGCGTACCCCACTCACTTCGCTCCAAGGCTACATCGAGACGCTGCGCGTGAAGGATGATGATCTGCCGCCAGCCGAGCGCCGCCGCTATCTGGATGTAGCATCACGCCAGGCGTCACGACTGTCGCAGCTGGTCCACGAGCTGTTCGAGCTCGCCAAGCTCGATGCCGGGGGAGTCGAGCTGCACTGCGAGCCGCTGGCTCTGGGCGAGCTCGTCCAGGACATCGTCGGCGAGTATCGGCTCTCGGCGGAGAGCCGGGGGGTCGAGCTCGAGGCCGGCCTCCCCGAAACGTTGGCCTACGTGTCGGCCGACACCGCGTTGATGGCGCGGGTGCTCGGCAACCTGGTCGACAATGCTCTGAAGCACACCCCGGCTGGGGGCCGAGTACGAGTCGATGTCGTGGTGCAGGCGCTCGCCGTGGAGGTCGAAGTCTCGGACACCGGAGAGGGCATTACCGCCGAAGACCTGCCTCACCTGTTCGACCGCTTCTTCTACGGTCACCGCGGTCGCCAGAGCGGCGGCACCGGCCTGGGGCTGGCGATCGCCCAGCGCGCGCTCGAGTTGCATGGCGCCGCCATCGAGGTCACGAGTGCCCCTGGTGTGGGCACCACCGTCTCCTTCGAGCTGCCGCGCGCCGCCTAGCCGGCCTCTTTCTCGCGACGACCGGGGGCACAAGTCCCCCAGCTACCGGCTTAGTCCGCGGTGGGTCCGCGGCTCCGTGGCCGGCCTTCTTTTCGCGTCGGCCACGGCACGGGTTCAAACGGCCATTGTTCACCGGTTCGGCGAAACGTGAACAAAAAGTGAGATTCGCGGGATTCCAGCGGGATGTCGAGCCGGCAGCCTGGGGGGACTCGGCAGACGCCGACGGAAACCCAAAAAGGAGGAATCTCAATGTCAGGAGTCAGAATGCTCACTCGAATCGGCTTGGCGATCGTGCTGCTCGCCAGCGCTGCCGCGGCAGCCGAAGCCGCGGGCGGTGGAGGGGTGCTCTACGACGTCACCGTCACCAACCTCACCCGCGGCCAGATCCTGTCACCACCGGTCGTCGTCGCCCACCGCAGCAACTTTCGCGTCTTCCGCGCTGGCGACTCGGCGGCGCCCGAGCTCGCGGCCCTTGCCGAAGACGCCGATAGCGCCGACTTGATCGCCCTCCTCGAGAGCGACCCGGCGGTCCACGCCGTCGAAATCGGCAATGGCGTCATCCTGCCGGGTGAGTCGCTCACGGTGACGATCGCGCTCGGCGGCGGCTCGCGCATGATCACCGCTCTCGGAATGTTGGTGACCACCAACGACTCCTTCTTCTCCGGCACTCGGCGAATCCAGGGCGCCGGTTCGAGCTTCGACGCTCCCGCCTACGATGCCGGCAGCGAGGCCAACACTCAGGATTGCGATCACATTCCGGGCCCGCCCTGCGACAACCCCTTCGTGCGCGTCACCGACGGCGCCGAGGGCTTCATCCACATCTCATCCGGCGTCCGAGAGGCTGGCGATCTCGACGTCGGGGTCCACGACTGGCGCAATCCGACGGCGCGCATCGTGGTCTCTCGCGCAGGACGCTGACGCCAGCGCCGAGCGCAGGCGGGAGGCCCGGCCAGCCGGGTCTCCCGCCGGTTAGTCCGCCATCTCGAGTGAGGTGGAGATCTCCACGCAGCCGCCGATCGTTCTGGCGACCGGGCAGAAGTCGACGTGGAAGCCGAGGACGTGATCGACCGTCTCGCGGTCCGCCGCCCCGGCCCGGAGTTGATAGGCCACGTGGATCCGTCGGATCACCAGGACCTTGCCTTCGGTCTCGACCTCGCCCTCGACCTCGGAGACCAGGTCGCCCTCGCTGAGTTTGACGCCGCGCGCTTCCAGCGCGCCGGCCAGCGTCCCGGTCAGTCAGCCGCCGGCGGCGGCGACGACGTAGTCGAGGGTGGTTGCACGCGGTGGGAAGGCGTCGGCTGGAACTCCGTAATGCTGGGCGATCGCCGAGTGAACGCCGAAGATGGTGGGCTCTTCCTCCGCAGGGAGATGAGCCCTCCGGACGGGGCCGCGGATGCGCTCGATGCGGACCTTCGAAGTGTAGACGACGGGACCGGACATGAGCTATCCGATCCTCTCGGCCGCCGTCGCGAGGGCTTGCTGCACGTAGACTCCGGCCACCGCCTTGCGATATTCGGCCGAGGCGAAGAGATCACCGATCAGATCGTCACCCAGGTCGGTCCCGATCTGGCTGGCAGCGGTGGCGATGGCGTCGCCGGCGGCGGGCTCTCCGACCAGCGCCTGCTCGACCGAGGGTGCCCTGGTCGGCACCGGAACGAGGCCTCCCGCCGCGACCGCGGCGGCCGAGCAGACGCCGTCGTTCACCTCGAGCGTCGCGGCGACGCCGATGACGGCGTAGCGCGATGCCGGGTGCGCGAACTTGGCGTAGGCCTGGCCCTGGCCCGGCGGTCGCGCCGGCAACACGACGGCGGTCAGCAGATCGTCGTCACCGAGCGCCGTCGCCATCATCCCCTGAAAGAAGTCCGCCGCGGCGACGGTGCGCTCGCCGTCCGCGCCGACGATCTCGAAGCTGGCGTCGAGAGCCAGCAGTACCGTAGGCAGGTCCGACGCGGGATCGGCGTGCGCTACATTGCCGCCGATCGTCCCGCGGTTGCGCACCGCCGGGTCGCCGATCATGCCCGCCGCTTCGGCCAATGCCGGGGCGTGCTCCTCGAGGTCGGCAGACGCCGCGAGCTCCGCGTGGGTGGTGAGGGCGCCGATGCGCACCGCTTCGCCCTCGACCGAGATCCCCTTGAGCTCGGCGAGTCGTCCGATGTCGATGAGCGCGGGCGGCTCCGCGAGCCGCAGCTTGAGGACCGGGATCAGGCTGTGGCCGCCGGCCAACAGCTTGGCCCCGGGGTGCTCCCGCAGGAGCGCGCCGGCCTCGGCCACGGAGCTCACCCGGTGATAACCGAATCGCGGTGCAAACATGGCTCAATCTCCTCCGCTTTCTTGAATGGCACGCCAGACGCGCTCGGGGGTCAACGGCATCGCCACCGAGTCGACTCCCAGTGGCTGGAGGGCGTCGAGGACGGCGTTGTACACCGTCACCGTCGAAGCGATCGTGCCGGCCTCGCCGATGCCCTTGACGCCGATCGGATGATGGGGCGAGGGGGTCACGGTCGAAAGCACCTCGATCTCCGGCAAGCGGTCCGCGCGCGGCATCGCGTAGTCGAGCATGGTGCCCGTCACCAGCTGACCGCTATCGTCATACACCGCTTCCTCCCACAGCGCCTGGCCGATCCCTTGGACGACGCCGCCGTGAACCTGACCCGCGACGATCACCGGGTTGATCTGCGGCCCGCAGTCGTCGACCGCGATGTAGCGCTCGAGCTTCACCTGTCCGGTCTGGGGATGCACCTCGACGACCGCGAGATGAGCTCCGAACGGGAACGTGAAGTTCGGGGGGTCGTAGAAGGTGCTGGCCTCGAGTCCCGACTCGACCCCTTCCGGCATGTCCCACGAGACGTTGGCCATCAAGGCGATGTCCTGGATCGTCTTGCCTCGGTCGGGTGACCCTTTGACGAAGAAGTTGCCGTCCTCGTAGTCGATGTCCTCGACCGCGGCCTCGAGCAGGTGGGCGGCGACGATCTTCGCCTTTTCCTTGATCTTGCGCGCGGTCAGCGCCAGCGCGGCTCCTCCGACCGCCGTCGTCCGGCTGCCGTAGGTGCCCCAGCCCATGGGAGTGTTGTCGGTATCGCCGTGGAACACCCGGACGTCCTCGGGCGAGACGCCGACCTCGCTGGCGACGATCTGGGCGAAAGTCGTCTCCTCGCCCTGGCCGTGAGGCGAGGCGCCGATGAAGACATGCACCTTGCCGCTCGGATGGAAGCGAATGATGGCGCTCTCCCACAGCCCGCCCTGGAAACCGATGGCGCCGGCGACCTGTGATGGCCCCAGGCCGCAGATCTCGACGTAGGTCGACAGCCCGATCCCGAGGTAACGCCCCTCGTTGCGCGCTTCGGCCTGCTGCCGGCGCAGGTCGTCGTAGCCGGCGTGGTCGAGGAGCTTGTCGAGTGCCGCCGGGTAGTCGCCGCTGTCGTAGGTGAGGCCGGTGATGACGTCGTGCCCGTCCTCGAAACGGGGAATGAGATTGCGGCGGCGGACCTCGGCCGGATCCATTTCGAGCTCGTTGGCAAGCTTGTCGACCAGGCGCTCGAGCATGAACGTCGCCTCGGGCCGACCGGCCCCCCGGTAAGCCTCCACTGGGGTCGCGTTGGTATAGGCGCCGAAGACGTCTTCCTTGACCGCCGGGATGTCGTAGACCCCTGAGAGCATGAGGCCGTGAAGGATCGTCGGGATGCCGGGCGCCGCGGTCGATAGATAGGCCCCGAGTCCGGCCCAAACGGTGCAACGCAGACCGGTGATCTTGCCGTCCTTGGTCGCCGCCAGCTCGACCTCCTGCACGTGATCGCGGCCGTGGGTCGTGGCCTGGTAGTTCTCGCTACGGGTCTCGGTCCACTTCACCGGCCGGCCGAGCCGCATCGAGCAGAAGATGGTGACGAAGTCGGCCGGGTAGACCGCGATCTTGCTGCCGAACCCGCCGCCGACCTCGGGGGCGATGACCCGCAACCGGTCTTCGGGAATACCGGTCACCGCGGAGCAGATGAACCGCGCGATGTGGGGGTTCTGGGTCGTGTTCCAAAAGGTGAGCTCGCCCGAGGCCTGGCGGTACTGGGCGACGGCGGCGCGAGTCTCCATCGCGTTGGGGATCAGCCGCTGCTGCACGATACGCTCCTTGACGACGACCTCGGCGTCGGCGAACGCCGCGTCGATGTCGCCACCAGCGACCGTCCAGTGCAGCGCCTGGTTGCCGGAGATCCCCTCGTGGAGCTGCGGCGCGTCGGGCTCCGTGGCCTGCTGCGGGTGGGTGACCGCCGGCAGCGGGTCGTAGTCGACCGCGATCAGGTCGAGGGCATCGTAGGCCTGGTAGCGGCTTTCGGCCACGACGACGGCGACGATGTCGCCGACGTAGCGCACGGTGTCCTTGGCGATCGCGGGGTAGGGCGCGACCTGGAGATCGGAGTCCGGCAGCAGCCAGGCCGTCGGCACTGGCTGGAGGGCGTCCTCGGTGTCGGCGCCGGGGTAGACCGCCAGCACCCCTTCGGCCGCGGCCGCGGCACTGACGTCGACGTCGTCGATCCTCGCGTGCGCGTGAGGGCTGCGCAGCATGGCGGCGTAGACCATGCCCGGCAGCGTAATGTCGTCGGTGTAGGCCGCACCTCCGGTGACGAGGCGTGGGTCTTCACGTCGCCGAATCCCCGAGCCGAAGATCTTGCTGCTCATCCTTCACCTCCGTCTTGGGTGTCGGCGTTCATGATGTCGGCGGCCTCCCGTACCGAGCGCACGATGTTCTGATAGCCGGTGCAACGGCAGAGGTTGCCTTCGAGGCCGTGCCGAATCTCCTCGTCCGTGGGGTCGGGGTTGGTCCGTAAGAGCTCGTGCGACGCGAAGATCATGCCGGGAGTGCAGAAGCCGCATTGCAGACCATGCTTGTTCCAGAAAGCCTCCTGCAGAGGATGAAGCTCGCCGTTCTGCGCCAGGCCCTCGATCGTCGTCACCTCCGCGCCGTCGGCCTGGACCGCCAGGCAGGTGCAGGACTTGACCGCCACGCCATCGAGCAGCACCGTGCAGGCGCCGCACTGACTGGTGTCGCACCCCACCTTGGTGCCGGTCAAGTTGTCGAGGTCCCTGATGAAATGGACCAAGAGCTTCCGCGGCTCGACCTCGCTTTCGTAGAGGCGGCCGTTGATCTGAATAGATACCGGTACCTTCACCAGCTGGACCTCCTTGCGCGAGTTGGAAGTCTCGGGGTCGGGCGCGCTTCGGCCTCGTCCCGGCGAGGCTTCCTGGTTCGAACGAGCCCTCGGATCTTACACCCCCGGTCAAGCCGATGACGGTGCAATCGGCTCGGTGGCGATGCGATCGAGGCGGATTCTAGCGACGCGATCCTTCGAACGAAGGGCTCGGAGTCATCGATCAGGGCGCCCGCTCCACGTCGAGCACCATGAGGTCCTCGCCGACGAGCACCTCGCCGTCGCAATGCTCGGCGACCAGCGCCGCCATGTCGTGCTCGTCGCAGACCGGGTACTGGTGGGTCAGCACGACGCGACGAGCCCCGGCCTCGGCGGCGACGCGGCCGGCGAGGGCGGCGGTCAGGTGGGGTCCGGGGTCCCGATCGGGGAATGGAGAGGAGGCTTCGATGATCAGAAGGTCGGCGCCGCGAGCGACTTCGACGAGGCCGTCGCAGTAGGTGGTGTCGCCCGAAAAGACCAGCGTCACGCCCTCGGCCTCGACCCGGTAGCCGACGGCGGGGAGGTTGGCATGCTCGACGCGGCGGGACTGGATCGTCACATCGCCGAGCGCGACGCGGGAGTCCGCCATTTCGACGAGCTCGATCTCGTAGGACTTGGGAGCGATGCCGGGGTGGAGCTGCTCGAGGCGGCCGAGGAAGTCGCCGAACCCTGCCGGTCCCAGAAGGCGCAGCAGCCGCCGCCGCTCGAACCCGGGCGTGTAGTTGAGGGCGAAGAGCAGCGGCGCCAGATCGGCCGAGTGGTCGGGGTGGGTGTGGGTGTAGAGGACGGCATCGAGATGGCGGTGGTCGAGTCCGGCCTGGACCAGGCGGCCGAGAGTGCCGCTGCCGCTGTCGACGAGCAGGATTCTTCCGGCCGCCTCGACGGCGTATCCGGCCGGGCCACGGCGGGCGTAGGGCACGCAGGTGCCGGAGCCGAGGATCGTGACTCTCGGCATCAGCTCCCGATCCCGATCTCACGGATGCGCTCGAGATCCTCCGGCGTGCCGACGTCGACGTAGCGGCCCCGCGGAGAGATCTCGCCGTCGATTGCCATGCCCGCTGCGAGGGCCGCTTCCAGCACCTGGCTGATCTGCAGCTCGCCGCGCGGCGTGGTGCCTTCGCGAGGGGTCAGGAACTCGTGCAGGAACTCGGTGAGCTCAGGACCCCAGACGGCGGCCCCGAAGGTGCAGTCGAGCTCGCACGGTCCCGGTTTGACTCGAAATCCGACCACTCGCTCGCCGTCGAGCTCGACCATGTCGGTCTTGTCGGGGCGATCGCTGGGGAAGAGAGCCAGGGTGACGGCGGTGAGGTTGGCCCGATGGCGCTCGACCGCCCGCCGGACGGCGGCGAGCGGCGTGAAGCAGGAATCGGGGAAACCGGTGACCACCGTGGCGCCGCGCACGTAGGGGTAAGCGAAGTCGAGAGTTGCCGGGATCGACGATGTTCCGGGCGTAACCAGATAGGCGAGCGGCAGGCCGAGCGGCGGCTCGGCCTCGGCGAAATGCGCCGGGACGTCCCACTTGCCCGTCCGCAGCACCACGTAGGCGCGCTCGACCCCGGCCTCGGCCATGGCTCGCAGCAGATACCCGGCGACCGGTCCCGGCTCCCCGGCATCGACCGGCGCCGGCACGGCCAGCAGCTCCTTGCTGCCGGCGATGCCTCGGAGCCGCGTCGCGCGGCCGGCGGCGGGTATCAGGCCAATCAGTGGTCGATCGCCGTCCATCGTTCGATCTTAGCTTCCCTGCCTCGAGGTGCAGAGCATTTCGGGAAGCGCGGTTCACGGGGCCCGAACCGCTGTTGCACCGCCTCGATCTAATGACTAATGTAGAAGTCTGAGCTCGAGTGGGAGCGCCTCCTCTCGGCCGAGTGCTCTCAGAATGAGCGTAGATTCCAGAGTCGTCACGTACCGTCGCGCCGCCGAGCAGATGCGGCGTGGCCGCTTCGACGTCGAGATTCCCTCCGAGGGCTTCGACGAATTGGCAAGGCTCGGCGAGTCGCTGCGCGCGCTGGCCAAGAACCTCGAGACGCGCTTCGACGAACAGGTCAAGTTGGCCGAGATCGCCGAGCGCGTCAACGCGGGCCTTGTCCTCGACGAGGTTCTGGAGCAAGTCTACGACTCCTTCGAATCGGTGATTCCCTATGACCGGATCGGGCTGGCGTTACTCGAAAACGGCGGCTCTACCGTGCGCTCTCGCTGGGCGCGCTCCGAATCCAAAGAGGTCAAGCTCGAGATCGGCTACTCGGCCAAGCTCTCCGGGAGTAGTCTCGAGGAGATCCTCCGCTCCGGCCGACCGAGGATACTGAACGATCTCGAGGCCTACCTCGAGGAGCACCCCGAGTCCGAGTCGACCGGGCTGATTGTCGCGGAGGGGATTCGCTCGAGCCTCACTTGCCCCCTGACGGCGCTGGGCAAGCCGATCGGCTTTCTGTTCTTCTCGAGTCGAGAAGCGGACACCTATCGCAGAATCCACCAAGGTCATTTCATGCGGCTGGCGAGCCAGATCTCGGTGATTCTGGAGAAGAGCCGCCTCTACGAAGAGCTGCTGAAGGTCAACCGCCGGCTGCGGGGGATGCAGAAGGCGCTCGAGCACGAGGCGAAGCACGATGCGCTCACCGGCCTGTGGAACCGGGGGGCCGTGCTCCGTTTGCTCGAGCGCGAGGTGGCGAGGGCGCGGCGTGAGCAACGGCCGCTCGCCGCGGTCATCCTCGATCTGGATCTCTTCAAGCAGGTCAACGACGGGCACGGCCACTTGGCGGGTGACGAGGTGCTCAGGGAGCTGAGCCGCCGACTGGTAGCCAGCTTGCGCTCGGCGGAGTTCGTCGGTCGTCTGGGTGGCGAGGAGTTTCTGTTGATTCTCTGTCCGTGCGACGAGGCTACGGCGAGGAAGGTGATGGAACGAGTTCGTGTGGCGTGCGGCGAGCCACCGTTCGCCATCTCGGCCGGCGAGCTCGAGGTCACCGTCAGCCTCGGCGCTGCAACCGTCGATGACGTCGAGGGTGTCGGGCTTCCCGTGATCCTCAGTGCCGCGGACCGAGCCCTCTACCGAGCCAAGAAGGGCGGGCGGAACAGATGCGAGCTCGAGCCGGTGAGCTCCCTGTCAGCGTCCTAGGGTAGGAGGTCCGGCTTCTGGTGGCCCGCGGTGCAGCCTACCGCCGGTCGGCCAGGGCCGCCTCCACCTCCGAGAGCCGCTCCGGCGCGAGATCCTCGACGGCGCGCAGGAATCGGGCGTCACCCACTGTCTCCTCGATATCTTCGACGCTCAGTTCGACGTCGGCTTCGACACCGTTGCCGCAGGTGATGGTCACCGTCGTCGGGCTGTAGATGATCCCGATCAGAACGTCGATGACGCCGTTGAGGAACGAGACCCTCTCATGGATGGTCGCGTCGTCCGACGAGCATTCCTTGGCGACGTCGACCCGGTCCTGGAGTTTGGGACGGATGAGGCCGAAGAGCCAGTGATGGTGCCACTGCTTGTAGACGAGCTCTCCGTCGGGCGCACCGGCGCCGATGGTGTAGGTGTGCTGAAAACAGCCGGTCAGCAGCAGAGCCAGACCGAAAGCGAACAGCAGAGTCGTTGAGTTCTTCATGATCTTGCCTCCGTCGAGAGAGTTACGGTCCCCTCAGAAGTTCTTCGTCCGCCACGATTCGGTGGCGCTTCATCTCCAAAAGCGACGGGGGGCCGGATGATCCGCAGCTCTCGAGCCCTGTCCTGCGGGATAGAGTAGGGGGAGGCGAAGCGATGTCGAGAAGCTACGATGCCATCGTCATCGGGGCTGGGATCCTCGGGTGCTGCACGGGTTACGAGCTCGCCAAGCGCGGTTACCGGACCTTGAACGTCGACCGGCTGCACGGTGCCGGCTACGGCTCGACGGCGGCGTCGTGCGCCATCATTCGGTTCCACTATTCGACCCCGGACGGCGTTGCCGTGGCGCGCGAGAGCTACTTCTACTGGCTCGACTGGGCCAAGTACCTCGGGGTGGTGGACGAAGTGGGGCTCGCCCGCTACGTCAACACCGGCTGCCTGGTCTTCAAGACGGAGAAGAACGACTACCTGCGCACGGTCATGGCGAGCCTGGACGAGCTCCGAGTCGCCTACGAAGAGCTGGATCCGGAGGCGGTGAAGAAGCTCCTGCCCGTCCTCGACCTGCGGCAGTTCGGACCTCCCGTCAAGCGGGACGAGGCTCGCTTCGGCAAGCCGACCGGCGACTCGGTGGCGGGAGCGATCTACGTCCCCGAGTCGGGGCTCATCAACGATCCCCAGCTTTCGTGTCACAACGTGCAGCGAGCGTGCGAGGCCCGTGGCGGTGAGTTCCGGTTCAACACCGAGGTTGCGGAGATCTTGGAGGAACGCGGGCGGGCGGCGGGGGTCCGGCTGGCCGATGGTGACGAGTTCCGAGCACCGATCGTCGTCAACGTCGCTGGGCCGCATTCGACGAAGGTCAACCGGATGGCCGGGGTCGAGGACGAGATGAAGATCAAGATCCGTCCCCTGAAACACGAGGTCTGCCACGTGCCGGCCCCCGGCGGATCCGACTTCGACGCCCTGGGCATGATCGTCTCGGACGGCGACACCGGCGCTTATTTGCGGCCGGAGATGGGAGGGCACGTCCTGATCGGCTCCGAGGACCCGGCGTGTGACGAGCTCGACTGGGTCGAGGATCCGGACGACTACAACACGAACTTCAGCGAGCAGTGGTTCACCCAGGTCCTGCGCGTGGCGCAGCGGATGCCGAATCTGCCGGTGCCGATGCGGCCCAAGGGAGTGGTCGACCTCTACGACGTGACCGACGACTGGATCCCGGTCTACGACCGCTCGGATCTGCCGGGTTACTACATGGCCGTGGGAACTTCGGGTAACCAGTTCAAGAACGGCCCGGTCGTCGGCAAGCTGATGGCCGAGCTGATCTCCGCCGTCGAGGACGGCCGCGACCACGACCGCGATCCCGTGAAGCTCCACCTCAAGTACACCCGGCGCGACCTCGATCTGAGCTTCTTCAGCCGGCGGCGCGAGGTCAATCGAGATTCGTCGTTCTCGGTGATCGGCTAGATCTCGCCGTCGACCTCGGTTGCCCGAAGAGAAGCCGGCCGCAGGTGCCAACCCCCACCGGGATGGCGCATCTCCGCCGGTAGCCGGGGGACCCGTGCCCCCGGTCGTCCCACGGGCTGCTAGTCGTCGCCTTCGAGCGCGATGGCTTCCACGACCTTGAAGGCGAGGACGGTCTTCCCAATCCGGATCGTGTCACCTGATGCGAGCTGGACCGAGCGAACCGGCTCGTCATTGACGAGTGTGCCGTTGCTGCTGTCGAGATCGTGGAGGTAGAACTTCTCGCCCCTCGCCTCGATCTCGCAATGACGGCTCGAGATCGCGTCGTCGGCAATGACGATGTCGGCGGCCTCTCGGCCCACGGTAGTGACTTTCGAGCCGAGCACGAAGCGCTTGGTTCCCGGATCGGCACCGAGCACGACCAGGGACGCCTGTAACACGGTCTCCACCGGTCGCTCTCCCGTGGTCGGCAGCTTCCCCTTCAGAATGCTGGTGCCCGAGCCCAGCGGCACCGTCGCCGAGGGATCGGCGAGTTGCTCGGCGGGCTCCAGCGCGCTCTCCACGCCGTCGGGCCGAAGCCTGGTCTGCGTGTCTCCCCCTTCGACGACCGACACCTCGAGCCGCGCCTCGCAAGCGGGGCAGGCGAAGCTGACAGTGGTGCTCACCGTCGGTTCGGGGACCGCGAGCTCGTTTCCACAACGTGGGCAGCTGACCGCCGTCACTCGCTGCTCCAGGCGAGTCTGAGCACCCGCGGAGGGACGAGAATCACCTTCAGGTCGCGGGTCTTCCCGGCCTCGAACTCGCCCCAGATCCTCTTGTGTGCGCGCACTTTGCCCTCGCTTCCGTCGATCCGAACTTCGATCACGTGTTTGCCTCCTGGAACCGAGATTCTCGCACGAACCCTGCTCCCCAAGGTCCGCTCGCGCACGCCTTCGCTGCCGACCCGCCGCGACCAGACCTCCCGATCGTCGACCAAGATCCTCATCGAGCTGTCTTGCAGCCAGTTGCGGTAGTTGACGTTGAGCACCGCCGTGTCCGCGACCGGAAAGGGCCGCTGCTCGACGGCGCTTGCGACCGACTCCTCACCAGGAACAGGCGGCGAAGAGCTCGGCGAGTCGGGGGCGCGATCGGGCGCCTCCTCCAGCCGCATGGGCTGCGGCAACGACGCCAGGCCAGCCTCGGTCTCGGGCGAGGGTGGCGCCTCGGAATCGATCTTGGCGAACGTCATCAGCAGAAAGGGCACCGCCAAGATGGTCAAGACCGCCAAGAGGATGCCGCGACGGCTGAGAAAAGAGAGTCCCCTGGAGCGGACACGAGAGACCGGCCGAGGGGAGCGGCTTTCCGCGAGGATCACGGTCCCGGTCCGTCCCCGCTGCCGGGTGGATCCGAGCACCTGGTCGACTGCCCGCAGAGCACTCGCGAACGCTTCCGCGGTTTGGAATCTCGCGGCGGGGTCCTTGGCCAGCGCCCGATCGATCACCGCGGCGAGCTCGGGCGTCACGTCCGGGTTGAGCACGCGGGCCGGCTCGGGCTCGAGCTCGAGGATCTTATGGGTGATGCCGGCCAGAGAATCAGCACCGAAGGGGACCACACCGGTCACCGCCTCGTAGAGCACGACCCCGAGCGAGAAGAGATCGGAACGGCGGTCGACGACCTCGTTGCGAACTTGCTCCGGTGACATGTAGAAGGGCGAGCCGAGGATGCGTCCGGCGGCGGTGTTCGACATCGAGGTGAACTTCGCGATGCCGAAGTCCGAGATCTTGGCCTGACCGGCGGCGTTGAGGAGGATGTTCGCCGGCTTGACGTCGCGATGGACGAGCCCCACCCCGTGCGCGGCGCCAAGTGCGTCCGCGACCTGCGCGATGATCTCGATCGCTTGCCCGATCGGCAAGGGACCCGACTCGGCGAGCAGCCTCTCGAGCGAAGGGCCGTCGACCCACTCCATGGCGATGAAGGAGCTGCCGCTTACGGGGTCGGTTTCGGTGTCGTAGACGGTCACGATGCCGGGATGACTGGCTCGCCCGGCGGCTCGGGCCTCGAGCACGAAGCGCCGGCGGAGCTCCTCCTCTTCCTCGGCGCTGAGGCCGCTGATCGGCTCCATGACCTTGATCGCGACCTTGCGCTCGAGGTTGGGGTCGAGCGCAAGGTGGACGCTCCCCATCGATCCCCGCCCAAGTTCTCCGAGGATCTCGAAACGACCGATCTGGTCCGGGGCTTGACGAACCATGTGGGAACTCCGGCGAGCCTCCTGCGACGGCATTGTACCCGCCGCATCGGACGCCGGCCCGCGAGATACTACTCGCCTCGGATCAACCCCGTCGCTCGGCCGGCTTGGCGACGCTCGGTTCGTCGCGGAGAAACCTGAGTACCGATTCGCCTTCGCGCTGGCGCAGCCGCACGCAGTCCGTCACCTGCTCGGTCACTTTCGTGAGGGTGGCGAGGGTGCCGTCAGCCTGATGAGCCGGGTTGCTGAAAAACTCGCGAGCGGCGGCGAGACGAGTCGCGGAGCAGCCGGAAGCGAAGAACGGCATGAAGCCCTTGATCATGTCGGGCAGCTGCGGCGCCAGCTCGTCCCAGCTGCGGGTGAGCCAGCGAAATGCCTGATCGCCGCCGGCCTCGTTGCGGCCGATGCTCCCCGGAATGGTGAACAGCTCGGTCGGTCGGACGGTCCCGCTCAGATTGTAGTCGAGGGCCGCGATCTGGATCTCGGGATCGGAGAAGTAGCCGAGCGCGCCGAGGAAGTGGCCCCGTTCGACCGGCGTCGCCGCCGTCTCGAAGCGCTGCTTGAAGTTCTCGAACAGGCTTCGGTCGCCATCGATCGCGGCGACCTGCAGCACCGAGCCGGCGAGAGCGGGATCGACCGTCGCGCTGTCGGCGAGATAGGCGTGGGTAAGCGCCGTCGCGCGTTCGCGCAGCGCACGATCGCGACCTTCGTCGCCCAGAAGCTTGAACAGCCGCGGTCGGAAGAGCGACACCGCCTCCGGCTCGCCGACGCGCAGCTCGAGGCCGAAGCGGTCGACGGCCGGACTCAGGCTCTCTCGCAGATAGCTCGCGAAGAGATCGGCGCCCTCCGGCGGCACCAGCTCGTCCGATGCCTCGGCGATCGCGCTGACCATCGCGGACACGACTTCGGGCTCGCTGTCGTCGGCGAAGGCCCGCAGCACGGCGAGGGTGTCGCCGCCCGACAGGATACCGGCGCCGAGCAGAGCCGAAGCGTTGCCCAGAAAGGCGACTCGTTCCGGCGCCGAAAGCAGCTCCGTTGCCGCGTTCGCCAGCTCGCTGAAGACATCCGGTTCGACCTGCCAGCGTAGATAACCGAAGGCTCCGTCGTCCGGATAGACCCAGTCGAGCCTTTGGCCCTCGAGGGCGAGGACGCTGCCTTCGCCCGCGAGCAGCACCGTGCGGGTCTCGACCTCGCCGTCGAGCGAGAGGCGCAGCCGCAGGGGCAACGTCCACGACTGGTCCGGCGCCTCGACCCCCGCGTTGAGGAAGCGCCGCTGCCGGAGCTCGAGATCGCCGTCTGCGGTCCGCGTCACCGTCACCAGCGGCAGGCCCGGCTGGTCGAGGAAGCTGCTGAGAAACGGCGTCAAGTCGACGTCCGCCGCCGCGGCCAACGCCGCCCACAGATCCGACGCCTCGGCGTTACCCCAGGCGTGCGCCTCGAGATAGTCGAGCACCCCCTGGCGCACCGTCTCCTCCCCGATCCACTGCTCCAACATCCCGAGCACGGTCCTGCCCTTGCCGTAGGCGAGTCCGAGATCCTCGAAGATCGAGGCCAGGGTCTCGATCTCTCGCCGGATCGGCCGGGTCGAAGGGCGGGCATCCGACGTCATCAACCCCTGGATACCCCGCCGGCTGGCGAGATCGACCTGGAACTCGGGAAAGAGCCGCTCGGTGATCTTGTTGCCGACCCAGGTCGCGAACGACTCATTGAGCCACAGGTCGTTCCACCAGCTCATCGTCACCAGGTCGCCGAACCACATGTGCGCCAACTCGTGGGCGACGACGTCGGCGACGAGCTGACGCTCCATCTGGGTGGCCGTCGCAGGGTCGACGAGCAGCAGGTTCTCGCGGAACGTGATGCATCCGAGGTTCTCCATCGCGCCGGCCGCGAAGTCGGGAAGCGCGAGCAGATCGACCTTGTCGCCCGGGTAGGCGAGTTCGTAGTAGTCCTGGAACCAACGCAGGCAGAAGGCTGCGACCTCGAGGCCGAAGCCGGTCAGATCGCCCTTGCCCGGCACGTGCACGATACGGGTCGGGATGCCATCGACGTCGATCCATTCCGTCGCGTCGAGTGGCCCGACGACGACGGCGACGAGATAGGAGCTCATCACCATCGTCGGCGCGAACCGCACCGCGACGCGGCCGTCGGAGCGATCGGTGCGGCCGATCTCGCGGCCGTTCGAGACCGCGAGCAGTCCGGGGTCGACCACCAGAGTGATGTCGAACACCGCCTTGAAGTCGGGTTCATCCCAGCACGGGAACACCCGCCGGCAGTCGGTGGACTGCATCTGGCTGGTGGCGATGGTGCGTTCGTTGCCGTCGTCGTCGACGTACGTGCTGCGGTACCAACCGCGCAACTGGTCGTTGAGGGTGCCGCGGAACTCGATCGAGAGCTCGTGCTCGCCGGCGCTCACGCCGCCCTCCGGCGTGACGAACAGCCGCTCGGAGTCGTCGTCGAGTCGATGTGGAACCTCGCTGCCGTCGAGCCGGCATGCGTCGATGTCGAGCTCGGTCGCGTTGAGCACGAGCTCGGTGGCATCCGTTGCCGTCGCGAGGAGCACCCTGACACGGCCGGCGAACGTGGCGGTCTCCAGGTCGGGCCGGAGCTCGAGCTCGTAGGCCGTCGGGCATGTGTGGCGAGGCAAGCGGTACGGGTCGAGGATCTCGTGCACAGGGTCGGTCACGAAGCGTGATCGTACCGCCACGAGG
>CALZKB010000060.1 GCA_945787575.1 Thermoanaerobaculia bacterium | reverse complement strand
GGGGGGTGGGCGGTGGCGGCGGTGGTGGCGGAGGTGCCGCCACCTCCTCATCCATGACATCCATCAGCTCTTCCTCGCACGGACCGCACCGGCTGCCGTTCCACCGGTAGGCCAGACCTACCGTTGCGATCAACGGGTCGATGTCGAGCTCGAAACCGGTGCCCTCGGCCGCCGTCTCCAGGTAGCGAACTCCTGCGGTCAGAGCCCAAGGACCGTCGTCGGTAAAGGCGAGGTCGAGGCCGGCGTTGACCCCGATCGCCGTCTCTCCATCGAGACTCCGACGCACCGTCTCAGAGCCGATGCGATAGCTGCCGTCGTCGTAATCGACGAGACCGATAAAGGGTCCGATGAAAAGATCGACACGCGAGCGCGGGCTCAGATGGAAATTCGTGCCGAGCGTGACGAGCTGAAAGCCGATGTCGTCGTGGTCCATCAGCCACTCGGTCTCCGTGTCGAAGGTGAACATGCTGTCGAGGTCGGCACTGATCAGGCCGAGGGCGATCCCGAGCGGGCAGTTGGGGCGGTATTCCAACTCGGCGCCGAACCCTTCCCCGGAATCGACGCTGAGCTTGCTGGCCGTAACGGGATCCGTACTCGAGGTCGAGAACGAATCTCCGGCGGTGCCGACGTGGGCTCCGAATCCTCTGAGCGTCCAACGGTAGCCCTTGGCGTCGCATTCCGCGGCGGCGAGGATCGGGGCGAGCCCGAGATAGCCGACGAGAACGAAGAGAGCGACCCTGGCAATCAGTCTCATGGTTTGGTCTCCCTGGAAGAGCCCTATTCTCGATCGAAAGGGCGTTGCGATAATTACGCGATAATAGCAGTCCGACCTCTGTTACGGAACGTGGACCAGCCGAGCGCCGCGCTCGTTCCTAGTGCCTCGCCTTGAGAGAGAACCGCGCCTTGATGTCACCGTCGGTTTCGAGAGCCTCCGCGAGAACCCCTCCGAGGAAGACCGTGTAGTCCTTCAACTGGAACGATGTCTCGAATCCAAAGCCGACGTCCGTGATGTAGCTCGAGCTGTCGGACAGGACGTCGCGATCGAATCCGATCGCTCCGTAGCCGGCGTAGACGATCCAGTACCAGCTGTTCCAATCAGCCCTCATCGCCGGTCGCCGGTCGTCGATGAACCAGGGAACGAACAGCTCCAAGGTCGCATGGAGCTCCTCGGTCCCGCGAAGACGCTCGTCGAGACCTTTCAAGTTGTCACGTCCGTCGAGCCTGAGGAAGACGCCTCGGGGAATCGCATAGCGGTCGGTCGAATCGACTGGGGCCTCGACGTCGAGATCCCCCTTGTGCAAGAACGATCCGCCGTGGAGGCGGGAGATCAGGAACGACCTTCGGCCGAGGTTGAAGCGCTTGAGGCCGGCGAACTCGAGCTTGACGTAGTCGAAGTCTCCGAGCAGATCGAAGCCGTAGGACAGCGCGCTCGAGAAGCCTGCTCCGAAGGGAGCGATCTCGCGATGAGCGGTTAGCAGCGGCCGCCTTTCCGCGCGCGTCTCGCCGACGATCGAATTGAGGCCGACGTCGGTCGAGGTCCCCAGTTGATACCCCACCCGGACGAACGAGTCCGTCTTGTTGGTCGTGAGCCGGAACTCCTCCTTGCTCGACGTGATGCGATCGAACTCAGCCAGAAAGAAGGCGCGGCTGTGGTAGGAGAACGGCCTCTCGATCAACAACAGCCAGCCACGGGTGCGCTCGAAGTCGTTGGTTCCCTCCTCGATGGGATCGAACTCGACGGCGTCGAACAGTCCCAGCTGATAGACCGACTGGTAACCGTAGTATCGGTACCGCAGGAACGCCTCGATGTCGCCCTTGACGAAGTCGTAACGCAGCTGGCCTTCGTAGAACGAGCCCTTGAGCAGCTTGTTCAGGCGAAAATCGAGCTCACCCTCGGGAAAGTAGAAATCGAGACTCGGAAGGAGAGTCTCCTTGGTGGGCGAGGCCGCCGGCGGAGCGGGCTCCACGGGCGGGGTCGTCTCTTGCGCGGCTAGCACCCGGTCGGCCGCCGGATCGCCGGCGACCCAGGAGATCGTCAGCGCAATGGCGACGCGGCGAGCGAGGAGAGCCGCCGCGCCGCCGTTGGCCTTCAACACAGACGCCTATCGGAGGTTCGGCGGTTCGGCGGCGCCCGGCAGGTTCTTGAGCTGGTTCTCCAAGGCCTCCTGCTCGGCGCGTAACGCTTCGAGCTCTCTGTTCTCGGCCTCGACGCTGGTGTTGTAAGCGGCGGTGTCCTTGTTGACACGCACCCTCTCGGCGGCGGCCGAGTTGCCCGCCTGAGTGTAGGCGGCGATCGCCTCGTCGTAGGACCTGGTCTTCTCGAACACGAAGCCGAGCTGGCTCCAGACCGTCGCCTTGTCCGCCGAGCTCGAGGCATTGTTGAGGGCCTTGCGCAGCTCGCTCTCAGCCGAGCTGAACTGCCGCTTCTGGGTGTGAGCCTGACCCTTGTAGTAGTAGGGCAGCCAGTCGCTGCTGTTGGCGCGGCTGGCGCGCTCAGCGGCCGCGAGGGCCGTGTCGTATTGCTTGGCACCGAGGGCGGCTCCAGCTTCCATGAGGTGGTTGTCGAAGTTCGATTCACTACGCGCGAGCTGGCCGGCGACCTGAGCGGCGCGGCCGTAGGACTGCGTCTTGGTCGCGCCTTGGCTGCGCCGGCCCTGCTGCATCAGGGCCTGCACGAGCGCCCTACGGTTTTCGGTCCCCGCCGCGACGCTGACCGACTTCTCGAGCGCTCCGATCGCTGCCGAGAGATCTCCGGCGTTGAGCGCCGCCACTCCGTACTGGTACTGCACGTCGGCGTCGTTGGGACTGGCGGCGGCAGCTCGCCTGAGGGCGGCGGTGGCCGCATCAGACTGTCCACTCTTGCTCAGGGCGACGGCCAGGAGCTGATCCAGCGTGCTTTTCTGCCCCGCAGGGAGCTTGCCGCTGTCTACCTTGCTGAGAATCGAGGCGCCGTCCGCGTAGCGCTTGGCTTGGACGTAGGCCTGGCCGAGTGCGAACTGCGTTGGGGCATCCCCGGGCGCCAGGTCATAGGCCTTGCGCAGATGGGTCAGCGCTTCGTCGGTCCGGTTGAGCTTGATGAGCACCTGGCCGAGCATGCGTTGGCCGGGGGCCCACTCGGGCTGCTGATCGACGACCTGCTGGAATTCCTTCGCAGCCGTCGAGTAGTCCTTCGCCTTGAGGGCTTGGACGCCCTCCTCCCATCCTGCTCGAGCCACGGAGCTCACGAGGATTAGTCCTGACGAGACTGCCAGTGTCAGTAGTTGCTTACGCATTGTCGTTTCTCCTCTCCGAGCGTCCGGAGTGTTTCGAGTATCGCGGAACTCGCCGGATCACCGAATCACGGAATCCCACGGAGCTCTGCGGAGTTCTAGAAAGAGCAAGCATCGTGCCATTCGCGCTTTTCACTCAGCTGGCGACCAGCTTCTCGATCGACTCGGCGAACTCCTGAGCCTGACTCGGCCCGAGGGCCGCCAGAACGGCTCGCTCGACGGTCCTGAACTGCTCCAGCAGCGCGGCCGCACCGTTGCCGGCTGCGATCTGCTGGGCTGCGGTCTTATAGGCGGTCTCGGTGTCGGCCGATCCGCCGTGGTTGCCCAGGAGTGCGTTCGCTCGACTGTGGACGGCCTGGGCCAGCTCCTGGAGATCCTGGACTGTCATCTTTTGGAGACGGTTGAGGCGATCGTCCTGGGCGGGCTCCCGCAAGTCGACGAGTCCCGAAGTGATGAGACCGAAGATGGTCTTCGAGACCTCGAAGGCGCTCTTGTTCATGAGCTTCGCGATCTCTTCGATGGATCTGGCCTCGTCGATGCGGCGGATCACACCCCACTCACCCGGGGTGAGAGAGACGTTGGTGCTGCCACCATCCGGGGTGAAGACCGGGATGACCCGGGTCGAAGGAACTCTCGTGACGAGGACCTTCCACTCGTCGATTCGTTGCGCAGCCTGCATCAGCAGGTTGGTGTTCGACTTGTTGATGGTCTCGTCGAGTGACTCGTCTCCAGGGGTGAAGACGAAGTCGCCTTCGTCCCATGTGGCAAGCTCGTAGAAAGCCTCTTCGCCCCCGAGACGGGTGGTCGTCGCGTGGACGATCTGGCCGTCACGAAGATAGATATCGCCGCGCCCCAGCCGGCTCTTCACGCTGAACTTTCCGGTCTTGCCCGACGCCGCAACGAGTTGGATGACGTCGGGGAGAGGGAGCTCCTCGAGGGATCCCTGGAAAGCCATAACTGCTGGTGAACCTCCTGAGAGTAGGTAGGCCCTTACTGGAGCCTGAAGTTCACTGTCAGATTGTAGTATACGTCGACCGGTTTGCCGTTCAGAGTCGCAGGCTTGAACTTCCACTTCTGGACTGCGTCGACCGCGGCCTGATCGAGGCCCATCGGCAGCGGCTTCAGAACTCGAACGTTGGTGACGTTGCCGCCCTTGTCGATGATCGCCTCGACGATCACGACCCCTTGAATCCTCGCTTTGCGAGCGATCTCCGTGTACTGCGGATTCGGCCCCGAGATCTTCTCGGGGCGCGTGACGTCCCCTCCTACGCGAATCGGGCCCTGGGGCTCGATCGGAGGAGGACCGTCGGGGATGTCGAAGATGATGTCGGTGTCCGGAAGATCGATGTCCTGCTCGATCTCCTCTTCGATTCGGATCGGTTCCGGCTCGTCCGGGGTCGGATCCGGGATCGGCACCTTCTTGGTCTTTGGCTTCGGGATCTCTTGCTGCTGCTTCGGCGGCGGCGGCTTGAACCGTACCTGCTGGACGACGTAGACCCTCTGCTGCTTCTGCTCGGCGGCCGCGATATCCGGCTTCAGGAAGCCGAAATTGATGATGAACAGAATGATGTGGAGGACGACCGCACCGACGATGGCGAAGCGCATCCGCTTCGCGTCTTCCGCGTCCTCCTGAGCAAACGCCCAGAATTCGGCGCCCTGCTCTTCGGACAGTCCGAACGTGGCCTGAGTCTTGGGAGTGGCTTTCTCGTCTGCCATAGCGTCGTTCCGTTGTCTGCGGTTGTTTGAGGGACCCGCGGTTCTAATACCAGAACATCTCGATCTCGCGTTGAGTCGGGATCGATACGTTCTTCACCTCGATGCCGATCTTCTCCTTCGCCTGCCTGAGCTCATCGAAGACGGCGACCATGTAGCCGTACTCTGCCTCCTGGTTCGGGCGGATGATCACCGGCTTGCGAGGGTTGCGCTCGAGCTTGGGCTTCAGGTAGTCGAGAATCGTGTTGAGGGGTTTCGGCTGGCCGTCGACGATCAGCGTGCCTCCTGGCTGGATCTCGATCAACACCGACTCCTCTTTGTCCACCAGCGGCGTGTTGTCCTGCTCCTCCTTGGGAAGGGAGAAATCGAGGCCGCGTGTCGCCGCGAACGTCGTCGTCACCATGAAGTAGATGATGAGTAGAAACGCGATGTCCGCCATCGAGGAAGTGGGAATCTCTTCGCTGATCGTGTCGCGCTTGATCTTCATCCTGAGCCTCCGTCTTCACCATCGACGGTCTCCTGCTCGGAAAGCAGATAGATCACTTCAGCTCGAGCCTGCTTGAGGGCGTCGATGACTCCGTCCACGTAACGGTAAGGGACGTCCTTGTCGGCCTTGAGCACGAACGCCTTCCCAGGGTTGTTGGCGACGACGTCGACCGCGAAGGAGAGCACGTTCTCCGGGCCCGGCACCGGAACGCTGATCTCCTCACCGCTGGAAACTCGGATCACGCCGTTCGAAGTGACCGAGATGTACGCTGATTTCTTCGGAATCTCGAATCTCAGGCCCGACTTCGGAAGAGCAACCGTCGCTTTGTCGACCTCGAAGTTGATCGTCACCATGAAGAAGATGATCAACAGGAAGGCGATGTCCGCCATCGAGGCGGTAGGGATGCCTTCGTTCTGGGTGCCCCGTGCTTTGAGTTTCATCGGTTCCTAGCTCAGGCTCCGCCGCCGGCTTCCGGCGTGATCCCGCCTCGCTCCATCTCTCCGAACGTCTCGAGCAGCATGTTCGTCGAGGTCTCGACATCGCGGACGAACTTGTTGATCTTGTTCATGAAGAAGTTGTAGGCGAGCTGAACCGGAATCGCGATGGCGAGACCGCTGGCTGTGGTGATGAGGGCCTCCGAGATACCGGAGGCTACCAAGCCGGGATTGGAGAGGCCGGCTTCCGCGAGAGCCTCGAACGAGTTGATCATGCCGGCAACCGTCCCGAGGAAGCCCATCAGGGGGGCGACGTTGGCGACAGTGGCGAGCCAGACCATGTTCTTCTCGAAGCGGCCAATCTCGAAGAGGGCGGCGTTCTCGATGGTCTTCTCGACCTCGTCCTTCGGGTGTCCGTACTTGAGCAGGCCCGCCTTCATGATCGAGGAGACCGGTCCCGGGTAGTCCTCGCAGACCTTGGTCGCCTGCTTGATCGAGCGATTGACGATCAGGGACTTTCGAATCTTGGCCAGGAACTCGTTGACGTTGGTCTTGGCCTTTCGGAGAGCGAACCATCGCTCGATGATGAAGATCATGCCGACGAGCGACGCGAGAAGCAGCGGGTACATCATCCAGCCGCCATCATTGAAGAGCTTTAGAAGTGTGCCGCCGATTCCATCCACTGTGGAGCCTCCTCTAGGTTTTGTAGACCCTGCGTCCTTGGATCGAGTTCCTGAGCACCACCACCTCGCCGGCCCCAAAACGGCCTAGTCCGAAGGCCGGGCAGCGCCCTTTCTCCACCGGAAGGTTGATGTGTGATCATCAAAACAGGGGCGGAAGCGTAGCACAGGGCCCAACCCCGGGCAAACGACTCTCGTCAAGGTCGCGAGCCGCCGGCCAAAGTCTCGAACGAGAGCCGCTGCGCACAGCAAATAGCCACCGCCAGCGCGTCCGAAGCGTCTTCATGCATCGATTCCTCGGCCAGGCTGAGAAGCATGCGGACCATGCGCTCGACCTGTCCTTTCTCGGCTCGTCCGTGGCCTGCGACCGCACTCTTGACTTCGGCGGGGGTGTACTCGACGACCTCGATCCCTCGTCGGCCGACGGCTCCGAGGATCGCGCCCCGAGCCTGCGCGAGGACGATCAGCGATCGGGGGTTCATGCCGAGGAAGGTCGATTCGATGGCGACCGCGGTCGGTTCGAACTCGGCGAGGAGCTCTTCCAGGTCTCGGACCAAGAGACCGAGCCTGACTGGCAAGGGCGCTTCGGCGTCGACAGTGAACCGGCCGAAGTCGAGGGCTTCGAGCTGCCCCGAGCCGCTGCGTCGAACGACGCCGAAGCCGGTGTGCCGGCTACCGGGGTCTATTCCGAGGACGAGCACCGGGATCAGTCTTCGGCCGCCGCGAGCACTTGCGCCGTGACGTTCAGGTTGGACCAGACGTGCTGGACGTCATCTTGGTCCTCGAGGCCATCGACGAGCTTGAGCACCTTGACGGCTGCGTCGACGTCGAGGTCGACCTCGCTGGTGGGCAACATGGCGAGCGCCTGCGACTCGATGGGGATTCCGCGCTCCTCGAGTCGGTCACGAACGACCGCGTACTCTTCCGGAGCGGAATAGAGCTCGTAGACCTCTTCCTCGATGCCCGCGTCCTCGGCTCCGATTTCGAGCGCCAGCTCCATGACCGCGTCCTCGTCCATCACCGTGCGGTCGATGGCGAAATAGCCGCGCTTTTCGAACATCCAGGCGACACAGCCGTTCTCTCCCAAGTTGCCGCCGTGCCGCGAAAAGGTGTGTCTCAGATCCGAGACCGTTCGATTCTTGTTGTCGGTCATCGCTTCGATGAGTACGGCGACGCCACCAGGTCCGTAGCCCTCGTAGGTCAGCTCCTCGTAGGCGACGCCGTCGAGCTGGCCGGTCCCGCGTTGGATTGCGCGCTCGATGTTGTCGTTGGGCACGTTGGCGTTGCGGGCCTCCTGAATGCCGACGCGGAGCCGAGGGTTGCCGTCGGGGTCGCCTCCGCCGAGACGAGCCGCTACGGTGATTTCCTTGAGGAGCTTCGTCCAGAGCTTGCCGCGCCGACTATCCGTCACCGCCTTCTTGCGCTTGATCTGCGCCCACTTGCTGTGTCCGGCCATGTCCTCTCCCGGCGGGCGTGCGACGCCCGTCCAAGACCGGATTCTAGCGGCAACGGCAATTCGTGGCTAAGTACCTCAAGCGCAAAGACTTTCAATTGACTGGCGTCAGTTGAGGGTGCTAAAAGGGTGCTCGAAGGGGGCGTCGGCCATGTCAATGATCCTTCTCGCGGTGGAAGACACGGATCGGGACTCACTGATCCGCGATCTGTTGACCGCGGAAGGCTACTGGGTAACGACGGCCAACAGTCACGAGGAGGCGGTCCGGGCGGCCGCGGACCACGCGCCTCGATTGCTGATCGTGGACGCCCGCCTGGGGCGAGCCGAGGGGTTACTCGAGACCTTCCGACACCACGACACCGGTCCGGCAGTTTTGCTTCTGATCGACGAGGGGGAGGAGCCCGCCGCGCACGGACCGGCGACCATCGAGCGAGGTCAGGATCCCGAGAAGCTCCTCGCCGCCGTGCGGGACAGCCTCGAAGCACCCCGAGAAGCCGTTTCCGATCCTGAGACCGTCTCCGACGAACAGCTGACGACTACCGATCTTTTCGGAGAAATCCTGGCCGGCCTCGGCGAGGAGCGGGATCTGGAAGAGAGTGCGGCGGCCGATCCGACCGACCGGCCCGAGCAGGAGGATCGAGTCGAGGAGGCCGAAGAAGAGGTTGCAGAGTCGGAGGCCGAACCGGTAGAGGCCGAAGAAGAGGTTGCAGAGTCGGAGGCCGAACCGGTAGAGGCCGAGGAAGAGGCCGCAGAGCCGGAGGCGGAAGCCGCCGAGCCCGAGGAGGAGACCGAAGAAGCCGAAGAAGAGGCCGTAGAGCCGGAGGCGGAAGCCGCCGAGCCCGAGGAGGAGACCGAAGAGGCCGAGGAAGAGGCCACAGAGCCGGAGGCGGAAGCCGCCGCGCCCGAGGAAGAGACCGAAGAGGCCGAGGAAGAGGCCGCCGAGCCCGAGGAGCCGGCCGCCGAAGGAGAGGTCGCCGCCGCCGCCAAGCCCGCGACCGTTGAAGAGGAAGTCTCCGAGCTTGTCGAGAGCACCGACGAAGACCTCGAGAAGAAGGAGGAGTCGACCGGCGAAGAGTCCGAACTCGAGATCGAGCAGCAGGTCGAAGACCTGCTCGCGGAAGAAGACGAGACCTGGCACGATGAGAGGGAAGAGGATACGGATTCACTCTCCATTCACGACGTCCTCGCGGTCGAGGCGGCGGAAGGCGAAGAGGAGGGGGAATTGGTCGAGCTCGCCGCGGCCACCGATGGCGACGAAGACGGCGCCGAGGCCGAAGACAAGAGCGAGGATCGCCGCGACCAGGTAGGCGGTTACGAGCTGTTGCAGCTCGTCGAGGTCACCGACTATGCGGAGCGCTGGAAGGCTCGCAAGGCCGGCGGCGAGGGCACGGAGGGCCTTCTCGTGCGTCTGCGGCCCGAAGTGCGCGGCAAGACCGGGGTACTCGACAACTTCGTCAACGGCTACTCGAGAGCCGTCGCGTGGGACGATGACACCCTGGTCCGGGTGCTCGACCTCGGTCGCGACAAGGACATCGATTTCGTCGTCACCGAGGAGCTCGAAGGCCACTCGCTTCAAGAGCTCGTCCACAGAGTGCGTCGCATGGAGGGGCGGACGCCGCTCGGTATCTCACTGCTCATCGCCGAGCGGATCGCACGCGGATTGAGTGTCATCGAGGCGCAGTCCTCGTCGAGCCGTCACGGGCGTCTCGTCCTGTCGAGTGTCTGGGTTGGAAAGGGGGGCCGGATCGTCTTGCGGGACTTCGGCGCAGAGCGATCGATCGACGACGAGGTGCCGGCGATCTCCGATTGGTCGGCCTGGCGTTTCATCGCGCCCGAGGCCTGGGGGGGCGGCGGCGATATCCGATCCGACTTCTATTCCCTCGGGGCGATTGTGTACGAGATGGTCACCGGGCAGCCGATCCACGGCGCCGACGACCACGAGACCTTGGATAGAGAAGTCCACGGAAACAAGATCGCGGCCGCCCAGAAGGTCGATCCCACCATCCCATCCGAAATCAACGACTGGATCATGACCTTGCTGGACCCGAATCCGAAGCAACGCCCCCAGAGTGCCGCGAGGGTCGCCAAGAAGATCGAGCGCTCGCTCAAGGCTCTCCCGACCCGCCCCGGTGACGCCGAGCTCACGGCGTACCTGCGACAGCTCTTTGCCGCCAGGGTGCCGGCGGCCAATCGGGACCGGCTGCCGCTTCCCGAGGACCTGCCGCTGGTCGCTGTCGTCGCGCCGGAGCCTGCCCGTTCGGAGAAGAGCTCCGGAATCGACCCGCGGTGGTGGTGGGTAATCGCCATCGTGCTCGGCTTCATCGCCGGGTACCTGCTGCTCAGGACACTGGTCGATGCATCGGCCACAAGCGACAACGCGATCGGCCCCGACGCAGTGATCGAGGTCGCTCGCGCGCACCCCGGGGAGCCCGTCATGGACACTCAGCAGGCCTAGGCAGAAGTCCCGTGCGACCCACAGGACTTCTGCCGCGGGCTGCTAGAGTGCGGCCATGGCGTGGTTCCGCAAGGCGAAGAAGCCGAAGGCGGTGCGCGAGGGCCGCAGCCCGGTTCCGCAAGGTCTGTGGGTCAAGTGCGAGGGATGCCGCGAGATCATCTACTCGCGAGAGCTCGAACGCAATTTCAGAATCTGTCCCAAATGCGGTTACCACTTCAAGATCGGTGCCCGTCGCAGGATCGAGCTGCTGATCGATGACGGGATCGGCCGCGAGGTTTTCGCCGGGATCCGTCCGGCCGATCCGCTCGGCTTTTCGGATACGAAGGCGTACAAGGACCGGCTCGAGCATTACCAGGAGAAGGTCGATTCCAATGACGCGGTGATCGTCGTCGAAGGGGAGATCGAAAGCATCGCCGTCGTACTGATCGTCATGGAGTACGGGTTCATGGGCGGATCGATGGGCTCGGTGGTCGGGGAGAAGATCACCCGCGCGGTCGAGCTGGCGATCGAGAGGGAAGTCCCGCTTCTCGCCGTTTCGGCGTCGGGGGGCGCGCGAATGCAGGAGGGCGTCCTCTCGCTGATGCAGATGGGTAAGATCTCGGCGGCGTTGGCGCGGCTGCGCTCGCAGGGTCAGCCCTATCTTTCGATCCTCACCGATCCGACGACCGGCGGCGTGACCGCCTCTTTCGCCATGCTCGGGGATCTCAACATCGCGGAGCCGGGTGCACTGATCGGCTTCGCCGGTCCGCGCGTGATCCAACAGACGATCGGCCAGGACCTGCCGGAGGGATTTCAGCGCAGCGAGTTCCTCCTGCGGCACGGCTTTCTCGACGTCGTCGTCGATCGGACCGAGATGAAGGCGACGGTGGCGCGAGCGCTGCGCCACTTCGGCGCTTGACGAATCAGCGGCTCAGTGCGGCGGAGCGACGGCTCCAAGAGCTCGAGAGCTCGGGCGTACGCCTCGGGCTGTCGGTGATGCGAGCCGTGCTCGCCGCCCTGGACGGACCTCAGGAACGGACTCCCTACGTCCTCGTCGCGGGCACCAACGGAAAGGGGTCGACGGCGGCTCTGCTGACCTCGATGCTCGCCGCCGCGGGGTACCGCACCGGGCTCTACACCTCACCCCACCTCGAGAGCGCGCGGGAGCGGATCCGGGTCGATGGCCTCGCCATCTCGGAGGGCAGGCTAGGCGACCTCCTGGAGCGGGTTCTCGCCGTCGCCGACGAGACTGAAGGCCGCTTGCCGACCTATTTCGAGGCGCTGACGCTAGCCGCCTTCGAGTGCTTCGCGAGCGACGTCGAGATCGCCGTGCTCGAGGTCGGTATGGGAGGGCGCCTCGATGCCACCAACGTCGGCTCCCCGATCCTGTCCGTCGTCACCGAGATCGGAATCGACCACTCCCGGATTCTCGGCTCGGCCGTCGCCGAGATCGCTCGCGAGAAGGCGTTTGTGTTTCGAGCAGGCTGTCCAGCGGTCGTCGCGGTCCGTTCGAAGAGCGCTCGCGAGGTCCTGTTCGATCGCGCTCGCGCGATCGGAGCCGGTTGGCACGACGTCGGTGAGGAGACCGGTTGGCAGGACGAGGAGTGCGGTCGCGTTTTGACCACGCCGAGGGGAAGGTACCGCCTCCGGACGGGACTTCCAGGGAAGCATCAAGAGGCGAATGTGGCGCTCGCCGTCCGCGCCGCCGAGCTCCTCGCTGAAGGGAGGTGGCCCGGCCTCACGCGGGAGTCGATCGAGACCGGCGTCGCCCGCTGTCGATGGCCTGGTCGACTCGAGGAGGTGGCGTTGCCCGGTGACCGAACGGTGCTGCTCGACGCCGCTCACAACTCTCAGTCGGCGGCAGCACTCGCTGCCCATCTCGGCGAGCGCGCAGCACGTATGACGCTGCTCTTCGGCGTGCTGGGTGATAAGGATGTAGAAAAGATGCTGCCCCCCCTTGCCGCGTTCGCTGATCACGTGGTGCTGACGACCCCGCCGAGTCCGCGAGCAGTTGAGCCCGCGGCGTTGGCCCACCTGACCTCGAACGTCGCCACAAAGGTCGAGCCGAAGCCGAGTGCTGCTCTGGAGCTGGCTCTGTCCTTCGCCCGCCCAGTGGTGGCGTGTGGCTCGATCTACTTGATCGGCGACGTGAGGCGGGAGCTGAGACGGAGGTTCGGAGTTCCGTCGCCCGCCGCGGACATCGACGTCACTGGCCGGCGCTGAGCTTCGCCACGGCAACATCGCAGCACACCCGAAACCGCCGCAACCCGAAGGGCGACAAGGGATTACGGCCCATCTGCGGTGTGACTCGCCGTCAACGACAGCTCGTATCGCTTCCTCCTCGCGCCTTGCAGCTGCACCGTAAGCCCTTGCCGCGCGACCCGCAGGACTTCTGCCACGGGCTGCTAGAGCTCGTAGAGCGGAAACCGGTGACAGAGATCTCTCACCGCCTCCCGGATCGCGCTCAGCTTCGGGTCGTCGTCCGGCGATTCGAGCACTCCCGACGTGAGCTCGCCGACGATCTCCATTTCCGCTTCCGCCATCCCACGGGCGGTCACCGCAGGGGTTCCGATACGGATTCCTGACGCCACCATCGGGGGATTGGGGTCGAACGGGATGGTGTTCTTGTTGACGGTGATGCCGGCTCGCTCGAGCGCCGCCTCGGCAACCTTGCCGGTCAAGCCGGAGGCCGCCACATCCACGAGCAGAAGGTGATTGTCGGTGCCGCCGGAGACCACGCGATAGCCGCGCGCAGCCAGAGCCTCGGCGAGCCGCCGGGCGTTGGCCACGACTTGCGTTTGATAGCTGCGAAACTTCTCGGTCAGCGCTTCGCCGAGGGCGACCGCTTTGGCCGCGATGATGTGCATGAGCGGACCGCCCTGGATTCCCGGAAACAGGGCGCGATCGATCTCCTTGGCGAACTTCTTGCGGCAGAGGATCAACCCCCCGCGCGGACCCTGAAGCGTCTTGTGGGTCGTGCTCGTCGCGAAGTCGCAATGTGGAATCGGGGACGGATGAAGCCCGGCGGCCACGAGCCCGGCGATGTGCGCGATGTCAGCCATCAGGAGGGCGCCGACTTCGTCGGCGATCTCGCGGAACTTCTCGAAGTCGATGATCCGGCTGTAGGCGCTCGCCCCGCAGACGATCAGTTTTGGCCCGTGCTTTCGAGCCTGCTCCGCCACCTCGGCATAGTCGATCGTCTCCGTTGCGCGATCGACCCCATAGGCGACGACTTCGAAATCACGACCCGAATAGGAGAGCGGGTGGCCGTGAGTCAAATGGCCGCCGGAGGCCAGGTCCATCCCCATCAAGACGTCGCCGGGCGCGAGAGCCGAAAAGTAGACCGCCATGTTCGCCTGCGAGCCGCTGTGAGGTTGAACGTTGACGTGCTCCGCACCGAAGAGCTCCTTGGCACGGTCGATCGCCAACCGCTCAGCGATGTCGACATACTCGCAGCCGCCGTAGTAGCGGCGTCCGGGGTAGCCCTCGGCGTACTTGTTGGTCAGCTCGCTGCCGGCCGCTTCACGCACGGCCCGGCTGACGAAGTTCTCGGAAGCGATGAGCTCGAGCCCGTCGTTCTGACGGGCCCTCTCGTCTGCCACGACTTGTGCGATCTCGCGATCGACAGCCGCAAGCGTTCGCGCGTCCAGCATGCTCTCTAGTCTTCGGAGGCGGCGGTCTTGGAGGCGCTCTTCTTCGCGGCCTTCTTGACGGTCTTCTTGGCCGCGGTCTTCTTGGCCGCGGTCTTCTTGGCCGCGGTCTTCTTGGCCGCGGTCTTCTTGGCCGCGGTCTTCTTGGCTGCAGTCTTCTTGGCCGCGGTCTTCTTGGCCGCGGCTGCCGTCTTCTTTGTCGCCTTCTTCACGGTCTTCTTGGCTGGCCGTTTCGACGAGGTGGCCGACAGCAACGCCTTGCGTCGCCGCTGCTTGAGCCTCTTGAGGCGCCGCTGACGCCGCCGGCGAAGCTCTCGATCCTTTTCACGCATTTTGCCTGGGCTCTCCCTGGGGAACTCTCGAGTGACACGCGAGCTTGTCGGACAGCCGAAGGAGTGTCAAGCCGACGGCCCGGATGCTGAAGTGTGGGCTTCTAGATCGGGAGATTGCCGTGCTTCTTGGGGGGTAAGGTTTGGCGCTTTCCCGCCAGCTGACGAAGTGCGCGAATGAGGTGGCCTCGGGTTGCGCGGGGCTCGATGATCGCGTCGACGAAACCGCGCTCGGCGGCGACGTACGGGTTGGAGAAGCGCTCCCGATACTCGGCGACCTTCGAAGCTCTCGCGCTCGAAGCATTCTCGCCCGCGGCGCTGAGCTCACGCCGGTAGAGGATGTTGACGGCACCTTCGGGTCCCATGACTGCGATCTCGGCGGTCGGGAAAGCGAGATTGACGTCGGTTCGCAGGTGCTTCGACGCCATGACGCAGTAGGCGCCACCATAGGCCTTGCGGGTGATGACGGTGACCTTGGGCACGGTTGCCTCGGCGAAGGCATAGAGGAGCTTCGCACCGTGCTTGATGATGCCCCCGTACTCCTGTTTCGTTCCCGGCAGGAAGCCGGGAACGTCTTCGAAGGTGACGAGTGGAATGTTGAAGGCGTCGCAGAATCGGACGAAGCGAGCCCCCTTGAGCGATCCGTCGATATCGAGCACGCCGGCGAGGTAGCCGGGTTGATTCGCGACGATACCGACGCTCTGGTGGCCGAGGCGCGCGAAGCCGACGACGAGATTGCGAGCGTAATCGGGCTGGACCTCCATGAAGGCGCCGTCGTCGACGACGGTGGTGATCAGCGCCTTGATGTCATAGGGACGGTTGGGATCGGCCGGCACGAGGTCATCGAGCTCGGGCGCTTCGCGATCGGCATGATCGTCGCCGGTTCCCGACGGAGGGTCATCGAGATTATTGCTCGGAAGATAGGAGAGGAGCTCCCGGATCGCGAGCAGGCACGCCGCGTCGTTCGCCACCGTGAAGTGGCAGACGCCGCTCTTGGTCGAGTGGGTCGACGCCCCGCCGAGCTCCTCTTTGGTGACCTCCTCGTGGGTGACGGTCTTGATCACGTCGGGGCCGGTCACGAACATGTAGCTCGTGTCCTGAACCATGAAGATGAAGTCGGTGATCGCGGGCGAGTAGACCGCGCCCCCGGCGCAGGGACCCATGATCGCGCTGATCTGAGGCACGACCCCCGAAGCGAGAGTATTGCGCAGGAAGATGTCGGCGTAGCCGCCGAGCGACGCGACGCCTTCCTGAATCCGAGCTCCTCCCGAGTCGTTGAGGCCGATGACAGGAGCGCCGTTCTCGACGGCGAGATCCATGATCTTGCAGATCTTCTTTGCGTTGGTCGACGAGAGCGAGCCGCCGAAAACGGTGAAGTCCTGAGCGAAGACGTACACCAACCGGTCGTCGATGGTGCCGTGACCGCAGACCACGCCGTCGCCGGGGACCGTCCTGTCGGCCATCCCGAAGTCGCGACACCGATGAACGACGAGGGCGTCGATCTCGACGAAGGATCCCGGGTCAAGCAACAGCTCTACCCGTTCGCGCGCGGTCAGCTTGCCGCTCGCGTGCTGGCGTTCGATCCGCTCTTCGCCGCCACCGAGGCGGGCCGCCTCGAGCCGCCGCTGAAGCTCGTCCATTGGCGCTCGTTCGTCAGTCAAGCTCTCTTCACTCATTCGAAGCCTCACTAGCTGGGGTCATCAGGTGCGTTGATGGGTGTCCATCATATGGGACAAACTTGCAGCCGCCCGTGGTGGAGGCCTCTGCGCCGTGAGACCTTGGCCGTGCAATGCGCACGCGACCCCACGGACTGCTGAAGCTCCGAAGGCCTCTGGAAGCTCGCTGAAGGGCACCGAAGAATGTCGCTCATCGAAATCGACACGGGAGGGATCGCACGGAGTCTCTCTCAAGTCGCGGACCATTCCGACGATCAGGTCGACCTCTACCTCGAGGTGCTGGGCGAGACCACGGTAGGTGGCCGCGACGAATCCCTCGCGGCCCAGATCAGGAGCGAGCGAGGTCTCGCTGTCCGCCTCCTGCGCCACGGCCAGACTTGGCTGGCGAGCACCGACGAAATCTCAGCGGCGGCCTTCAGCGAATCGGTGGCTCTGGTGGCTCGTGCCCGGCCCGGAGCCGTGGCGCCGCCGCCGCGGTCTATCGAAGTCGCGCCGCCCCCGAGCGGCGACGTCGGCGAACTCGAGGACTTCGCCTCGCGCGTCGCTGCGGCGATCCGAAGACGCCACGCGGCTTTCCCGGTCGATTGGCAGCTCACCGCCCACCTTCGAGCGACCCGAGTCGTCGGGACGATGCTGGCGCCACCGCCGCAGGAGGAGCGATTCTACAGCTGCCGGGTGCAAACGCCGGCGGCGAGCTGGGGCTCTCTGTTCTTGAGTCTCGATGCGACCGCCGTCGAGTCGGTTGCGGACTCCCTGACCTCTCTGTTTCGGGTGCGTAAGGCGCCCGACCCGCCCCTCGGAGCGACGGTGCTGGCCCTGGGACCGTCGGCGACGGCAGTGTTGCTGCACGAAGCGGTGGCTCATGTCCTGGAGACCGATACCCTCGCCTTGACCGGCAAACCGGAGTCGGCGGTCGGAGTGAGGCTGGGCAGCCGCTTGCTCGACGTGGTGGACGACCCCGGACACGCCGCCGAAGCGGTCCGCCGGACTGTCGACGACGAAGGCATGCCGGTCGTGCGCCGGTTCCTGCTCCGCGAGGGGGCGGTGGTCGAGCCGCTCGCCGACCTGGCCGCCAGCGCTCATGGACCGGATCTGATGCCCGGGGCGGGCCGGCGAGGAAGCCGGCACCTGCCACCGGTCCCACGCTCGACCCACCTCGAGCTGCTTCCGCCGCTCGACCCGGCCGCCGACATCCTCGAAGCTTGCGGCAACGGTCTCTATCTGAGGCAGTTCTCGCGCGGGAGGCTCGACCCGATCACCGGTGATCTCGAGTTGAAGTTCCCGTTCGCTCGCGAGGTCGCCAACGGCTCGCTGGGGAAGTTGATCGGTCCCGGACGAATACGGGCTTCGGTGGCCGGCCTGCTGCACAAGATCGCGGCGATCGGTGGCGACATGGAGCCGGCCGGCGCGGGGTGGTGTGCGAAGGGGGGACACCGCGTCCCGGTCTGGGCGCTCGTCCCGTCGATCGTGATCGCAGACGTGGAGGTCGGCGCATGAGAATCCGCGACCGCGCCCGGACGCTGTGCGAACGCCTGACGACCGACCGAGTGGCGCTCTGCGAGGTGTTTGTCAAAGAGGGTCGGGCTCGTCGATCGGAGATAGGGGCGCAGGGCCCGGCGACCGTGATGACATCGGAGGCGGGATGGGCGGTGCGCGGTGGAGGAGATTCCGGGACCGCCTTCGTCTTCGGCACCGGGACGCCGCCTTCGACGCTAGGCCTACCCGCTTTCGGTGGCAACTCCCTCCGTTTGCCCGAGCCTGACGGCGAACGCCAAACCGAAGAGAACGGCGCGACCGGAGCACCCCTCATCATTGGCGGAGAGGCCAAGAGCCTCCTCGAAGCCATCGCTCGGGAGCTCGGCGAGCAGCTATCGGGCGCGCGGCTGTTGCGCGCGGTTCTCGACGACGGCACGAGCTCCAGCTGTCTCGTCAACTCGCGGGGCGTCGACGTGGCCTTTCGTCACCGGGCCACCCTGCTCCACCTCGAAGCGCTCTGGCCGGGTGACTCGATGGCGCGAACCGTCCTCGAAGTGATCGAGAGAGATGCGCAGCGACTGCAGCCTCGCGCGCTCGCCCGGCGGTTGGCCGATTCGCTCACCGTGAGGCGGGGTGCGCCGGCGCCGGACCGCGACCGTGGCGAGATGGTGCTGGCGCCAACGGTAGGCGCGCGTCTCCTGGGTGCCCTGCGTGGTCTGTGGGTGGGCGCCGGCGCCGCCGAGCGAGCCAGGCTCTTGACCGATCGAGACGGCCGCCTCGGAAGCACGCTGTTGAACGTCATCGACGACGGCCGGCTAGCCGGAGGTCCGTTGGCGGCGCCCTTCGATGGGGAGGGGGTGCCGACCCGTCGAGTGACACTCGTCGAGCAAGGGCGTTTCGTGCAGCCGTTGGTCGATTGGCGGGAGGCCGACCCGCCTCGGTGGCGCGCCGCGGGCTGTATCCAGAGGCCGGGATGGCGCGATCTGCCGCAGCCGGGACCGAGCCACCTCTTCGTCGAGCCGAGCACGAACGTGGCGGCACGCGAACTGGTCGCCTCGGTCGCTCGTGGCTTCTATCTGCTCGAGGTCCTCGGGCCGGTCCGCGTCGCGCTCGACGCGGACCGCTTTGCGGCACCGGTCAGCGGCTTCTCTCTGGAGCAGGGCCGCGCCCGTCACGCCATCGCCAAGGCTTGGCTCTGCGGCAGTATCGGTGCTTTCTTGAGGGGGATCCGAGGGGTCTCGCGAGATCTTGCCTTCGTCCTCGACGGCGGCTTGATCGGCTCGCCGAGCCTGCTCGTCGGCGGTCTCGAGCTCCGCCGAGAGCTTGCCGGCTCGCTCCCGGGTTAGGGGGCACGGTTGCGATACCGGGGTAGGGTCGGCACCTGTGGCCGGCCAGCGCTCTCTGCACCGGCCCGGGGGCACGGGTCTCCCGGCTACCGATCGACCGTCCTCGGTGGGCGCCGCCTCGGGTTCGTTGGAGGCTCCTTGGCCGCCTCGGGTTCGGCTGGAGGCTCCTCGACTTGCTCGGGTTCGGCTGGAGGCTGTTCGGCTGCTTCGGGCTCGGGTGGGGGCTCTTCGGCTGCCTCGGGCCCGGCTGGAGGCTCCTCGGCGGCCTCGGGCTCGGCTGGAGGCACCGCGGCTTCCTCGGAGGCCATCTCTTTGATGGCGTCGAGTTCGGGAGCCAACAGCCCGAGGATCGGGCGTGGATCGTTGTAGAGACGAGTCGCTCGCCCGCCCGAGGATCGCAGATAGCTGTGCATGGAAGCCCAGGTCGCCAGCTCGTTGAAGAGGATCT
>CALZKB010000059.1 GCA_945787575.1 Thermoanaerobaculia bacterium | reverse complement strand
GCTCGACGAGCAGCGTTCCCTCGCCCGCGACAGCAAGGAGCACGTCCTCGCGATGCAGCGGCGGGAACGAGAGCGCACCGGCATCAACTCGCTGAAGGTCCGCTACAACAAGGTGTTCGGCTACTACCTCGAGGTCACCAAAGCCCATCTCGCGGCGGTACCCGAGGATTACACCCGCAAGCAGACGCTGGTCAACGCCGAGCGGTTCGTCACCCCGGAGCTCAAGGAGCTCGAGGAAGCGATCCTCGGTGCCGAGGAGCTTCGACACGAGCTCGAGCAGCGACACTACGTGGAGCTCGTCGTCACGATCGTCGCGGCCGCGACTCCGATTCGAGCGCTGGCTGCGGCCCTTGCCGAGCTCGACGTGCTCGCCTCGTTCGCCGAGGTTGCCGCGCGCTACGACTACTGCCGGCCGGCGATCGAGCCTGCGGGCGAGGCGATCGAGATCGTCGATGGACGCCATCCGGTGGTCGAGCGCCAGCGCGGCGTCGACTTCGTTCCCAACGACGCGTCGCTCGACGGAGATTCGAACCAGATCGTTCTGCTCACCGGGCCCAACATGGGCGGCAAGTCGACCTACCTCCGACAGGTGGCGCTGATCGTGATCCTGGCGCAGGCGGGGAGCTTCGTTCCGGCTGCGAGCGCCCGGTTGGGGGTGGTCGATCGGGTCTTCACCCGGGTCGGTGCGAGCGACGACCTCTCACGGGGCGAGTCGACGTTCATGGTCGAGATGATCGAGACGGCCAAGATTCTCCATCACGCGACCGGCGACAGCCTGGTCATTCTCGACGAGGTGGGGCGCGGCACCGCGACGTTCGACGGTCTCTCTCTGGCCTGGGCGATCGTCGAGTTCTTGCACGAGAAGGCCGGCGCCAAGACCCTGTTCGCCACCCATTACCACGAGCTCACCGAGCTCGCGGTCCTGCTGCCGCGGGTCGTCAACCGGACGCTCGCGGTCAAGGAGTGGGACGACAAGATCGTCTTCTTGAAGCGAGTGATCGCGGGGAGTGCGGACAAGTCCTACGGTTTGCACGTAGCCCGGCTCGCCGGTATCCCTCCGGGGGTCATCGAGCGTGCCGAAGAGATCCTAATCAACCTCGAGGCCCAGGAGTACGATCTGAGCGGCAAGCCGCGGCTGGCGCGCGGCAGCACGCCGGAGTCGGCGACCCAGGACCAGATGCATCTGTTCACGCCGCCGGAGGAGATCGTCGGTGCGGTACTGCGGGAGGTCGACCTCGAGCGGCTGTCACCGCTGGCGGCGCTCAACCTGCTCCACAGCCTGAAGTCACGCCTCGTCGACCCCGAGTAGACGGGGGCGGGTCGCCGGATGGCGGCACCCAGGAGCGAGGGCCCAGATCGGGCTCTGTCCCGGGCACAAGGCCGGCAGAGCACTAGAAAGGGATGTCGTCGTCGAAGCCGCTACCGGCGCTCGAGTCCGGGGCCGAGCCGCCGCCCATGTCGTCTCCGCGACGACCGAGCATCTGGAAGTTGTCGCAGATGATCTCGGTGCGGTAGCGCTTGTCGCCGTGGGTCTTGTCTTCCCAGGAACGAGTCTCCAGGCGGCCTTCGACGTAGACGAGCTTGCCCTTCACCAGGTACTGTCCGGCGATCTCGGCTTGGCGGCCCCAGCAGACGACGTTGTGCCATTCGGTCTTCTCTTGCTGATTGCCTTCGCGGTCTTTCCACTTCCGATTGGTGGCGACCGTGAAGTTGGCCACGGACTGTCCTGACGGGGTCGTCCGGACCTCAGGGTCGCGACCGAGATTGCCGATGATCATCGCTTTGTTGAGCATTCTGTTCTCCTGTCCTCTTGGGGGGCAAAGGTATCATTCACTCAGAAAGGACGGAAAGCGTGCGGCTGGTCTTGCAGCGGGTGGAGAAGGCGGCGGTGACGGTGGAGGGGGAAACGGTCGGGCGAATCGATCGTGGGCTCGTCGTGCTGGTGGGAGTCGAGGGCGGCGACGGTGCCTCCCACGCGATCCGAGCGGCCCGCAAGCTGGCAGGTCTCCGGGTCTTCGGTGACGAGGCCGGTCACCTCAATCTCGACGCCGCGGCCGCCGGCGGCGACTTCCTCGTCGTTTCCAACTTCACTCTCGCCGGCTCCCTCGGCAAGGGCCGGCGCCCCTCGTTCGAACGGGCGGCCGCACCGGAGGCGGCCGAGCCGATCGTCGAGGCGCTCGTCGCCGAGCTTCGCGATCACGGCTTTGCGGTGCCGACGGGCCGCTTTCGTCGGCGGATGAAGCTCGAGCTCGTCAACGACGGACCGGTGACCTTCGTCTTCGACCTGCCGCCGGCTTTAGGGGGGGCACCGGCTCGGTAGCCGGGGGACCTGTGCCTTCGCGGTCGCGGCACTACTGCGGCCGGGGTGCGAGCACCGGCTCGCGGTCGCCGTAACCGCTCAATCGATCGGCCACGGCTTGTAGGGCGACGAGCCGGGTCTCGAGCTCGAGGCGGACCTCCTCGGCTCGCCGGGCATCGAGCTTCGAGGGCAGCTCGATGCGCTCGCCGTAGACGAAGTCGACGCGGGCGAACGGCCAGGGAAACAGGGTGCGGTCCCACGCTGTCTCGAAGATCGTGGCGGGTCGGGCGGCCGCCGTCATTGGGAGGATTGTGCCGCCGGTCCAGCGGGCGAGGCGCACCACACCTCCCTGGACGTGGCCGCGAGGACCGCGAGAGCCGTCGACCGCTAGAGCCGCACCCCAGCCCGGGTTCCGGCGCACCCTGCGGATCATCTCCTGAATCGCCTCGAGCCCGCCGCGTCCCGACGAGCCTCGCACGACTTCGAGCCCCACCCGCTCTTCGATTCGAGCCATCGCTTCCCCGTCGAGGCTCTGTGAGCACATCGACACCCATCGACCATGGTCCCGGCGAGCCATCCGGCGGAGCAGAACGAAGGTACGGCCGTGGAGGAACGCCAGGATCACGGGCCGGGGGTCGGCGAGACCCGAGTCGAGATGCTCGCGCCCGGTCTCGCGATAGCGCCACGTGGCATCGAGAAGGCGAATCAGGCCGTGGGCGAGACTCGGCACGAGACGCAGCATGAGCCAGCGTCGAGTGGGGTCGATGTCGTCGAACTCTCGCATCGCAACAGCGGGCGCGGCGCACGCCGCGAGTGATCATACCGGTGGTCGGGGCATCCGACGGCCTCGATTGTGGTAGAACAATCGGCCACCCACTGCTCAGCTCGACCGAGGCAGGACGCTCGGCTCGAGCGAAGGAGGTCTCGATGATCCCGTTGCGTGCCGCTACGATCCTGTCGCTCTGTCTCGTCGTGGGCGGGGCGGTGTCGGCTGCAGCTCAGTCCTCCGCCTCCGACTGGGACGACGGCGTCTTCGCCGGTCTCGAATGGCGGTTGGTCGGGCCCTATCGCGGTGGCCGCTCGGCCGCGGTGGCCGGGATTCCGTCGCAGCCTCGGACCTACTACTTCGGGTCGACCGGCGGCGGGGTGTGGAAGACGACCGATGGCGGGGCGACCTGGAACAACGTCTCGGACGAGTTCTTCGGCGGCTCGATCGGGGCGGTGGCGGTGTCCGAGTGGGATCCGAACGTCGTTTACGCCGGCGGCGGCGAGAAGACGGTGCGCGGCAACGTCTCCCACGGCGACGGGATCTGGAAGTCGACCGATGCCGGCGAGACCTGGTCCTACATGGGGTTGCCGGAGTCTCGCCACGTGCCGCGCATTCGAATCCACCCTCGCGACCCGGAGCTCGTTTACGCCGCGGTGCTCGGCCATCTGTTCGGCCCCAACGACGAGCGCGGGATCCACCGGTCGTGGGACGGAGGCGAGAGCTGGGAGCGCGTGCTTTACGTCAATCCGGATGCCGGCGCCGTCGACCTCGCCATGGACCCGACCAACCCGCGGGTGCTCTACGCGTCGATGTGGCGGGTCCGGCGAACCCCTCACAGTCTGGAGAGCGGCGGCGAGGGGTCGACCCTCTGGAAATCGACCGACGGGGGAGACAGCTGGGCGGAGCTGACCGGCAACGAGGGTCTGCCCGAGGGGACGCTCGGGATCATCGGCATCACGGTGTCGCCGTCGAACCCGGCGAACCTCTACGCGATCATCGAAGCGGAGGACGGCGGCGTCTTCCGCTCGCAAGACGGCGGCGAGACCTGGGCCCGGACCAACGACGAGCGCAAGTTGCGCCAGCGGGCCTGGTACTATACCCGGATCTACGCCGATCCCGCGGACGAGGACTCGGTCTACGTTCTCAACGTGCGCTTCCACCGCTCGAAAGACGGCGGGAAGACCTTCGAGGCGATCTCGGTCCCGCACGGCGACAACCACGACCTGTGGATCGCCCCGGACGATCCGAGGCGGATGATCGAGGCGAACGACGGTGGCGCCAATGTCTCGGTCGACGGGGGGGAGACGTGGTCGATCCAGAGCAACCAACCGACCGCGCAGTTCTACCGGGTGTCGACCGACAACGCCTTTCCCTACCGGCTGCTCGGCGGTCAGCAGGACAACTCGGCGGTCCGCATCCGCAGCCGTTCCGCCTTTGGTGGCTCGATCGGCACGCGGGACTGGGAGCCGACCGCCGGAGGCGAATCGGGGCACATCGTCGCCAAGCCCGACGACCCCGACGTCGTCTACGGCGGCTCCTACGACGGCTTCCTCGTGCGGCTCGACCATCGCACCGGGGAGCGACGGATCGTCACGGTCTGGCCGGACAACCCGATGGGCTGGGGAGCAGCGGAGCTTGAGTACCGTTTCCAATGGAACTTCCCGATCTTCTTCTCGGCCCACGATCCGGGCGTGCTCTATGCCGCCGGCAACCGTCTATTCAAGACCACCGACGAAGGGGCGAGCTGGCAGCCCGTGAGTCCCGACCTGACCCGTGACGATAAGAGCACGCAGGGCTCCTCGGGCGGACCGATCACCAAGGACAACACCAGCGTCGAGTACTACGGCACCATCTTCGCCGCTCTCGAATCGCCGCACGAGGAAGGCGTCCTGTGGACCGGCTCTGACGATGGGCTCATTCATCTCTCGCGTGACGGCGGCGAGTCATGGCGCGATGTGACCCCCGCCGGGTTGCCGGAGTGGATGCAGATCAACTCGATCGAAGCGCATCCGTTCGAGCCCGGCGGCCTCTACGTCGCCGGCACTCGCTACAAGCTCGACGACTTCCGGCCTTATCTCTACGAGACCACCGACTGGGGCGCGAGCTGGTCGCTCATCGTCGACGGTATCCCCGACGATCACTTCACCCGCGTCATCCGCGCCGACCCGGATCGCCGGGGGCTGCTCTACGCCGGCACCGAGCGCGGGGTCTACGTGTCGTTCGACGACGGCGAGTCTTGGCGGTCGCTGCAGCTCGACCTGCCGATCGTGCCGATTACCGACCTCGCCGTGAAGGAAGGGGACCTGATCGCGGCGACGCAGGGGCGCTCGTTTTGGATCCTCGACGACTTGAGCCCGCTGCACCAGATGAGCGACGCTCACGCCGAGGCGTCGTTCGCCCTTCTCGAGCCGCGGCCGGCGCTGCGATTGAGCGGCGGTGGGCGATCGCGCTCGGGAGCGCCGGCGGGAGCGAATCCGCCGAACGGTAGCGTCGTCCATTTCCTGCTCAACGAGGTCGAGGAACAGACCGAGGTGAGCCTCTCGTTCGCCGCCGCGGACGGCACCTTGGTGCGGAGCTTCGAGGGCGAGGTCGACTTCGTCGACGACGAGGACTCCGCGGCGACCGACGCCGAGGAGACCGAGGAAGAGGGCGTCGATCGAGAGGAGGAGGACTCCGGCGAGGCGGGGGAAGAGCCCGAGGACGACGCCGACAGCGATGGCGAAGTCGGCGAGCTGGAGCTCGAAGAGGGTCTCAACCGGTTCGTCTGGGATTTACGAGAGACGGACGCCAAGGAGTTCGAAGGGATGATTCTGTGGGCGGGCGACGTGACGGGGCCGCGGGTTCCACCGGGCACTTACCGAGTGACCCTCACCGTCGGCGGGGTGTCGAAGACCACCCAACTGCAGGTCCGCAAAGACCCCCGATCGTCGGCCACCGAAGCCGATCTCGAGGAGCAGTACGTCTTCGTCAAGGGCATTCTGGACAAGGTGACGGAGGTTCATGAGGCGATCATCGATATCCGGGCGGTGAGCGATCAGCTCGATCAGCTCGAGGCGCGGCTCCCCGACGGCGACGAGGGCGAGGCGCTCGGCGGCCGGATCGAGGGCATCCGGGAGAGCATCGGGGAGATCGAAAAGGCGTTGTACCAGACCAAGAACCGGAGCCGTCAGGATCCGCTCAATTTTCCGATCCGCCTCAACGACAAGCTCGCTGGAGTCGCCCGCTCGGCCTCCGTAGGTGACTTTGCGCCGACGGCGCAGTCCTACGCGGTACGTGACGAGCTGATCGCGGCGATCGACGCCGAGCTCGCCAAACTGCGGACGGTCTGGGAGTCCGAGCTTCCCGCCCTCAATGCCGCGGTCCTCGAGAGTCAGGTGCCCGCGGTCAAGATCGACGAGTAACAGCCAGGTGGGAGCGTCACAGGAGATCCGAGGATGAGAGCACTAGGCCCTCTAATGTCGACCGCCCTCCTGTTGACGGTGGCGGCGTGCGCGACTCCGCCGCCGGAAGCGCCGGCGGCGGAGACGGTGGCCGAACGGGCCGAGCGACTGACCCGCGATCTGTTGCTCGTCGACACCCACATCGACGTTCCCTACCGCCTCGGCGAAGCGATGGAGGACATCTCGCAACCCACCGAGAGTGGGGATTTCGACTATCCACGGGCCGTCGCCGGCGGCCTCGATGCGCCGTTCATGTCGATCTACGTCCCTTCGTCCAAGGAGAACGACGGCGCTTTCGCTTTTGCGGAGGAGCTCATCGATATGGTCGCGGGGTTCGAGGCGCGGTGGCCGGACAAGTTCGCGGTCGCGCGTAGCGTCGGCGAAGTCCGGGCGCACTTCGCGGCAGGCGTCATGTCGCTGCCGATGGGGATGGAGAACGGCGCGCCGATCGAGGGCGATCTCGCGTACCTGAGCCACTTCTACGAGCGGGGGATTCGCTACATTACGCTCACCCACGCCGAGAACAACCACATCTGCGATTCGTCGTACGCCACGGAGAAGACCTGGAACGGTCTCTCCCCCTTCGGACGCGAGGTCGTGGCCGAGATGAACCGCCTTGGAATTATGATCGACGTCTCTCACGTTTCGGACGAAGCGTTCTTCCAGGTGTTGGAGGTCACCGCGGCACCGGTGATCGCCTCGCACTCGTCGTTGCGCCACTTCACTCCGGGCTTCGAGCGCAACCTGTCCGACGAGATGGTCGAGCGACTCGGCGAGAACGGTGGGGTGGTGCAGATCAACTTCGGCTCCGCGTTCCTGACCAAGGAGGCCAACGAGCAGTCCCGAGATTCCTTCGCCGCGAGGGCCGCCTACGCCGAAGAGAACGGCCTCGAGGAGGAAGATCCGGCGCTCGAAGCGTTCACCGACGAGTGGTGGGAGCAGACCCCACGCCAGTACGCGAGCATCGACGACGTCGTCGCCCACATCGACCGCGCCGTCGAGCTGGCGGGAATCGACCATGTCGGAATCGGGTCGGACTTCGACGGCGTGGGTGACTCGCTCCCGACCGGCCTCAAGGACGTCTCCCACTACCCGAACCTCGTCGCCGCGCTCCTCGAGGCGGGCTACTCGGAGGCGGACATCGAGAAGATCCTGGGCGAGAACCTGCTGAGGGTGTGGCGAGAGGTCGAAGCGATCGCCGGGGCCGATGGTTGACGCACGAGGACTCAGCTGGCGGTCAATGCTGCTCCTGGCTACCCTGTCGGGGGCGAGCGCGGCGGCGACGTTCGACGTGGAGACCGCGACCCGATTCGCCGAGCTGGCGCTCGACTGCGCCCATCGCGAATACCCCAACAAGATCGCACACGTCCTCTCGAGCGACGAGGACGTGCGGCCTCCGCGTGAGCTGACCCCGGCGTTCAAGGGTTGCTTCGACTGGCACTCGGCCGTTCACGGTCACTGGCTTCTCGTGCGCCTCGCCCGCGCGTTCCCGGAGGCCGACTTCGCGGCCGCGGCACTCGAGGTGGTAGGCGAGAGCCTGGTGCCCGCCCACCTTGCGGCCGAGGCGGATTATCTCGCCGCCGAGGGACGCGAAGGGTTCGAGCGCCCTTACGGTCTGGCCTGGCTGCTCCAGCTGGCGGCCGAGCTTCGCGAGTGGGACGATCCCCGGGCGCGAGAGTGGTCGCAAGCTCTCGAGCCGCTCGAGGCCGAAGCTGTCGAGCGCCTCTCGAGCTGGATTCCGAAGCTCACCTACCCGATCCGCATCGGAGAGCACGCGCAGACTGCCTTCGCTTTCGGACTGATCCTCGACTGGGCACGAATCGCCGGCGACGCCGACACCGAGGCCCTGCTCGTCCGGCGCGGTCGCGATTTCTACCTCGCGGACACCGCCTGTCCGCTCTCCTACGAACCGTCCGGACACGACTTCCTTTCGCCTTGCATCGCCGAGGCCGACTTCCTTCGCCGGTTGCTCGGAGCCGACGAGTTTGCCGCCTGGCTCACGCAGTTCCTGCCGGAGATCCCCGCGGACGGGTCGGCGAGCTGGCTCGAGCCCGCCGTCGTCAGCGATCGGAGCGACGGCAAGCTCGCCCATCTCGACGGCCTGAATCTCAGCCGAGCGTGGATGCTCGAAGGGATCGCCGCGGGCCTGCCCGGGTCGGACCGGCGGCGAGCCTCGCTGGTCGCCGCCGCCGACGCCCATCGCGAGGCCGGGCTCGCCGCGGTCACCGGTGAGCACTACGCCGGCGGCCACTGGCTGGGCAGTTTCGCCACCTATCTGGTCAGCGGTCGCGGGATCGATTGACCCTCGGCCGCCCCGACTACTTCACCCGAAAGTGGAACAGTGCCCCGAGAGTGATCGAGTTCGAGCTGGCTCCGCCGAGGACCTTGTCGAACTTGTCGGTCTGGTAGTTGGCGTTGATGTCGAGATGGACCCGCGGCAAGAGTAGAAGGTCGAGGCCGACGCGGCCGATGAAATAGGGATCCGAGGTGTCGTCGCCGACCGTGTTGTCGGGGAGATGGTCGAGGCCGACGCCGACGCCTCCGTAGAGGGTTTGACCGAGCAGCAGCAGGGCCTGCGGTGAGAGGACCTCTCCGGTCTCGGGCGCATAGCCGTCCTCGATGTACTCGAGGTTGAACTCGAAACGAAAGAGACCCGCCGGATTGATCCCGTAGGCCAAGATGTAGGAGTTGCCGCTGTCCTCGATGGCGCCCAGATCGTCGACGTCGAGGTTGTCTACGGTCTCGAAGAACCGGACGCCGCCGCCCACGAGGTGCTCGGCGGCGGAGGCGGCTCCGGAGACCAGGGTCGAGACGAGAGCGACGGCGAGGGCGAGGGCGAGTTTGGGCGACATGGGGTCTCCTTGTCGAGGGTCGAGGGTCGAGGATCGGGGCCCGGCGCCGACCGCACCGCGACCTGAGGTCCTACGCTACGCACCTTCGGGAGGTTGCACAAGAGGCAGCCGCGGTTGCTCACCCCGTGCGCTCAGGCTGACGCTTACGCCAGCCTCAGGGGAGAAGCACGGTGTCGCCGTTGGTGAGAGCCCAGGTGTACCAGAACGTGTCGAAGCCGCTCACCGGCTCGGCTACGAGGAGGTCGCTGTCGATCGCTTCGAGGAGCTCGATCGCCGGACGGTCGACCTCGCCTGCGAGAAGATAGGCGCGACTCGAGGCGAAGATCGGAGAGCCCGACTCGCGGAAGAGCAGCAACGATCGCCCCCCGTCGAGCGGGAAGACCGCCCCGCCATCGAAATCCGAATGGGCGACGGCGTAGGGGCGACCGTCGATCCACCCCCCGAAGATCGGGACCTTCGGCTCGAGTCTCCGGTCGTCGAGCGGAATGTCGCGGAAGGTGTCGCCCGACTCGAAGTAACCGGCATAGGGGCTTTCCTCGATGTGCTCGGCGCCTTCGACCGAAAGCGCGAGAGTGTCCGGATAGAGCTTTTTCCACTCCCCCCACGTCATCTTGCGACCGACGGGTAGCTCGACCAGCTCGGTGCCCTCGAGCGCCCCGCCGATCGCCGACGAGGTCATGATCGACCACCAACTGTCGGTCTCCCGGTCTCTCATGATGAGAGCGGCGCCGCGCAAGGCACCCGAAGCCTCGAAGTTCAGCTCGCGCTCACGATGTCGACGGTCGTAGACCACGGCCGTGTTGGCGAGCGGTCACCAGACCGCAGCGACGGGTCGATCGGCGATCCGGTCGTTGACCACCTCGTGACGATTGAGCAGATTGAGGCTGTATGCGCGGGACTCGCCTTCGATCGAGACTCCCAAGATCCACGCGTCGTCAGCGATCTCGGCTTCCGACGCGGGCACGAAAACGGGCTCGAGGATCGCGGCGATCCGCCCCCGGGGAATGATCTGCACGACGCCTTCCGGCAGCTCCTCGGAGGCCACCGCCACGCCGCAAGCGAGCAAACAGAGGGCGAGCGAGGGTCGGACGGGCCGCGGCATGCGTGGTATACGCAGCACGTGATCCTTCGGTTCAGTGCCGTGCAGACTCAGTCGACGAAGAAGGGGCTCGACCACGCCGCCCCGCCGTCGGTTTGAATCACCCGCAAGTAGACGTAGTCGCCGCTTCGGGTTGCCTCGATCGGATGCTGGACCCCCGCCACAAATCGGCGCCGAAGGTCGAGACTCGCCACCGGGCGGCCGCTCTGGATGACGTCGACTCTCTCGAGCGGCTCGGTGCCGGCGATCGCGACCTCGAGGACCGATCGCGAAGCGGCGGTGACGTTCGATCCCATCGGTGCGCCGTCGAGGGTCGCGTGGAGGAGGATTCGAGGCCCGTTGGTGGCATACGTCAGGCGACTGCGCAGGGCGGTCGCGATCCCGTCGCGGGTTCGGTCTTCCGTGAGCACTGCGGCGAGGCCGCCGCTGGGGTTGGCGAGTTGTGCGAGGCCGGGGTGACCATCGTGGCCGTCACCGCTACCGATAAAGCCCAGGCGGTAGCCGCGGTCGAGTGCGTCGCGGACATAGTTGCCCGCGATCGCGCCGCGGACCGTCGGTGGTCCGCCGTTCGCCTCACTGCTGCCGTGGACGGATACCACCTCGGTGATCGGCTCGAGAACGGGGTCGGGAGGGTAGTCCCAGTTGGTCGCCACCGGCTCGCCCGCCGAATGATGGGCGAAGGTCATCGCGTCCATTCCGCGCAATGCCGCCCACAGCTGCGCCGGCGTCTCGTAGCGGGGGTCGATGGAGCTCAAGACCGGCCCGCTGTCTCCGAAATAGAGGACGTGGCGATGACCGTGCAGCCAGTTCGTCCACTCGTATCCGAGGAGCGTGGTGAACCGCCCGGGGTCGTTGAATGCCGCCACCTGGCCGCGGATCTCTTCCCACATCTCCGGGTTCCTGGAGAGCGGTTGGAGGCCCCAGTGGTCGTGGTCGGTCAAGGCGACGAAGTCGAGTCCGGCGACATCGCGAGCGTACGCGAAGTACTGGGCGGGAGTACCGGTGCCGTCGCTGAGATTCGAATGTCCATGGAGGTCGCCCCAGAGCACGGTCGGGAGCTCGGTTGTGACCGCCATCGGATTGCTGCGGCCGCTGACGTCGCCGGCGGTGGCGCGGACCAGCCAGGTGCCGGTGGCCGGCGCCTGGAAGGCGATCGAAGTGCCGACTGGGCTCGCCAGATCGGCGGTCTGGGGGAGGCCGATTGGCATCTCTTCCGTCTCTCGGTCGAGGCGTAGCCAGACGAGAGCAACGCTCTCTTCGAGAGGCGCTCCGGCGAGGTTGCCGGCAGCGTCGACGACGGCGACCCTGAGTCGCGCCGCCGCCCCGGGGCGGGCCACCGAAGGCAGAGTCAAGATGAGGCTTGCGGGGGAGCCGCCGACGACCTCGACGGTCGGCGGTTGGGGTACGAGTTGGCGAATCCCGTCGCCGTCGCCGTCGACCGCGAACCAGAAGGGGGATTGGCGTTCGGCGAACGGGTCCGCCTGCGCACCCGCCGGGCCGCTGCCGTACACGAGGCGCACGATCTCTCCTTCCTCGAGGGGCCGGCCGCCGATCCGGATCCCGAGGAGCTGGCGGTCGACGGTCGTCGCCTCCAGGGAGACACCGTGAGCCGCCGTCGAGACTTCCGTGTAGCCCGGAGCGGAGGGCGCGGTGGTCTGCGGCGTGCTCCAATTCCAAAAGGGCGGCGCTTGGAAGAAGATCCAGCCTCCCTCGGCGATACCGGTAGGGCCGGTCTCGTACTCGAAGGTCCAGCGACCCTGGCCGCCTGCCGGCAGCTCGGCTGGACCGTCGACCAGACTCGCCCGGCCTCCGCCGTCCGACGGGTGGCGGGAGGTCGCGAGGTCTTCGCGCAGCGCCTCGACGATCTCCGGGCTGGCATTTGGAGCGAGTGATGCCGGCTTCGGAGGGTCGCAGGCGATGAGCAGAGAGAGCAGTGCGAGAGTTGTCGTTCGCGGAGTCATGCGGGACCGTATGCTAACGCTAGAGCCGCCGTGGGTTGTCGCGGGGTGCCGGAATCGAGACAATGAGCGTCCCGCGGTACTCGCCGCACTGTACGATCTCTACTGACAAGCCCGCGGGCGCCGAGGAGCGCCCGACAAGAAGGAGTCCCGCCATGGGTGTACTCGATGCCAATCAATGCCGACCAGGAAAGAAGCTACTGCACGACGGCGAGCTATACACCGTTCTCGAGCGCGCCCACCACAAGCCGGGAAAGGGCGGTGCCTTCGTGCGCTTTAAGCTCAAGGGGATCGTCAGCGGGAAGGTGATCGATCACACGGTTCGCGCCGGCACCAAGATGGAGACCGCCGACGTCACGACCCAGCCGATGCAGTATCTCTACAAGGACGGCGAGAACTACGTGTTCATGGATCTGGAGAGCTACGAGCAGCTGACGATCCCGGGCGAGCTGCTCGGTTTCGGCGCGGGCTTCCTGACCGAGAACGCCGAGGCCGACGTCACGATGTACGAGGGGCGCGCGATCGGCATCCAGCTGCCCCAGAAGATGGTGTTCGAGGTGATGGACACGATCGAGAATCCGGCGAAGGGCAACACCGCCACCAACGTCTTGAAGGATGCGACGATCAACACCGGGATGACCGTCCAGGTGCCGCCCTTCATCAACATCGGCGACAAGGTCCGGATCGCGACCGAAGACGGCAGCTACGTCGAGCGAGTCAACGAGTAGCCAGGCTCCCCCTTACCCTGGCGCTTCTGGCACGGGTCCTTCCGGACTACTGAGGGATCGCGCGCCGGATGTCATGGACGATCTTCAGATGGTGTTGGTGATGGACCTCCATGAAACGCCAGCACTGTGCCACGGTCATGCCGCCGAAGATCGGGTGGCGAGCGACCAAGGTCGGGCTCTCGTGGCTCTCGGTGTCTTCGCGGAGCCTGGCGGCGAGATCGAGGATTCGGCCGAGCTCGGCAGATAGCGACTCCGGCGTCGGCTCCTCGGGGAGGGTGCTCTTGGGAGCTCGCCCCTTGCCTCGAGGGATCCAACGCAGCAGGAGAACGAGACGTCCGAGCGTCGAGAACGGCCGCAGCGACTGCTCGCTCGGGGTCTCGACCGATCGCAGGATGCCGCGATCGGCCCTCAGGAGGTGGTCCAGATGTTGGCCGATCGACCACTCCGATACGCGGTCGGCGCGATGACCGTGATGCTCGATCAGCGACTCCATCTCCCCGAACTGCCGTTCGATTCGTCGAAACGTACGATCCATGAGGTCGTTCACTGCGCAGCCCCCCGGTTGGCTCCGAGCAGGCGTGCGAGCTCCTCTTCGAGCCTGGCGACCCGCTCTTCCAGGGAAGTCAGCCGGTCGAGCCGAGGCGAATCCGCGGCGGCGGCTGGCGCCGGCTCCCCGTCGCGGCCGGCTGCGGCGTCGACCACGAGGTGGGTCCATCGGTTCTCCTTCTGACCGGGGGCCCGAGACATTTCGCGAACGAGCGGCTCCTCGCCGTCGGCCAGCTCGCTCAGTGCCTGTTCGACCTGCAGGAGATCGTCGAATGGGTAGAGTCGCTCGCTGCGGGATCTCAGTTCGCCGATGGTCTGTGGTCCCCGGAGCAGGAGAAGGGTGAGCACGGCCTTGGTGGGCCCGGTGAGCTGCCAGCGCCGATCGACATTGTGCTTCCACTTGGTGGCGCGTCCGCTTCGGCTTCGCCAAGCGAGGACGTCCTCGTTGAAGAGAAGGTCGAGCGTCGATTGCACCTCCGTAGTCGAGAGATTCATCACCGGATCGCGGTTCGTCTTCTGATTGCACGCATTGGTGACCGCGTTCACCGTCATCGGATAGTAGTCGGGGGTCGCCTGCTCCTTCTCGAGGAGCGATCCGAGCACTCGGATCTCGGCGGGACTCAAGGTTCGGGGTAGTCTCTTCATGAGGCCTGCTCGTAGGTGAGCCAGCCTACCCGAAAGGGCGATTCGAGCGGCAGGGGACGAGGTGAGGGTAGAATCGGCGCCCTATGACCGACCAGAGCATCCCGCAACAGCAGGTTGACGGACTGGACTTCGGCTCCTTTGCGCTCGGCCCTGCCGTCCTCGAGGCGCTCGACGAACTGGGATTCACCCACCCGACGCCCATTCAAGCTGCGGTGATCCCCGAGGCGCTGGCGGGACGCGACGTGATCGGGCTGGCGCAGACCGGCTCGGGCAAGACCGCGGCTTTCGGGCTGCCGCTCGCCGAGCGCCATCAACACGGGAAGGGGGTGCGCGGACTGATTCTGAGCCCGACTCGCGAGATCGCGATGCAGACCAAGAAGTTCCTCGACGTCTTCGGCCGGAGTCATCATCTGCGGACGGTGCTGCTGATCGGCGGCGTCCGGATCGGGCCTCAGTTCGACGCCTTGAAGCGACACCCGGACCTCGTAGTGGCGACGCCGGGCCGGCTCCTCGATCACCTGGAGCGCGGCACTGTGCGGCTCGACAAGCTCGAAGATCTCGTGATCGACGAGGCCGACCACATGCTCGACCTCGGCTTTCTGCCGCAGATTCGAAGGGTCCTGCAGGCTCTGCCCAGGGAGCGTCGCACGATGATGTTCTCGGCGACGATGCCGAGCCAGGTGGCGGGTCTCACCCGGCAGTTCATGCGGGACCCGGTGACCATCGATCTGACGCCCGAGGGCGGCGCGGCCGAGGGGATCGAGCACGAGCTCTGTCTCGTCGAGGAGAAGGACAAGAAACGCTGCCTGATCGCTCTACTCGCCAACGACGAAGGCAGCACCCTGGTCTTTCTACGCCGCAAGATCGACGCGGAGTGGGCTTGCCGGCAGCTCGAAGTCGAGGGCCATCCGGTCGAACGGATCCACTCGGATCGGACCCAGGCGCAGCGCACCCAGGCGCTGCAGGGATTTCGCGAGGGCGAGCATCGAGTGTTGGTCGCCACCGACGTGGCGGCGCGCGGCATCGACATTCCGCGCATCGAGCACATCATCAACTTCAACCCGCCCGAGACGGTCGAAGACTATATCCACCGGGCGGGCCGGACGGCGCGCGGCAAGCTGCTGGGGAGGGTGTCGACCATCGCGACCTGGCGCGATCGCGAGATGATCCGGCGGATCGAGGCGGCCCTCGGGCGCAAGATGACCCGCAAGGAAGTGGAGGGGGTCCCCCCCTACGTCGAGCTGGCGGGCCCGCGCCGCGGCCGCATCCGCCGCCGCCTCCTGTAGCCGGGTCGCCGGAGGGCGACCCCAAGAAACAAAGGCACCTGGCCGGCGAAGCCGGCCACCGAGCCAAGGGCGAGGGCGGATTGCGATCAGGGGACGGTCGTCGACCAGGCGCTGGTGTCGCCGGATTCGAAGCCGTCGACGAAGATCGTCGGGTCGACCGGTGCGCACGCGTCGAACTTCAAAGCCGAGATCCTCGTCGCCCACTGGCTGCTGGGGTTGTACTCGCCGGTCCACCAGAAGGTACAGCCGTCGACCGGATCGACCGAGACGTCGCTGTAGTCCCCGTAGCGGAAGCTCGAGTTCGAGCCGCCGCCGACTACCAGGTTGTTCTCGCCGCGCGGCATCGTGCCGGTCGGATCGGCGGCCAGGCGTCCCGAGTACTCATGGCTCGGGAAGATGTCGCTCGAGGCGGCGGCGCGGGCGGCATGGACGTAGGCGGCCACGATGTTGCCGTTGACGTCCATGGACGTGCCGGCCATCCAGCGGTTCTCGCCGGGGACCGAGATGGTCCCCTCCTGGAACAGGCTCCAGGGTCCGCCGGTCTTGCGTAGCTCGAACCAGCGGACCCCCGCGTCGTCGGCGCCGGTGCCGGTGCCGGTGTTGGTCACCATGTTGCCGACGAGCACCTCGTTGCCTCCGAGGTTGCGATACTGGAGCCGGTTCATGATCACCTCCCGCAGGGGATCGAGGTCAGCCCCGCCGGGCTGGTTGAGGCAGCTGAAGGTGCTCAGCCCGCAGAGATCCGAGCTGAACTCACTGATCTCGATGACCTGGGGGCCCACGAGCATGGTGTTGGCGGGGGTGTCGAAGTCGACGGTGAACTCCCACAGCTCGAGCTGGTCGACGGTCGGCAGACCCGTCGGCCCGTGCGCCTCGGTGTCACGATGACGGGCGACATGGGCGGGAGCGCCGGCCGGCGGCGGGGTGCCGTCGTGGTCAGCCGGGGTGAGCGCCTCGAAGATGAAGCCGGGGAGTCCGGTCACCGTCATCCGCTGGAACGGGCGAGCGGTGGGGCAGCTGACGCCGTCGGGGCTGTAGAGGTTGGCGCGGTCTAAGGCGTAGACCGGCGGCGGTGAGCCCTCCTCGTTGCTGGTCATGACGATCGCTTCGGGCCAAACCGCGTACTTCGGATAGTCCGGGAAGTTCGGAGTGTCGAACTGGTAGTTGCACCAGCCGCCGCTCACCGGATCCGAAGTTCTCGAGGTGTAGACGCACACCGCGTTGGCCAAGTCGGAAAACTCGCTGATCATCCACCGCCCGGCCAGCTCGTCGTAGAGCACGATGGGATCGCCGAAGCCCGAAGAGCAGTCGCCGGACCCCAGCGAGTCGGTGGTGACCGGACCGGCCGCGACGCTGCCGTCCCCCTTGTCGTAGACGACGAACGAGGAGCCGCCGACGGAGTTGATCATCTGAACGTAGTAGTCGACACCGACGGCGCCATCGGGGTCGGGAGGCTGGACGCCGCTGAAGCTCTGGCCGTCCTGGTTGATCGAGACGACGTAGTCACTACCGTCCGAAGGGTCGACGGGGGAGAGGTCCATCAACGGATCACGGGTCTGGGGTCCGCCGTAGGGCACCTCCTGCCCGTACCGGATCTTCGGCACCTCCTTGATCGGGTCGCCGGGCTTCCACGGCTCGGGTGCCGGCAGGTCGCGGAGGTCGCCGAAAAAGACGGTGGGGACGACCGGCCCGCCGATGACCTCGGCACCTCTCACGATTTCGGGCTCTGCTCCAGCGACGGTCGAGACGAGAAGACAACAAACGGAGACGGGAGCTACGGCGCGAATAGTCATAGGTGGATTCCTTCTAGAAGGCGTCTCCAGGTTGCGGCCGGAGAGATGTCTGCAAGAGCTTGATGGCGCCGTTGACGCTCTTCGCGGTCAAGGATGCCTCGGATCCGCCGATGGCGGCAAGCGCCGACTTGTCGCCGGTTTCGAGGTCGCGCTCGATGGTGATCGAGAAGTCGGTCGTCAAGTCCCCGCGAGTCTCGGCTCGCACGACCGCCGAGACGTTGCGAGCGAGGGTAAGCATGATGTCGCCGTTGACCGTCTCGAAACGGGCCGCAGGCTCCCAAGTCGGGCTCAGGAGCTCGGACTGGATCCTGCCGTGGACGCTTCGCGCATCGACGCTGCCGTAGGTCGTGGTGCGGATCTCCCCCGTCTCGGTCTCGATCTCGAGGCTGCCTCGCGTCTTGCGGATCTCCGCGAGTCCGGCCGCGGTCGTCACCTGAAGCCGGGTCCCCGGCGGCACCAGCACGGTGAGATCGACTCTCCGCCGGCTCCACGCCGCGGGCTCCTGACCCGTGGCATCTGGACAGGTCACCGCAACCACCAGTTCCGCGCCGTCGACGCGGACCTCGACCTGCGCCCGACGCGGGTCGTCGACGTGGCGCTGGATGTTGGCGAGCGCGTAGGCCTCGCCGTCGGGAGCCGGGCGAACCCGGATGTCTCCGTAGTGGTTGACGAGGCGCGCCCGAGCGACCTCTGAAGCTTCGCGTCGCCATTCCTGTCGCTCGATCGACCAGTCGTCGGGGACCTGAGCCGGGAGCGCCGCGGCGGTGAGGCACAGCGCGAGGAAGGTCAGAGCGGGAAGCGATCGCGACATGAGGCTGCTCGGAAGGTAGGCGGTCCGGGCCTGGCGGCTCAGCCGCTCGAGCGCTCGGCCAGCAGATCGCTCAGATCCGTCCCGTCCGCCAGATCCCGAGGCTCCTGGCCTCGGCGAAACAGCTTGCCGCCGGGGCGACCGAGGAGGGTCATCGTATCGCCTCGAACCGACAGCATGGCGCCCTCGCGCAGGGCGACGACGGTGCGGTCGTTCTCCTCGAGGAACTCCGCGAGCCGCTGGTCGCGGGTCTCGCCCATGTGGGTCGAGGTCGGGTCGGGATCGAGATAGTGGGGGTTGATCTGGAAGCGGACGAGGCCTAGCGCTTCGAAGGAAGGAGGCTCGACGACCGGCATGTCGTTGGTCGTGCACAGCGTCGGGCAGGCGACGTTGGAGCCGGCGCTCGTGCCCATGTAGGGCATTCCGTCGGTTACCCGCCGGCGAATCGGATCGATGAGCCGTTGCCGGTGGAGCTCACGGACCAGGCGGAAGGTGTTGCCCCCGCCGATGAAGAGTCCGTCGGCGCGCTCGACGACCGCCGCCGGCGTCGGTTCACGATGGACCGAAGAGAGCTCGAAGCCCCAGCCTTCGAAGACGCCACGAGCAGCCTCGGCGTAGGCGTCGAGATCATGGACCGCATACGGCACGAAGGCGAGGCTGCGGCTTCCGGCGAACAGGCGGCGAGCCTCGGCGGCGCAATGTTCGAGGTATCCGGTGCCGTGAGTCGTCGAAGTGCTGACCAGGAGAAGACGGCGCATCTGCGGCCTCAGTCTGCCACGTGCGCGACCACCTGGCGGCGGTGCGGCCGGCGACGGTGCTCCCAGAGATAGACCCCCTGCCAGGTGCCGAGCGCGAGCTTGGCGTCGAAGATCGGAATACCGAGGGAGGTCGCGGTCAGCGCCGCCTTGACGTGTGCCGGCATATCGTCGGGACCCTCCGAGGTGTGGGTGTAGAGGGGGTCGTTCTCGGGTACCAGGCGTTGGAGCCAGGCTTCGAGATCCCGCCTCGCCGAGGGATCGGCGTTCTCCTGAATCGTGAGGCTTGCCGAGGTGTGACGCACGAAGAGCGTACAGAGACCTTCGGCTACCGACGAGCCGGCCACGACTCGCGCCACTTCGGCGGTGAATTCGTAGAGCCCTTGGCCGTCGGTTGAGACCGTGATCGTCTCGATCATCTCGGGCGATTGTAGCCTGCAGGCTACAATCGCCGCGCTCTTCGCCTTGGGGCTACTCGCCAACCGCGGAGTCGAGAGCGAGAGGATCGTCGCCTTCCTGATCCCCTTTCTCTATGACCCGGTCGAG